>JBAWCO010000406.1:0-30745 GCA_049590315.1 Occallatibacter sp. | reverse complement strand
AAAACAAAACCATGCCCTCGAAAAGGGTATTGCGGCTGCCAACAGGGGCTGGATGTCAGAAAAATATCTTCCCCCGGCGGATCAGGCGAAGTGTTTTTTCTTGACATCCCCTTTTATAGAACCTGCCCGGTAGAACAAGGCTGCGGAAAGCACGCAGTATTTGCATATGTGACCGACTGCGTCATATCCGTGCCCCATCAAATCGTACCGCGGTTCCCGGTCTCAGAGTCTGGATCACCCGCTAGCGAAGGGCGCTGGATTGCCCGTGACCATTTTCTAAAAAGCAGGTTCCCCCCGAATGAACATAGGAAAACAACACAAGTGCCTCCGATAAGAAACGGCACGATTAGGAATTGCGCTCGAGAACTCAGCTCCGATTTGTATTGGGCAATAAAGAGGACGTGCGCAATGAAAGCTGTGGATGCGAGGCAAGGGTAAAGCCACCTCGCTTTGCTTGCCCAAGCGATTGTCGAAAGAATTCGTGATACATAATACCCGTGCAAACCCAGGATGACGGGAACTGTAACCATCGCGCCTAGCACGCCATTCAGTATGCCAATCTTGTCGGAAACCATTGCGCCCAACAAACAACCTAGCAGGACCACTTCTGCAAGCAGCTCAACGAACAATACGGCAATTCGCTTTAGTTTGAGCATCCGTTAGCCCTGCTTCCCGCGACATCACAGCCGCCCGTCTGCCGTACATGTTGCACCAAGGCGTTCCCGATTGCTTCCCGGTCGCTTTGATTTGCGAAGTTGATGTCACGACCGAGACTCGTCCTAACACCGGCTAGGACATCCGCGTATGCTCCGTCAGTCGGCAAAATTACACCGCCTATGGCAGCGCCTACATTAGCGGTACGAGTGGATTTCCCGTTGAGAAGGCCGTTGATTTCACTGACGGCCGTATTGTATGCACCAGGGTCCTTGCCTTGAAGATCATTGAGGCCCTGCTGAACGACGGTCTGCTCCATATGGACCAATTTTGAATCTAGCTCAGCGCCACTTCCGCTCATCTGTCCTGAGTAGATTTGCAGTACCGCCTGCTGGTTGGTTTTGAGCAGCGTCTCTCCAGTGTTCTCAAGAAAATCTCGGGTGCTCTGCGAAGTGCCAGCTCTTCCAAGAACAGGCACGGCAACGTCGGCCAGCTCCTGGGTCGCGGCCGAAGCGGCGGCGAAGAATCGAGTCTGGTTGTGCACCAAGTTATCGAACACCGCGTACGCATCAGCCCTTGTACAGAATCCGCTGCCGGTGTTCCCCAGCCCACCAGAGCACGCATGGCCGTCAGCGTCCACATTGCTGAGCGGATTGTTCCGAACGTAGCTGTAGAGGTTCAGCGTCTGCGGATCGTCGAGTTTCGAGTACGGCACAGGCTCAACTTTGGCGCTCCAGTCCGGAGACATCCACCTTCCCATCGTAGACGCATAGTACCTAGCCCCAAAGTAGTCGTTTCCTGATTCGGTATCTCGTTCTTTGCCGGTGAAGTGCTGTCGCGAAAAATACGCGGTGGTTGCACAAACGGCGGTGCGAGTCATAGTGGTTAGGACTCCCGTCGTAAGTATAACGACGGGGCTTAGTGGCGCGGAGGGCGGCGACCGGGCTTCAGGTAATCACGGCCCGTGGCTAGGCAGCTTTCGCCTTGAGGAGCTGAAGGGCTTTGTCGAGGGGCTCGTCACCCTTGGGTGGGGCTGCTTCGTCGTCTTCATCCTCGATGGGACGACCCACGGCAACTGTCGGAGTGACGGCTTCGTCCTGGATCTTCTTGCCGCCGGGGCCCTGGTACTTGGCAACCGTCAGCAGGAGGGCTGCGCCGTCAGGGAGCTCGATGGTCTTTTGGATGGAGCCTTCGCCGAAGGTGCGCTCGCCAACAACATCGCCACGCTTGAGGTCTTCAATGGCGGAGGCGGCCAGTTCAGCCGCGCCATAGGTGCCGCGATTGACGAGGACAGCCAGCGGGGCGTCGGTGAGGCAGAGAGCCGGGTCTGCGGTGAAGGTCTGCGTGGGGTACTTCTGGCCCTGGAGCGTTGCGAGGGTTCCCTGCTTGATGAAGAAGTTGGCCAGACGCACTCCCTGCTGGGAGTCGTCGCCGATGGAGTCGCGCAGGTCAAGGAGTACCTTGTGGGTTTTGCCTGCGGCCTTGATCTTGGCACCGATTTCATCGACGCGGGCCGCGGTGAGCTGACCGGCTTTGAGATAAAGGATGGTGGAGTTCTCGTACTGCTGCTCGGTAAGCGGGGCCGGCGTGGCGATGAAGCGGGTGAGCGTGAGCTTGTCGGGGTCAGCCTTGCGGGGGCGGACGACAGAGAGCGCGACCGTTGATCCGGGCTTGCCCTCAAGCATGAGCCGGATGACGGCGAGCGAGAGTTCGCGAGTGGACTGGTCACCGATGGACTCGATGACGTCGCCATCGGCTAGGTGCTCATGATCGGCGGGCGAACCAGGCAGGACGGTGACGATGGTGGCGTAACCAAAGCGCTTGGAGACGGTGAGGCCAACCTGGGCGACATTGGTGGTGGGACGGTCCTTGTAGATCTTGTACTCGGTGGGAGTGAGGTAGCTGGAGTCGGAATCGAGAGACTCGAGCAGGCCGTGGAGAGCGCCGGTGGTGACGTTATTGATGTTGGGCTCGGTGACGTAGTCGGTCTGGACCTTCTTGAGGACTTCAGCGTAGACGCGCATCTGGCGGTAAGCGCCATCTGAGTCGGCTCCGGCGTGCACGCCAAAGAGGCCGAATTCACCCATGACAAAGCCCAGGCCGAGGGCGGCGAATATGGCCACGGAAAGCACGAAGACGAAACGCTGGAAGAATCGAGACACAGACACCACCGGGGCAGCCTGATAAGGGGAACAGGCCACCTACTCTATAGACGCAATGATATCAAAAGAGTGGTCAACCACCCCAGCGACGAAGACCTGTCGCTGGGGACCCCGGCAGTTGTCAGTGGTCAGTGGTCAGAAATCTGAACTTGCGTAGGGATGTGCAGAGTAGGGAAGCAATCGCGGTTCGATCTGATCTTTTTGGGATGGCTACTTGCCGGGTTCGGGTAGAACTTCGATGGCATTAATGAGCGGGTAGTTGATGACGGGCGTGAAAGTGAGTTCGATCTTCCCCTGAGCCGTTGCCTGAATATTGTCGAAGGTCTTGACGACGGGGTTTGAGCCGGCTTCCTTGATGATGTCCAAGTCTTTGAGCAGGGCAACGCCGTTGCACCAAACGTCGAAGATCCGGCTGCCGGGGCCGCCGATGCCGACGTTCTCCTTTCCAAACCATGGTTCCCGAAAATATAGCCGCACACGGTACTTTTCAAGAGGAACAACAGGGAGGGTGTAGCGGAATTTCCCAACTCGATGGGAATCGTACAAACCGGTTTGCTCGTTCTTGACGACCTTTGCGCTCTGTCCGGGGCGGCCACCGATTACATAACGGTCGGGGAGCCAGAGATTCCCTTCGGGATCTTTATAGGCTTTCGGGCCGGCGACAATTCTGATGGGCAACAACGCCTCGGAAGAAGCTGGAAGAATCTCGACAGCCTTCAATGCGGAGATTTCGCTGACGAAATCGATGTGAATGGCGCCGTCGTTTTCGGGGCGAACGACTCGCAGGACCTTGGTATCGGCGATGTAGTCGCCACCAGCATCGTCCACAACATCCAACGAGGTGTTGTCACCTCCATTGACAGAGAAGACAGATCGATTTGTGGCCGCGGGCAGGTCGGAGGCTTCTGCAAAGAGCAGATGCACTTCATAGATTCCTGGATCGACGGGAAAGACGCAATGAGCGTGGCCGCGAATTCCGCCAAGAAAAATGGCCGCGTCTTCCGTTCCTGCAATCCGCTGGCTCAATTCGGAGAGGCTGTCGCCGCCCGCGCAGTAATTCCCCGGCGTCCAGGTATTTCCAGCACTATCGATGTAGGGTTCGCGGCTTTTGCCCAACAAGGCTCGCACGGGGTGTCCCTTTACAACACTGCTGGTCTTGAGGTCTGGAAGAGCGCCTGAAGTTGAATGCGCTCTCCAATGCATTGCCCCAATGATGATTCCTCCAAGGAGGACTAGGAATGCCAGCGCAAGTGCGGGTATGAGCCATTTTGGGCGCGCGACATCAGGCTTGACGATGGTTGCTTCAGTAGAAGAAGCGTGGACCATGCTTCCAACGCCGGAGGAGGACAACTTGGCAGGCTCCCGCTCCTTGTGGACGAAGGAGGGGGCATACTGCCCGGCTGGAATTTGGATTTGGACCGGGCGAGAGGCTCCGGGGCCCGCGTAGATTTCCTGGAGGCGTTTTCGGAGTTGGTGGGCGGTCACGCGGACGATTGTGTCCGTCTGGGGATTGAAATCATCCCTGCGTCCGAGGGCTTCAACGGCGAGCGTGTGTTCGGTGATCTGATTGGCCTGACCCTCGAAATGCTTCTCGCAGATGAACTTCAACATCTGAGCGAGGTTGTGGGATCGGCCGAACACTCCGGACGTCAACAACCAATCGAGTTCTCTATGCTCTCTTTCATCCGCATTGAGATCAGTTGCCATCGATCGTGCGACTCCGGGTTTGTGACGAAGCGATTTTACATGAATGTCCCCAATGCTGACATCCCCTTGACTGGGTCATTCACCAACCTTAATTCTTTCCCCACATATGTTTAACGACAATTATTAACAACGTTAACGTGGGCCGCAGGCGGGCCTCCCGAAACGATTTACTACTGCTACTTCCGACTCTGAGCGTGCCGGTGGCTTCGTTCACAAACTCGGTCACATAGATTTCACTTCGAAATCACAAGACACCGAATAAAGACAGTGGCTATGGTTGCACCCGTCAATCTGACTCAAATCCTCGCCACGTCGGAGTCTCCGGCGGATGTTTGTTGATCGGTGCGGGCGATCCAGACGTGGGAGGAGCCAGAGAACCGATCTTCAGATGGATGCAGATCAAGAAGGATTAAAGGAGCAACACATGAACGGAATTTCTCGGAGGCAGTCGATCATGGCATTTCTGAATCAAAGACCGAACTTGTTTCTTCGCGTCGCAGGATTCGTGCTTCTACTGGGGCTGGCATTTCTGCCTGCCACAGCGCAGCAAACTACGGGATCTATTGTTGGTACCGTGAAGGATCAACAAGGGGCGGTGGTCAACACGGCGACCGTGAGGGCGACCAACGTGAACACCGGATTCTCACGGACGGGACCGGTAAACGGTTATGGGGAATACCGTATCGATTACCTGCCTGTGGGCAAATACTCCGTCGAAGCGACAGCACCCAGCTTTGAACGGTTTGTGCAGCAAAATATCACGCTCGACGTAGACCAGACGGTGACGGTTGAAGTGAAACTCACCGTTGGCGCGCAGACTCAGACGGTAACCGTCACCGAGGCTCCCCCGCTGGTGAACACGTCTGACGCGGTATTGGGCCGGACCATTGAGACGGACGAGATCATCGGCTTGCCGCTGGTCAATCGCAACGCCTACGCGGAGCTCTCGCTCACCCCGGGCGTGATGGCCAATAGCAATAGCCCGACCTCAAACCCCAGCGGCACACCTAATATGACCGTTGGACTGCCGTCCGCGGCTGTCCAAGTCAACGGCTCGCTCGATTCCGGCAACGGAACCGTCGCGTTTTATCTGGATGGCGGCAACAACATTACCGGTATGCGCAATTACGGCAACCCGGCTCCCAACCCCGACGCACTGGACGAATTCCGCGTTGAGACAAGCGCATTCGATGCGCAATATGGACAGTTCTCCGGCGCAGTGGTCACGGTGCTCACGAAGTCGGGAACCAACAAATTTCATGGCGGATTGTTTGAGTTCAACCGCAATACCGATTTCAACGCGTTTAGCTGGACCCCCACCAAGAATCCCTTTACCGGGGCACTGATGAAGAGTCCCTATCACCGCAATAACTTTGGCGGAACCTTCGGCGGCCCCGTCAAGCACGACAAGGCTTTCTTCTTCTTCAGCTATGCCGGTTTGCGCCAGGTGCAAGCAGGCGGGGTCACAGGTGGTGTGACGCCAACGGCCGCCGAGCGCTTGGGCGACTTTACTGCGGACATTAACCTCGGCGGCGCTTCCTATATCTACATGCCGGGCACCAAAAAAGCGGTTCCCGTGAATGGAGCAAACGATGGCCCCGGTTGCGCGGCCAACCTAATAACCGCCAGTGGTCTTGCTGGTACCGGTACTAACGGGTATTGCATCCCGAAAGCCCTTCTGGACACAACTGCTGCAAATTTCCTGAACATCAACAACAAAATCGGTGTTTCCATTCCGTTGCCCACCGGAGCCCAGGTTGCAAAAACGGGCGGCGGCACTTACATCGGCATGTACACCACTCCGACAAACTCAGACGAATACCTGGGAAAGTATGACGAGAACATAGGCGACAAGGACCATCTAACAGGGACCTACTTTTATATCAAGACCGCGTCGACTCCCAGCGGCGGCGGCAACATCAATTGGACCGGAAATCAATCCGCAGCCGCTCAGACGAATCTCAACCTCGCCGATGTTCACACCTTCAGCGGCTCCATCGCCAATCAAACCTGGCTAACGTTTACGCGGGCCATGGGCGGCCGCGCACTGATCCCGGTGACCGGCCCCGCCAACCAAACCCTCGGCAGTTTCGGCTCGAACTTCCTCATCCAGGGACCGGCCGGACTGCCCTATCTTAACGGCGCCGGCTTCAGTACGGGTAACCCGAACGCCGGCCCGGTTACGGGTTCCGACAACTATGAATTACGCGACGTAATCAGCATGACCAAGGGCAAGCACAATCTCTCCCTTGGCGGTGAGTTCGCTCTGGACAAGACCATGTTCGCTGCCAATTTGAATAATTACGGCGACTTGGGCTACTCGACCTCCGCGCCCACGACCACCGGTAATGCGATTGCTGACTTTGTTACAGGCCAACTCAACTCATTTGAGCAGGACTCGACTTATATCACGCATCTGAGCACGTGGCACACCGCGGTGTTTGCGCAGGACAACTACCGCATTACGCCGCGCTTCACGGCCAATATCGGACTGCGGTGGGACATCGACACGCCTCCGGTGGATGCTCATAACAGAACGGCGTCGTTTGTTCCCGGCCAGCAATCCACCATTACTCCGGCCGCACCGTTGGGCCAGTTGTTCGTTGGGGACAAGGGCGTCCCTCGCGGGCTCACCTCCACATCGTTCAGCCACATTTCGCCTCGCATCGGTTTCGCGTGGGATCCTTTTGGGGACGGCAAGACTTCGATTCGCGCGGCAGCAGGCATCTTCTACGGATCAGTCAGCGGCAATGAGTGGAACCAGCCCGGTAACGCCATGCCGTTCTCGATTCGCAACGGGTTTGGCAACGAGACTTCCATGACCAACATTTACAACGTTGGGTTCCCGAGCACCGCTCCCGGTGGCGGCATCTTCCCGTACACCTTTACGCCGTCGGCTCCGAAGTTCTACCCGAGCCAAAGCATTGAGGCCATCCCCTCGAGTTTCAAAGATTCGTCGGTGTACCAGTTCAACTTCAGCGTGCAGCGGCAATTGCCTTACAAGGTTAGCCTGACGGCGGCCTATGTAAGTACTCTTGGCCGTCATCTGTCATCCTTCGTCGATGCCAACTACGCGCCTTACGCGACTGTAAACTCTTCCGGCGGTGCGTTAGTCGGCGCTCTCGCCACCTCAGCGGCAAGCACCGAGCAACGTCGTCAATACGATGCGGGCATCAACCTGACGCCTGGCACCGTGAGCGGAATTTCGTACCTGATTTCAGACCAGACGTCCAACTACAACGGCCTTCAAGTCTCGGCGGCGAAGTCGATGTCGAAGGGCTTCTCAGTCAGCGGTTTCTTTGTCTGGAGCCGGGCGCTGGAAGGCTCAAACGCGGTGGAGAATGGCAACATGAGCGCGCAGGATTTCGGCGTGCTCGGCAAGCCCTTCACCCCGAGCAACAACTCGATGGGGGCCCTTGGTGGTGGTCTTGGGGAGGAACGTGGCCCGATGGATCAAAACCATGACCTCAATGCGGCCATCTCCGGCATGTGGAAGATCGACTACTTCCACGGTTCGAACAGGATCGTCAAGGAAGTGGTGAACGGCTGGCAGATTTCACCGGTCGTTTACTTGATCAGCGGCGCGCCGTTCACGGTGAACACGGGATCCAACAAGAACTTCGACAGCCAGGGTTCGAGCCGCCCCAACATGGTTGCTGGAGTTAACCCCAAGCTCGACCCACACCGCTGCCGTGTATGCGGCGCCGCCGGGCAGAGTCAGACTAGTGTATTGACGGCATGGTTCAACAATGCGGCGTTCACGACCAACGGGCCTGGCCTGGGAATCGGACCTGGCGGCGCGGACGGCACCGTGGGACGCGACTCCCTGATCGGACCGGGCCTCAAGGATATGGATGCGGGCCTGTTCCGCAACATTAACTTCGAACGGGGACTGGTGTTTCAGTTCCGCGCCGAAGTGACCAACGTCATGAACTGGGTGAGTCTCAGCAACCCGTCCGCCGGGAACATTACGTCGGGCAATCAGGGCACCATCACCTCAGCCGCGGGCACCCAACGCGTTATCCAGTTGGGCGGACGGTTGACCTTCTAACGTAGCTCGAACGAGTGAAAACCTGGCGTGCTCTTCCGATCGCAATCGGACCGGAGGAGCGCGCCGAAGATCAACACCTGGCGAGGAAGCCAGGGACAAAACGAGAAAGCGTACATCTGCTGACAACAACGCCGCGCAGGATGGCGCTCAGTTCTTCGCCGACTTCATAGACAAACGCAGTCGGCTAATCCGGAATGAGTTGCGTTTTGGAGCCAAAGTCGCTGTCTCATTCGGCTCCGTTTGCAGGGATGGATGCCTCCATCCATCCCCATTTTGTTCCTGGTAATTCCAGTCCCACTAAGGACGTTCGATGAAAGCCAAGCTTTGCATCAGTTTTGCATTTTTCTTTATCGGCCAAATCTTTCTATACGCCCAATCAGCGTCAACCGTTCTGGTCGATGTGGATCATCGCCAGAGCGTGAGTCTTAACGGGGACTGGCACTACATGGTCGATCCTTACGCGACTGGTTTGTATACGTTTCACCACGAATTGCGCAAGGATGGATTTTACTTGAATGGCGCTGCCGAGCCGGGAAGCGATCACCTGGTCGAATACGACTTTGCAAAGTCGCCCACACTAAAGGTGCCTGGGGACTGGAATACACAAAGCGCCCAGCTTTTCTATTACGAAGGCCTGGTCTGGTACCAGCGATACTTCGACTTTCAACCTCGGGCGCATCACAGAACGTTTTTGCATATTGGCGCGGCAAACTACAAAGCGCTGATCTGGATCAACGGGCAGCATGTATGCGATCACGAGGGAGGCTTTACCGCCTTCGACTGCGAAGCCACTCAGCAGTTGCACACCGGAAAGAATTTCATCGTGGTAGCGGTCGATGATACGAGGCAGGCTGACGGGGTTCCCACGGCGACGACCGACTGGTTCAACTACGGAGGCATCACGCGCGACGTAGCCCTGGTTGATGTGGCCGACCACTTCATTGACGACTACGACCTTCATCTCAATCATGAGCGCACAGCGGCTGTGGGATGGGTTCATGTGCAAGATGCGAGCGCGGGAGCAACGATCACCGTTGCGATTCCTGAGGCCAATTTGTCGGTCACCTCGCAACTGGATTCCAGCGGAAGAGGGTTGATCCAGATCCCCGCAACCAGCTTGCAGCTCTGGTCTCCTGAGCAGCCGAAACTCTATCGCATCCTGCTTTCTTCGGGAGATGACAACCTGGAGGATGAAGTCGGCTTCCGAACTGTCGAAACCGACGGTCAGAATATCCTGCTCAACGGTAAGCCGATCTTTCTGCGCGGTGTCGCCATGCATGCTGAAGCGCCTTTTCGTGGAGGTCGCGCGGACAACGACAAGGACGTCGAAACGCTGCTTGGATGGGCACAGGAACTGGGTTGCAATTATGTGCGCCTTGCGCACTATCCTCATGACCAGCGGATGACTCGCGCTACTGACCGTCTGGGAATCATGGTCTGGTCGGAGATCCCGGTTTACTGGGCCGAGCATTTTGGAGACCCAGCGGTACTAGAGAAGGCGCAGCAACAATTGAATGAGGAAATTCGCCGCGATCGGGATAAGGCATCGGTTGTTCTCTGGTCCATCGCGAACGAAACACCAAACACGCCGGATCGAACACGATTCCTCAACGCTCTCGCAAGCAACGTGCGTGCTCTGGATTCCTCTCGCCTGGTGACGGCGGCGTTGCTGGTTCGGACAGAAGGGCACGATAAATATATCGACGACTCGCTGGGCAATGCTCTGGATGTGATCGGCGCTAACGAGTACATCGGATGGTATGAACAACGGCCCGCAGACGCCGATACCACTGTTTGGCATATTGCTTATAACAAGCCGGTGATCATCAGCGAATTCGGCGCGGACGCAAAGGCTGGATTGCACGGAGCGGAGACGGAGCGCTGGACGGAGGAATACCAAGTTAATGTCTTTCGACATCAGATCGGCATGCTGAGCCGAATCCCTCAATTACGTGGCATGAGTCCATGGATACTGGTGGACTTTCGCTCTCCAAGACGGATGCTGCCCGGAGTGCAGGATGGTTATAACCTGAAGGGGCTGATCTCGGATCAAGGAGAAAAGAAGCAGGCCTTTTTCTTTCTTCAGAAGGCCTATCAGGACAAGGAACTCTTCAAATTGAAAGCAGCCGACCAGCCTGCAGGCACGATAAAGGTCACTGATCCGATCCACAAATCGATGTAGACGCAGAAGGGTGGGGCACGGCGATCGTCTGCCCCGCTCGCAACCTAGAGAAATCGCTCACGCCGAGGTTTCCGCGTATCTGTTGGTAATGATTGGTGGCGGAGGACGGGATCGAACCGTCGACCTTGGGGTTATGAATCCCACGCTCTAACCATCTGAGCTACTCCGCCGGAGAGGGGCGCGGCTGACTGCCTGATGGGCGAAGACCTTGCCCATGGATGTTTGCGCGCCAATATTGATGATACGGGTGGGCGGATTGGAGGTCAAACCCGATGAGAGGATGAGGGATTTACACTTAGCGGCATGGGCAAGTTGCGGATTGCCGGAGTGATTCCTGCGCGGCTCAACTCGACTCGGCTGAGCCGCAAGGTTCTGCGGGTGATTGCCGGGCGGCCGATGGTGGAATGGGTGTGGCGGGCGGCGGCGGCGAGCGGGTTGATGGACCCAGTGGTGGTGGCCACGGACTCAGACGAAGTTGCCGTGGCTTGCAGGAATTTGAGCATTCCCGCAGTGATGACGTCCGTTGAGTGCCAGAGCGGGTCGGACCGGGTGCGGGAGGTGGCGCGGACGATTGACGCGGATATTTATGTCAATATTCAGGGCGATGAGCCGACGCTGACAGCGGATTTCTTTCCGCCGCTGCTGACGCTGTTCGACCGTGCGGAAGTGGATGTGGCAACGCTGGCGGTTCGCTGCCCGGCACTGGAGATCGGTGATCCGAACGCGGTAAAGGTGGTGACTGCACTGGATGGTCGAGCACTCTATTTTTCACGGGCAACGATTCCCTTCGACCGGGACCGGGCGGGATTTGCCGGGTACCGAAAGCACCTGGGGATTTATGCGTACCGAAAGGCTGCGTTGGAACGGTTTGCTTCGCTTCCGCCATCGTGGATTGAGAACGTGGAACGGCTGGAGCAACTTCGGCTGCTGGACAACGGGATCGATATTTATGTGGCTGCAGCGCCGCGGGACACGATTGGAGTGGACACGGAGGCCGATCTGGAACGGGCTGAAGAGGCGCTCAGGAAGATGGCGGCTTCGTGATTCCGGAGGGGCGGGAATTGTTGCTTGAGAAGAATTTGAATTGCGCGCAAGAAGTGGATAGCTAGTAAAACCAAGATCGGCGACGATGGTTTTCATGAACACTTCACTCCAATTCGCAAAGAACCGCGGGCGCGAAGTTGCGTCGCCCATTGACGCTGAGGCAGCATGGCGGCAGCTGACGAGCCGCAACCCCGAGGGCGCGTTTTTCTATGCCGTGACGACGACCGGCGTGTTTTGCAGGCTGGATTGCAAGAGCCGGCTGCCGCTCAAGAAAAACGTTCGGTTTTTCGGAACAGCGGAGGAAGCACGGGTAGCGGGATTTCGAGCGTGCAAGAAATGTACTCCTGCGCAGGGCGGAAGTTTGGACAAGATCGGTGAGGGATTGGATAGGGTGCGCGCGCACATTGAGAAGCATGCGGATCGGGCGGTGCCGCTGGCGGAACTGGGACGCGTGGCTGGGCTGAGCCCGTTCACAGTGCAAAGGATGTTCAAACAGCGGCTGGGTGTGAGTCCGTTGCAGTATCAGAGGGCACTGCGGGCGGGGAGCCTGCGGAGTGCGCTAAAGCAGGGGGCTAACGTGACGGATGCAATCTACGAGGCAGGGTTTGGGTCGTCGAGCCGGGCATACGAAGGAGCGGCGCTGGGAATGACACCGGGGCGCTTTGCGCAGGGTGGTCGGGGAGAGCAGATCCGGTGGGCTTCCGCCCTTTCGCGTTTTGGTTGGGTTGTAGTTGGATCCACCGACCGCGGACTTTGTTGGCTGGCGTTGGGGGGCACCGCGGCCGAGGCAGAGGCCAGCTTGCGCGAGGAGTTTCCTCTGGCGACGCTGCGGCCTGATCCCGCGCTTGCGGGCCTTGTGGAGACAGCGGTGAAGAGCGTAGCGGGAGCTGAATCAAATGAGCGGCTGGCGCTGGACTTAAGAGGCACGGCGTTTCAACTGCGGGTGTGGCAGGCTTTGAGGGCAATTCCGCGGGGCGAGACGCGAACTTATAGCCAACTGGCTCGGGAGATGGGCGATCCGAAAGCGACGCGGGCCGTGGCCCGGGCATGCGCGACCAATCGAGTGGCGGTTGTGGTGCCGTGCCATCGAGTGGTGGGAGTGAGTGGATCTCTGACGGGGTATCGATGGGGCGTGGAAAGGAAGCGGGCCTTGCTCGAGGCGGAGAAGAGAGCGTAAAGGGACGGACGGTCGATAGATGCAGATAACCAGCGCCGAATCCCCTGTCTCCCCTCCATTCCGCAAAGAACGCGGAATGGAGGGGCACGGATTTGTTGATTGGCTTAGCGGGTGAAGCCGCCGGACGCGTAGATTGTCTGGCCGCTGAGCCAGCCCGAGTCGGTGGAGGCCAGGAATGCGGCGGCTGTTGCGACGTCGCCGGGCTGGCCGATGCGACCGAGCGGCGTTTCAGCAGCGGCATTCTTTTCCAAGTCGCTGCCTATGAAGCCAGCGGCGTGCGTTCCTTCGGTTTCAATCACGCCGGGATTGAGGGCGTTGACGCGAATCTTCTTTGCACCGAGTTCCTTGGAGAGCGAGACGGTGATGGAATCGACGGCACCCTTGGTGGCGCTGTAGACGGCGGCGTTTGGGAAGGCCATACGTCCAACGACGGAGCCGATATTGATGATGCTGCCGCCAGCGGGATTGAAGCGAGGGACGGCGGCCTGGGTAACGAGCAAAAGGCCGAGCACGTTCAGGTTGAACTGCTTATGGAAATGCTCGGGCGTGATGGCTTCAAGCGGGCCGAACTCGTAGACGCCGGCGTTGTTCACCAAAATGTCAATGGGGCCAAGCTGAGTGGCCACAGTATCAACAAGCGGTTGAATGGTGGCGGGGTCTGCGACGTTGGCCTGGACGGCAATGGCTTTGCCGCCACCGTCTTTGATGTCCGCTACGAGCTTTTCAGCAGCGGCCTTGCTGCCGGAGTAGTTGACGGCCACGGCTGCGCCGCGTGCGGCCAATTCACGGGCGATGGCGGCCCCGATGCCCTTGGATGCGCCGGTAACCAGCGCGACTTTTCCATGAAGACTATTTTCCTGAATGGTGCTCATTGCGTTGCTCCTTGTTCGAAACGTCGTCGCTTCGACATTTCGATGGCTATCGAATTGATTGAACAACACGAAGAAGGATTCAAATCGATTGTGAATATTTTTTAAAAAAAGGGGTTCAGCGATCCTAGCAGGGGTCTGTGTCGAGCGCGACGAGGAGATTGGTGAGGCTCTTGAGGACACCGGGACGGAGGGTGAGGAAGTGGAATTTTCCTTCGCGGCGGACGTGGATGAGGCCGGCGGACTCGAGTTCCTTGATGTGGTGGGAGAGCGTGGCGGCTGAGATGGGAAGAGCAGCGAGGGCTTGAGCGCAGCCTAGCGGACAGCTCGCCTTGGCGATGTGCTCAAGCAGTTCAAACCGGCGCGGGTCAGCAAGGGCTTTGAGAATGGCGGCACGGCGGGCGCGCGTGAGACGTGGAGATTTCGTGGACCGTGCAGGTGCGACGGGGCTATCCAACAGAGTTGGGTTCATTACTGCTCCAATGATTTGATGCAATGGTAGCGCAACAGGAATGGCAGCCTTGAACTACCAGCGGCAAAGAGATCGTGGAAACTTTGGGTTTGTGCGGAACTATTGCGGCATTGGAAGCGTGGTCCAGGCATTCGCCGCGTAGAAGTGGTAGATGGTTTTGTGATCGACGACCGAATCGGCGACGGCGTCGTGGTCGACCCAGGGAGGGCGATGCTCGAGGCCTGACTGCGCCTCGTGAATCTGGGAGGGGAGTGCGGGATCGATGCCCCAGTTGAAGCCGAGAATGCCGCTGGAGCCGTGGGACTGCAGGTGCTGGGTTTCCGAGGCTGTGGCCAAGACGAAGGACTGCGTGGGTTCACTGCTGAAGAATACGAGCAGCGAGACCGTTCCCTGCACCGAACACAGAACTGCCCAGTCAAGGGAGCCGGGGCGCTCAAGGCGGGCGTGGATTACGTTTTCAGGATGGTGCGCCTGGTAGGTTTGCGGAATCATGCAGCCGCGCTGGGTGAGGGTTTGCTGGATCTGAGACGGCAGGTCAGGGAAAGAGCTGACGGGAAGATGCCGGATCAGGTATGGAGTTGAGTGGCCGTCGACGATGGTCTGACCGGACTCATTGAGCTGAGGTGGATGGGGTGGTTGCTGGGCTGTAACTGGAACACAAGCGCACAGGAGTGCGATTAGGACGAAGCTGTGTCGCATTACTCGATTTCGAAGAGAATATGCTCCGTCCATTCTTCCGCTTCCTTTTCTTGTTCCTGGTCGGCAGCCATTTGACGATAACCTTCAAGCAAAGCAGCTTCGCTTTCCGATGTGTCTTCTGTGGCAGCGGTTTCGCGATCCATTCACGCTCCCCTTCTACTCATCAACGACACATAACATACTGAGTTCCAGGTTTCCGACAGTTTGATTTCGTACCTTGAGGTTTCCGCTTTCCCACCCATTCGCAAAGAACGCGAATGGATGGGGCACGGGGCGGATACAGATTCCACGGTCAAAGACCTAGTTGCGCAGGGGCTTGCCGGTTTTCAGGGTGAAGGCAATGCGCTCCTGGGTTTTGCGCTCGCCGCAGAGTGAAAGAAAAGCCTCGCGCTCCAAGTCGAGCAGGTACTGCTCGCTGACGAGTGTGCCTGCGGTCACGCGACCGCCGGACAGAATATAGGCGGCCCAACGGGCTACTTTCTGGTCGTGCTCGGAAGCGTACCCGGCTTCGCCCATGAGAAAAACGCCGGTTTCCAGAGCGGCTAACGCGGCCGTGCCGGGTGCGGGGATTTGGGTGCGTGGCTGGGGGGCGGAGTAGCCGGCTTCGGCGAGAGCGGCTGCCTGCGTTTTGGCGTCGAGAAGTTGGCGCTCGCGGTTCATGGTGATGCGGTCGGCGGGAAGGAGCATGGCGAGGGGACGAGCTTCGGTGGCGGAAGTGGAGGTTTTGGCCAGGGCGATGGTTTCAAAGACGCGACGGAGGGCTGCGCCCATCTCTGCAGATTGGGCGAAGCGCGAAGACGGATCTTTCGGATCGGGCGGGGCAATGGAGATGGCGGAATCGACGGCGCGGAGAAGCATTTCTTTGGTACCGCCTCCGGCTGGGATGAGGCCGACGCCGGCTTCGACAAGGCCGATGTAAGTCTCGGCGTGGGGTTGACGGCGGGCGGCGTGGAGACAGATTTCAGCGCCGCCGCCGAGAGTGAGGCCGAAGGGGGCGGCGACTACCGGACGGGGACAGAACTTGATGGCCGCAGTCATCTGCTGAAAGCCGTAGATGACGGCATTGAGTTCTTCCCACTCGCCCTCCTGCGCGGCCATCAGAAGCTGCATGAGGTTGGCGCCCACGCTGAAATTTTCGCGATCGCTGGCGATGACGAAGCCGGCAAAATCGCGGACGGCATCGGAGTCGGGCTTGAGGACGGATGAGATGAGGGAGAGCACGTCGCCGCCGATGGCGTTCTTGAGGGAGTGAAGCTCGATGCAGGCGATGTTGTCGCCGAGGTCGATGAGAGAGGCACCGGCGTTGGAACGGATCACGCCATTGGAACGGCGGAAATCGGCGATGCGGGCGTGGCCGGGAACGGGGTGGATCGGCTCCCAACCATCCTTCAGGGGATTGAAGCACTGCGGGCCGACCGACAGGTACCAGGTGACCGAAGGCGGCTCTCCCTCGATAAGTTTGAGAACAGCGTCACTGACAGGAAGCTGAAGCGCTTTCATACGAGCGACAGTGGATTCTACGCCAGCGGCATCCCACATTTCGAAGGGACCCAGTTCCCAGTTGAAGCCAGCGCGCATGGCTTGATCGATGGATGGGGCGTCGTTGGCGACTTCGCCGATGCGATCGGCAGCGAAGTTCCAGAGCGAGGATAGGAATGGCCAGAGAAAGGCAGCGGCTTTGTCCTTGGCGGGATCGTTGGCCAGCAGGAGGCGCAGACGCTCGGGCAGCGTGGCGGCGTTCTTGGCCATTTCGAGAGCAGGGAGTGCGGGTTTGGCGACGGGACGGTACTCGAAGGTGGCGAGGTCGAGGACCTGACGGATTTCCTTGCCGTCCGCACCGCGAGATTTCTTGTAGAAACCCTGGCCGGCTTTGTCGCCAATCCAGCCGCGCTTCATGATCTCGTCCAACACGGCAGAAAAGCCGCCCTGGGTTACGCCCTGCGGGAAGTTGGCGGCGACGTGGGCGAGGATGTCGATGCCGACGAGATCGGCGAGTCGGAAGGTTCCTGTGCGGGGCCAGCCGAGGGCTTGACCGGTAAGCGCGTCGACTTCTTCGATGGTGAGGCCCTGCTGGAGCATGAGCGTGGCCGCGTTGAACATGACGGAGATGCCGATGCGGTTGGCGATGAAGTTGGGCGTGTCATTGGCGCGGACCACCTGCTTGCCGAGGATTCGGTCCGCGAAGGCGGAAAAGGCGGCGACGGCGATGGGATCAGTTTCCGGGGCCGGAATGACTTCGAGGAGGCGCATGTAGCGCGGCGGATTAAAGAAGTGGGTGCCGAAGAAGCGGTCGCGATGCGCGGAGAGGCCAGCGGCAATCTGGTTGACAGGCAGGCCGGAGGTGTTGGTGGTGAGCAGGGCGTGTTGCGCGAGATGCGGCACGACGCGCGCGAGCAGGGCGGTTTTGATGACGAGATTTTCGGCAACGGCTTCGATGACCCAGTCGCACTGTGAGAGTTTGGACAGGTCGTCGTCAAAGTTGCCGGGGGTGATGAGGGCCGTGAGGGATGCGTCATAGAGAGCGGCGGGTTTGGACTTGGCGAGGGCGTCGAGCGCGCCTTTGGCCAGGCGGCTGCGGTCGCCTTCGCCGGAGGGGACCATGTCGAGGAGCAAAGTGGGGATGCCGGCGTTGGCTAGATGGGCGGCGATGCGCGAGCCCATGGTTCCGGCGCCCAGAACGGCGGCGCGGCGGACCAGAAACGGCTGGGCGGTAGGCAGTAAAGGCTGGGCAGAGATTTCGACCGAGGACGTGGAACTCATACGGGTTCTCCATCATGCGGGTTGAAGTTGGGAACCTTCCACCGCGTGGAAACGCTCGCAGCATACGGAAGTGCACCGGATCGGGTCAAGGCGACCGCGTTCCGAATACGAGCAAGCCGGGGTCAGAACTTCTTTCGAAGATATTCAAAGACAAGGTAGCCGATGAGCGCGGAGATGGTCGCGATGACGAAATTTGTGATGGTAAAGATGTCGTTGAAGGCGACGGCGAGTGTCTTTCCACGCCCATTGGCTACGGTGAATTCTCCCATGAGGAGATTGGAATAAAACAGAAACACAATGAACGCGATTTCGATGACTGCCCGCAGGACAGGGATTCCGAGTCGCCGGTTTGTGGGACCAGATGACATGGAACTCCCATGGTAGCAAGAAATGGATAAAGCCAAGACAGTATCCGGGCAGAGGTCTTGCGCGTTTTCAGGAGGGGAGAGATTCAGAAGCGGAAGTTCTGGCAGGCCGGCGCATATTTCTTCCTCCTCGCTTTCAAAGAACCGCCGATATACGTGTCAGGGCAGTCGCCTTTGAGGGGGGACGCAACTTCTGTGCGAACGCTTCGGAATCTTCGCATCTCACATAAATTCGCTCTCGCGTTTGGAGTAGTTTGCCTGCTCTGCACGACTTTGGGAACGGTGGCGGCGGTTGGACTTCTGCGTGTCAGCGCCGCGGTGACCGACATTGTTGAGATAAGCGCGCTACCCAAGATGCAGATACTTGGAGACATTCGCTATTCCGTGTCGACGATCCGACGGACGGACGTGCTGCTGTTGCTATGCGATTCAAAAGAATGCACGGACCGCTACGTGGCCAAACGCAAGAGATACATTGCCGACTACAACGCCGCATTTGGGAAATACACACCGATGGTCTCCCTTCCGGGCGAGCGTGAACTCCACACGCAAATCCAAGGGAACCTTTCGGCATATATGGGGATAAGTGACCGCGCACGCACGATGGCTGCAGACGACAAGACCAGCGATGCGGTGAAGGCGATTCTTTCTCCGGCGGCGCAAAAGACCTATAACCTGGCCGCGGACACGATTGAAAAGGATGTCGCGCTGAACAACGAGGCCGGCGCGACAGAAGGAAAGCAAACCATCCACATGAACCACACGATCCTGTTGCTGATCTGGGTGTTCATGGGGTTTACGGTGGTGCTTTGTGCCTTGATCGGGATTGGGCTGACGCGGCTCATTGCGCCTCCGCTGGCGCTGGCAACCGCGGCGCTGGAGCGGGTTGCGGAAAAGGATCTGACGGTGAACGTGGAGGATGCAGGAGGCGACGAGATTGGCCGTCTTTCGAAGGCACTGAACACCAGCGTGGCCGCGATGCGCACGGTGGTTCGGTCAGTGACCGAGGGCGCCGACACACTCTCGACGGCTGCCGAGGAACTGAGCACGCGGGCCGCGCAGACCAGCGCAAACACGCAGACCCAGACCAGCAGGATCAATCAGATTGCAGCCGCGGCGCAGGAGATGACAGCGACGGTGGGCGAGATCAGTCAGAACTCTGAAAACGCATCGGTGGCGAGTGCAAAGTCGGCGGAGAATGCGGCAAAGGGCGGAGCAGTGATGGAGGCTGCAGCCTCAACGATGAAGAAGATTGCCGCGGCGACGATCTCCGCCGCAGAGAAGATGAGTTTGCTGGCCGTACGCTCCGAAGAGATTGGTAAGGTGGTTCACGTGATCCAGGAGATCAGCGAACAGACGAATCTTCTAGCGTTGAATGCGGCGATTGAAGCCGCGCGCGCAGGAGAGCATGGCCGCGGATTTGCTGTGGTGGCGGGCGAGGTGCGGCGGTTGGCCGAGCGGACAAAGGCGGCCACGCAGGAGATAGCGGGAACCATTGGCAACATTCAGGTGGAAACCCGGCAGACGATCGATGTGATGGCGGTGAGCCGGACTACGGTAGAAGCCGGCTTGAGCGAAACGACCCATGCGCACGAAAGTCTGCGAGCGATTATCGAATCGTCAAAAGAAGTGGAGAGCCAGATTCATCTGATTGCCACCGCAGCTACCGAGCAGACGGCAGCGTCCGGAGAGATTGCCGAATCGGCCAGCCAGATTTCAGGGTTGGCCACGGAGAACCTGCAGGCAGCCGACGAGACAGCAGAAGCTTGCAGAAACCTGTCAGCGCTTGCCAGCGATCTGGACGGCATCATTCACCAGTTCCGCGTGGGCGACGAGGCGCAACCGGGCGGAAGGATGCGCGGAGAACCGCTAGTGGGAGAGTTGGGGCCAGCACTGCAAAGAGCGTCGTGAAGGCGGTCTACCGTTTGTAGACGACTCTTCCGGAGCGGATGACCGTGGTTACGCGAGAGAAGTTGGTGAGGCTTGCGGCAGGATCGGCGCCGAGGATGGTGAGGTCGGCCAGTTTGCCGGGGGCTACAGTTCCCTTCTGGCCGGAGACGCCCATACGCGCGGCCGGGTTGGTGGTGAGCATGGCGAGCACATCGGTTGCGTTGAGGCCGGATTTGCCGAGGCCTTCGAACTCGCCTTCTGTGGAGTAGTCGGTCATGTAGCCAACGTCGGTGCCGAAGATCAACTGCCCGCCAATCGAGTGGAACTGGCGAACCTCAGCGTATATCGGATCCATGTAGGAAGAGTCGGTGGTCACCGTGCTCGCGAACATTTTGAGCGTGGGGACCATGGCCATATTCTTATGGACCATGTCAGCGAAGAGGCTCTGATCGATGCCCCTGGTATCGTCGGGCGCGTGGGCCAGGACATCGACTCCGCTGTCGATGGCGACACGGGTTCCGGCGAGATTGGAGGGATGCGCGAAAACCAACCTGCCGTTGTTGTGGGAGGTTTCGACGGCGGCTTTGGCGATGGCGAGCGGCATCGGCAAGACGTGGCCGCGGGCAATCCATGAGCCGGTAAAGAGCTTGGTAAGATCCGCGCCCAATTTCAAATTGGCTCGCACATCTTTCCGCGCCTCTTCCGGTGTATCCGGCTGATGCACCAGGAAGAGAACCCACCGGGGCACGGAGTCGCGAACGTAATAAGGGATGCCATGGGGAGGATAGAGCGGAGGGCCGGAGGTGTAGATGAACGGACCGTCCAGTTCGCCTGATTCGATGCGGCGACGGATGGAGAGCGTATCGGCAGGATTGGAGCCGACATCGACCACCGTCGTGAATCCGCGGCTGAGAAACATGTCGGCGAGCTGTGGATTGAGCGTGGCTGATGATTTCCACTCCGCGCCACTCCACTTGGGCTCAGTGAAGTGGACGTGGGCGTTCCAGAAGCCGGCGGTGACCACACAATGGTCGCAGGGCACGGGGACGGCGTCGGCGGGAATCTGGATGGCGGGACCGACTGCGGCGATGACTCCGTCGCGTATGAGGATGGAACCGTCATCGATGGGTGGATCTGTGGGTGAAACGTAGATACGCGCGTGCTGGATGGCGAGGGTGCCGTGCGCCAGTTTGAGCGGCGGATGCGCAATGCGGCGAGGATAGACCAGGATTCCCCAAACAACTGCACAGAAAAGAGCGAGAACCACTACCAATCCGCTTAAGAGACGAAAAAGCCAACGGCGCATGGAGAGATCTCCCGATGAGAGTACGCGAAGAGCGCGCATTCGGTTCTCGCTACCTGGTGCAAGTTCGGCGGAAGTCGCAGGCTTGCTGGATCAGGCGGTGCGCAGAGTGACGACGGTGAGCTCCGGCGGGCAATTGAAGCGAATCGGCAGGCCCAAGGTGCCGATGCCGCGGTTCACGTGGAGCTGCAAACCGCCGAACCGGAACCAGCCTTCAACGTACTTCTTTCCCAGCTCTGGCAGATGCAGAAATCCAATCAGCGGAAGGCGAACCTGACCTCCGTGGGTGTGGCCGCTGAGCATGAGGGCAACCGTCTTGCTTGCCGGATGAGTCAACAGTGTATCGACGTAATCCGGGGCGTGACACATCAGGACTACAGGTTCGCTAGCAAGGTTTCGAATCGATGGCGGAATGGCCAAATCCGCGTTCGGATTGCCGAGCACCGGATCATCGAGACCAGCCAGCCAGAATCGATTGCCGTTGCGCTCGATCGGCAGGCATGCGTTGGTGAGCATGGTGATTCCGTTGTCGGCGAGCGCTTCGGACACCTGGTCTGCTCCGATGGAATGGTCATGATTGCCGAGAATGGCGTAAATACTTCTGCACTTCAAGTCGCGGAGCATGTTGGCACATTGCCACGCAGCACCTATTGCGAACTTCTCTTCGTGGGCGATGAACTTTTTCGACGAGTAACGGTTCGGAACGAACTTTTCGGTCACATAGTCGCCCGTCAATAGGACTGCATCGGGCTGGAGGCGGTTGACCTCGTCAATGACATGGCGCAGAAACAGGGGTTCGGTGAAGACGTCCATATGGATGTCGCTGATTTGAGCGATGCGCATGCCGTCGAAGACATGAGACAGGCCAGGCAGGACAACGTCGCGCCTGGTGATTTCGAGCCAGTGACGCTCAATCTCGCTTGGATAGAGCGCCAGCGTGGCAACTCCAAGCGTGCCTGCCTGGAGAAAGCGACGGCGGGTGATAGGCGTTTGAGAGACGGGTTGAGACAGCGTTGGACTCAATGGTATTTACACTCAATTGTTTGATGCCCGGTCTGCGGGCGGTGTCACGGGATCCGAGCGAAGCCGAGGCTCTGCGCCGGTAAGCCGCTTGTTTCAAGTTAAACGATCAGCTTCCGCTGAGCCCGCAGGGCGAGTCAGACTCAAGTGTAGCCACAACCAGTTTGACCCACTTCGGTGAGGGGCACTAGCTTGGAAGAGGGCGGGGGCATTAGGGTTGTGTCCCGGAACAAGGAGCGGGGATGCGAAACAGGAGATTTTCCTGGTTGGGATTGGTTTTGCTGGCAGCGTTGACCTTTGCCAACGCGCATGCCCAGGATCTGAAGAGTTTTGAGCAAAGGATCACGACCAAGGTGCTGCCCAACGGGCTCACCCTGATTGTCTGCGAGCGGCCAGAGGCGCCGGTCTTCAGCTATACCACCTTTGTGGACGCGGGCGATGTGGACGATCCCTCGGGCGAAAGCGGTCTTGCGCACATGTTCGAGCACCTGGCTTTCAAGGGAACCAGCCAGATTGGCACTACGGACTATGCAGATGAAAAGATTGCGCTGGCCAAGGTGGAAGAGGCCAACAACGCTTACGAGGCTGAATACCTGAAAGCTGTGGGGCGCGACGAAAAGAAACTGGCCGACTTGAAGAAGGCTTTCCTCGAGGCGCAGGCGGAGGCGCACAAGTATGTCATCCCCAACCAGTTCACGGATGTGGCAGAGCGAAATGGGGCGGAGGGGCTAAACGCCGAAACGGGGCTGGATAACACTAGCTTCTTCTGGTCGATGCCAGAGAATCGGTTGGAGTTGTGGGCGTGGCTGGAGAGTAGCCGGTTGGCAGATGTGGTGCCGCGCGAGTTCTACAAAGAGCGGGATGTGGTGGTAGAAGAGCGGCGCATGCGCACCGACTCGAACCCGATTGGCCGGCTGGTGGAGCAGTTTCTGGCAACCGCCTATGTGGCGCATAACTACGGACGCAGTTCGATTGGTTGGCCCAGCGAGGTTGGCCAGATCAATGCCACGGAGGCAATGGAATTCCACAAGAAATACTATGTGGGCGCCAATATCGTGGTGACGGTAGTAGGCGATGTGAAGGCTTCAGAGGCGATGCCTTTGCTGGAAAAATATTTCAGCAAGGTGCCGGGTGGGCCGAAGCCGGAAGAGATGACGACGATTGAGCCGAAGCAATTTGCAGAGAAGACGGTGACCATCCGCGAACAGACGCAGCCGTTTTACCTTGAGGGATACCACCGGCCGGACTACCGCAACCCGGATGATGCGGTGTACGACGCAATCAGCGATATTATGTCGAACGGGCGGGTTTCGCGACTCTATCGCAGCCTGGTACGCGACCAGCAGATTGCCGCAGAGGCGCAGGGGTTCAGCCCCTTCCCAGGCGACAAGTACCCCGGGCTGTTCGCGTTCTATGCGGTTCCGTTGCCGGGGCACACGCCGGCGGAGATGCGCGACGCTATCCACAAGGAAATTGAAAAGCTGAAGACCACGGATGTCAGCGACGATGAGCTGGCCATGTACAAGACGCGCACGCGCGCCGACCTGCTGCGCGGGCTGGCTGACAACCAGGGACTGGCAAACGATCTGGCCGAATACCAGACCAGATATGGCGATTGGCGCGAATTATTCAAGCAACTTGAGCGGGTAGATAAGGTGACGAAGGCCGATATCCGGCGTGTGGCGAACCAGGTGTTTGTATCCAGCAACCGGACCAGTGCAGAGATTGATACCGAGGCGCCTGCGGCGACCGCGAAGAAAGATGGAGGCGCGGAATGAAGAGCCTGTCCGTTAGGAAATTCTTGAGAAACGCCACGGTTGTGGCAAGCTCTGCGTTCTTGCTTGCACCCATTGCGCTCAGTGCACAGCAGGCGAAACCGTGGGAGAAGATTCCCGTTCCGAAGCTGCACGAATTCAAGCCGCACGAGCCAAAGCGGATCGAACTCAAGAATGGAATCGTGATTTTTCTGCAGGAAGATCATGAGTTGCCCTTTGTCGCGGGGTCGGTGCTGATCCCGGGCGGTTCGCGTGACGAGGATGCAGGTAAGGCCGGATTGGTGGGGCTCTACGGACAGGCGTGGCGGACCAGCGGCACGGCGAAGATGAGCGGCGACCAACTCGACGACTTGCTGGAGGCCAAGGCGGCCCATATTGAGACCGCAGGCGATGATGATTCGACGGCGCTGCAGTGGGACTCGCTAAAGGGCGATGCGGACCAGGTTTTTTCATTGGCTTTGGATTTGCTTTTGCATCCCAAGTTCAGCGCTGAAAAGCTCGAACTGGCGCAGCAACAGGAAGCGACGGGGATCGTCCGACGCAATGACGATGAATCGCAGATTGCGGACCGGGAATCGGCCAAGCTGGTTTATGGGGCTAACAGTCCCTATACGCGGCAACCGGAATTGGCCACGATTGGCTCGGTGACCATCGATGATTTAAAGGCCTGGCACGACAGGACGATCGGCGGAAAACTGATTGTCGGCATCAGCGGCGACTTCGATCCGGCAGCAATGGAGGCGAAGTTGCGCGCAGCCTTCGAGGGGCTACCGCAGGCAAAGCCTGAACCGTCCCGCCACGACGTCTTTGCCGGGCCTACGCCGGGGCTCTACTTCATTAATAAGGAAGATGTGAACCAGTCGAACGTGCAGATTGTGGGCCTGGGTACTGACCGGCGCAATCCAGACGTGCCGGCACTGGTGGTGATGGACGAGATTCTGGGAGGCGGGTTTGCCAGCCGGCTTTTCCAGAAGGTGCGCACAGAGCTGGGACTCGCCTATTCAGTTGGCGGCGGCATCGGCGTCGCTTATGATCATCCGGCTGCATTCCGCGTGGAGTTGCTGACCAAAAGCGCTTCCACCGTCGAAGCCACGAAGGCTGCCGAGGGCGAGATTGCGGGACTGACGACGCGGCCCTTTACACAGGACGAATTGGACCGGGCCAAAGACAATATTCTCAACTCGTTTCTATTCCGCTACGATACGAGGGAAAAGGTGCTTGCCGAACGGGAGCGGTTGGAGTTCTACGGGTATCCGGCCGACTATCTTGAGACGTATAAGGCGGGCCTGGAAAAAGTAACGCTGGCGGACCTGAGCGCGGTGGTGAAGAAGTATATTCATCCTGAAAAGATGGCGCTGCTGGTGGTGGGCAACGGGCCGGAGATCAGGCCGGGGCTGGACGAGTTGAAGCTGGGACCGGCACATCCGATCGATATCACCATTCCCATGCCGAGCGGGCAGCCAGGAGCGGCTGGGCCCGCGGAGAAGATGCAGTGAGCCAGGAAGAGACAGGCATGGAGGGCGAATCCGGAAAGGGCTCAAGGCTGGCCGTGGTGATTATGGCGGCCGGCAAGGGGACCCGGTTGAATTCGCGCCGGCCCAAGGTGCTGCATGAGGTAGGCGGAAAGCCGCTGCTGGAGCATGTGATTGCTGCCGCCCGGCAGATTGTGACTCCCGAGCACATATACGCCGTCGTCGGACATCAGGCGGAGATGGTAAGAGCAGCCGTCGCCTCCACGGGAATTCGCTTTGTGGAGCAGGCGGACCAGCGCGGCACCGGACACGCGATTCAGAGCGCAGGCCAAGCGATCGCCGGATACGAGCATATATTGGTTCTCTCCGGAGACGTGCCACTGATTCGCCCTGAGCATTTGAGGGCGCTGTGGGAGTTTCACCAGGCTCAAAAGCCGGCAATGACACTGGTATCAGCCGAACCTGAACATCCTGCAGGGTACGGACGTGTCCTGCATACGGCTCCGGACTCGCTTGAAGTGGCAGCGATTGTGGAGCAGAAGATGCTTACGCCGGAGCAACTCAATCTGCGCGAAGTGAACCTTGGCCTGTATGCCTTCCGCACCGCGACGTTGCTGGCCCACCTTGGGAAGCTCACATCTGATAACCCGCACGGAGAGCTGTACCTGACCGATATGGCGGGGGTGCTCCACGCCGCGGGAGAAAAGGTTGTGGCATTCAAGACCGGCGATCCGCAGGATCTACTGGGAGCGAATACTATTGCGGAACTGGTTGCACTGGATGCAACTCTGCGCGCGGAGACGGCCAACAGGCTGATGGCCTCAGGAGTCACGATTTTCAAGCCTGAAACCTGCGTTATCGACTCTGATGTGGAAATAGGCCCGGATACAACCATTGAGCCATTTGTGCAGTTGCTGGGATCGACGAAGATTGGAACGGATTGCCTGATTCGGTCGTATACCGTAATTGAGAATTGCACACTGGGTAACGATGTAAAGATCCTGCAGAACTGCGTCCTGGCCGACAGTACGATTGCGAATGGCGCCCGAATCGGCCCCTTCGCGCGGATGCGCCCCGGGTGCGAGATCGGCGAGGATGTGCATATTGGGAATTTTGTTGAGACCAAGAAGGCGAAGTTGCACAAAGGCGTGAAAGCCGGCCATCTGACGTACCTCGGCGACACCGAAGTAGGCGAAGGATCCAATATTGGCGCGGGCGCAATCACATGCAACTATGACGGCGTTTACAAGCACAAGACGCAGATCGGCAAGAATGTATTTGTGGGGAGCGACTCCACACTGGTGGCCCCGATTACCGTGGAGGATGGGGCGTACATCGGCGCAGGCTCCTGCATTACCAAGGATGTCCCGGCCGGAGCTCTGGCTGTGGGGAGGGCTCGCCAATTCACGAAGGAAGGCTGGGTCGCGGCGAAGCGCGCACGGCAAAAGAATGCGGGATAAGCAGCAACAACTTGTCTGTTCGGTTGGGGTTTGAACCATGCGATATCAGCGCCAAGAATACACAAAAGCTCCACAAACGAGGATCATGATTGCCGTTCCTCTCTTGGGGCGCGTTTCGAAAAACTGGTTGCGCGCATGTGCTTCTGAGCGTAGCGTCATGACACGATCTTCTGAGAATCCGGGGCGGAGATGAGCTTTCCTGCGCACGCAAGAACGCGGACAACCACTTCTGGATTTGGGTCGGAGCCGACATCGGATCTCTATTCTCGTTTTAGCTCTCTCGTGTTAAACGTATCTTGGGTACAAACGCCGGGAACCCGGTGAGCGGCAGCCTCGGTGGGGTCCAGCATTGGAGATGAGAAGACACAATCGGAGACGGATGAGCGTCTCGGATACATGAGAAACCAGGCCCGGCCTGATAAGGAGTTAGGCACAAAAACCGACGCAAATGCTGATTTGCAATTAAATTCTCTAAGACTGTTGTCAGAGCAGGACCGGCTTAGAGAGAGAATGTTGTTGCAGCCACTGACACGAATTGCAAGGATTCGGAGGGTACTGGATTGGCGGTGAAGCTGGCAGACCTGGGGGCGCACCGCCCCGCAGCGGATCCACACGCGGACGCGAACACGCGCACACCCGCAAAGGCACGCCGTCCCGCACGGATTCTGGTGGTGGATGATGAAGCGCATGTCCGGTCGATGATCGGAGCAACATTGGAACGTCAGGGATATGACGTGCAGATGGCAACCTGCGGTCGCGAAGCTTTCGAGACTCTGGAACGGAACGCCTTCGATCTGGTACTTACCGACATTGTGATGCAGGACGGGAACGGCATAGCCCTGCTGGAGCGCGTCCACGCACAACAACCTCATTTGCCGGTTGTCATGGTGACTGCGATTCACGATATTAGCGTGGCGATCGACTCGATGCGCCGCGGCGCCTATGACTACCTGCTCAAGCCATTCGAACGGGAACACCTTGTGGGCACGGTTCAGCGCGCCCTGGAACATAGGCAAGCGTTGCAGGAGAGCCACAGCTACCAACAGAACCTGGAGCAGGTGGTACGGGCCCGCACCGAGATGCTTCGCCAGGCGATGGAGGATCTGGAACACTCCTATGACGTAACCCTGGAAGCTTTGGGCGACGCGCTGGATCTGAAGGACTCCGAAACCGAAGGCCACTCCAAGCGAGTGACGGCATACACAATTGCGCTGGCGCGGGCGATTGGCATCACCCCGGCGGAGATCAAAGTAATTGCTCGTGGCGCGTTCCTACACGATATTGGAAAGATGGCTATTCCCGACGAGATCCTGCGCAAGCCTGGCAAACTGACCTCTGAAGAGCAGGAGGTGATGCGCGATCACTGCACGCGGGGCTACCATATGTTGCGCAAGATCCCTTTTCTTTCCGAGGCCGCGGAGATTGTCTTCTCACACCAGGAGCACTACGACGGCGGAGGCTACCCGAGCCGCCTGCAGGGGGGTGAGATTCCCATCGGCGCCCGTATCTTCGCAGTTGCCGACACTCTGGATGCGATCACCAGCGACCGACCCTATCGTAAGGCGCGCAGCTTCGATGCGGCCCGTGCCGAAATACTGAGGTGCTCCGGGACACAGTTTGATCCGGCAGTCGTGGAGGTCTTTCTGAAGATCCCCAACGAACTCTGGCACGAGCTGCGTTCCGAAATCACCGGTCAGAACAGGCGATTCTCAACTTTCGACATCGCGCACACACCGGTTCCTCCCGGGCGGTAAAATCGCTGCCCTTCAGTTGCACTCTTTCCACTTGAACATGCATCTGACATGAATAGAATCGCCCAGTTGCATTCTCAGGAGGAACCATGCCGACACTTTCCGCTGCGGAAATAGCTTCTCATCTGAAAAACCGCCCCGATTGGCGGATCGAAGGCGGTGAGCTGGTGCGAACCTTTCAGTTCGAGAAATTCCCCGACGCCGTGGCATTTGTGGATAAAGTAGCGGTTCTGGCTGAAGAGGCCGGACATCATCCAGATATTGACATTCGGTATAACCGGGTCCGCTTGGCCCTGGTTACTCACGATGCAGGGGGGCTGACGAACAAGGATTTTGCCGTGGCAGCCGGGGCAGACCGGCTGGCCTGACGAGCGGTGCGGGATGCTCACCGCAGGCGTCAGGCACCATCGGGCGGATCGTCGCCGGAAATTCCATAGTTTGTAGTCGGAGCTGATTCATCGGCTTGTTGGAGCTTTTTCAGGGTGTTTCTATACCACCAAGCGGCTGCCAACCCGCCTGCCAGCGCTGACGCCAGGGCAACCGTCCCTAGTTTGATCCAGCCTCTTGGCGGAGGGTTGGTGGGATGCGGGTCAGGGGAAGAATCAGATTCCAAAGAGTTTGCCATATATGCGAAAGCCTATTGTGCAAATCTGCGAAGTATTATGGGCTGGCTTAAGAGCTGGGTGTTAGATGCGCGAAGGAAGGAAAAGGATTGCACCTTCGTATAGATATAAATTTCGATTTTTGTATTTGACACAGACCAAATCTATGCTATCGTGTATATATTCCAGTGAAGGAGCGGTAGAGCTTGCCGCACCGGAGCTGGAAGTAAGTTGCGTCACTGGCCTCCCGGCACGAACAGCAAGACCGTTCGTGCCGTCTTTTTTTGTGGGTAAGAGGTGGCGCACCGTGATCCGGTCTTCTCTCCCGCCGTTTGCAATCTTCGAATTTGCCCTGGTTACGGTGGGTTCTCAATTAGGTCTAATATAGGGTGGGAGAGGGCAGCATGATGCTTTGGGTCAAGAGGATTGGCAGGATCAATCGCCGCCATGTGCTGGCTGTGGGTGCATTTGTGCTAACTGCTGCGAGCTATGCGCAGTGGTCGAATCCGGCCGATGACGTCCCGGCGTACCATCCGGCGGCTCCGCTCACGGTTAGCACTCTGCCGCCCATTCTGGCGGGCGCCAAGCTGACCGGCGCGCAATTCCAATACCCGTGGCAGAAGCATGTATACGAACAGGTAGCCAAGGTCGGAAGCGTAATCTACCAGCTTCCCTGCAACTGCCGTTGCGACCGGGCTCTGGGACATACCAGCCTGCGCAGTTGCTTTGAGAATCTGCACGGTACCGAGTGCTCTACGTGCGCCAAGGAAGGCTTCTATGCGTACCAGCAAACCAAGCTGGGCAAGACGCCGGTGCAGATTCGCGCGGCAATCGCACGGCATGAGTACGAAGCTATCGATTTAGAAAAGCAGTAGGCGATGGCTTATTACGAGGACCTCTCTGAGTACAAATACTTCGCCCGATATTGTCGTCCAGGGTCCCAAAACGTGGGCTGGCTTGAGCGGGGACATGAGTTCGAGAAGAAGGTGCCGTCAAGTGAGACGCTCGACCTGCTCTGGTCCTTCTGCCGAATCAACGTCATGCAGGCAAGGGGCTTCCACCGGTGCGATCTATGCGACATCTCGTTTGGGTATTTCCAAGCTGTCCGAAATGGCTTAAGACTCACACTAGGCTCGGCAGAGATTCGGGTTTTTTCGAATGATGGAACCGGGTATGGAGCCCCAAATCTTATCTACCACTACATTCATGCCCACCATTACAAACGGCCGCTCGAATTCATGACGGCCTTGGCCTCCGGCCCGCGCCCAACCAGTGACGAATACTTTGACCTTCTCCGTTGGAACCAGCTCGACTGGAATGAGGCCCGACC
>JBAWCO010000405.1:0-8281 GCA_049590315.1 Occallatibacter sp. | reverse complement strand
CCTGTATACGACTATGGCGATGGCACGCGCTTCCTGAACGGGCTGCAAAAAGTAGCGCTCTCTGTTTCGTTCTCCGACCGGCCGGATGAAACCGGCTCGCACGCCGATGCGATTTGTCCCGATCACCATTTCCTGGAAGCGTGGGGCGACGCCGAACCAGTGGACTCTCATTTCAGCCTCGCGCAGCCGTTGATCGCTCCCTTGTTTGCGACGCGCGCAGCACAGGAAAGTCTGCTCGTCTGGTCAGGCGATGCTGAGACGAGCTATTACAAATATTTGCATGAATTCTGGACCACGAAGCTGTTTCCCCGACAAAAGGATTTGCAGGATGCAACTGCATTCTGGGAGCGTTCGCTGCAAGATGGCGTGGTCATTTTGCCCGCGACAGAGAAGCGCGTTGCGCCGGCGCATCGCGGCGATTGGAAGGCGGCCGCCGAAACCATCATGAAGGCGCGGGGATCCTGGACGGAGGACCGCCATGAGTTGCATTTCTACGAGAGCGTTGGCGCCCGCGACGGGCGTCATGCCAACAACCCTTGGCTGCAGGAGCTTCCCGATCCCATCAGCAAAGTGACTTGGGGGAATTACGCGGCTCTCAGTCCGCAGCTTGCTGAAAAACTGGCACTGTCAGAAGGCGATGTCGTCAAGCTGACGGCCGATCAGGGCAGCATCGAAGCGCCTGTCTTCATTCAACCCGGGCAGGAAACCCACACGATTTCACTGGCCATGGGTCATGGACGCAAGCAGGTGGGCAAGGTGGGGCAGAACGTCGGCGTGAATGTATTCCCTCTGACGTTGACCGCCAATGGGGCGCGGCAGTATTCGGCGACAAATGTGCGCCTCGAGAAAACCGGGCGTCACGAAGATGTTGCGAGCACGCAAAGCCATTTTTCAATGGAAGGCCGTCCGATCGTTCTTGAAACCACGCTGGAAGAGTTGAGCCGTCCCGCGCCCGAAGCCAAAGAGGCTTTGCCTACGCTCTGGGCAGACCGGCTTCACGGCGACCATTCCTGGGGATTGGCGATCGACATGAACGCCTGCACCGGCTGTTCCGCCTGTGTGGTCGCGTGCCAGGCGGAAAACAACGTTCCTGTTGTGGGCAAGGACCAGGTTCGTCGCAACCGCATCATGCACTGGATCCGGATTGACAGCTACTACAGCGGCACCGAGAGTGATCCGCGTAGCGTGCACCAGCCTATGCTCTGCCAGCACTGCCAGAACGCTCCGTGCGAGACGGTGTGCCCAGTGTTGGCCACAACCACCAGCTCCGACGGGTTGAATCAGCAGGTGTACAACCGCTGCATCGGAACCAGGTACTGCGCCAACAATTGTCCCTACAAGGTTCGGCGCTTCAATTGGTACAACTACACGGAAAATCAGGATTTCGATTTCAACATGGCTAGCCCACTGGGACGTATGGTGTTGAACCCGGACGTTGTGGTGCGCTCGCGCGGCGTGATGGAAAAGTGCAGCTTGTGCGTTCAGCGCATTCAGTTGGCCAAGAACATCGCGCTGCAAGGAAGGCGCGACCTAGTCGAGGGCGATATCCAAACTGCATGCCAGCAGTCCTGCCCCACGCAAGCGATTGTTTTCGGCGATTTGAAGGATCCTAACAGCCGCGTTTCGCAACTGCGCGAGAGTCGGCGACACTACCACGTCCTGGAAGAACTGGGAGTACGGCCTAACGTGGGATATCTGAAGAAGGTTCGCAACCCACTCAATACTGCCTAAGGAGCGAAACGCATGAGCGCTTTGACCGCTACACCGGTAAGAATCGTCCCCCAGCTACTTCCACCTACGCGCTGGGTTGACGAAGGTGTTTCTCTTAAGCAGATCACCGACGATATTGCCCGGCCGATGGAAGCGCGGCCCGGAAGGGGCTGGTGGATTTGTTTTGCTTTTGCTTTCGCCGGTTTGATTGATCTCGCCGGAATGGTTACCTATCTCTTTTCCAAGGGCATCGGGGTGTGGGGTCTCAACAACAGCGTGGGCTGGGCGTTTGACATCACCAACTTTGTTTTCTGGATCGGTATCGGGCATGCGGGCACGTTGATTTCGGCCATCCTGCTTCTCTTCCGCCAGCAGTGGCGCACTTCAATCAACCGCTCGGCGGAAGCGATGACGATCATGGCTGTGATGTGTGCGGGCATGTTTCCGCTTCTTCATCTTGGCCGTCCATGGGATGCATTCTTCATCTTCCCTTACTTCCCCAACCAGCGCGGCCCGTTGTGGGTCAACTTCCGCTCTCCTCTGGTGTGGGACGTGTTTGCCGTCAGCACTTACTTCACCATCTCGCTGGTGTTCTGGTTTCTGGGTTTGGTTCCGGACCTGGCCACGTTACGCGACCGCGCTACAGGGCGGATCAAGAAGACGATCTTCGGGTTTCTGAGCATGGGGTGGAACGGGTCGTTCCGGACCTGGGCTCGCTATGAGATGGTCAGTCTGATTCTCGCAGGATTGGCGACGCCCTTGGTGCTCTCCGTGCACTCAATTGTGAGCATGGACTTCGCTACGTCCCTCGTACCAGGCTGGCACACAACGATCTTTCCTCCTTACTTCGTTGCCGGCGCCGTCTATTCAGGTTTTGGCATGGTCCTGACGCTGCTGATCATTACCCGCCAGACCATGCACCTGGAGCGGTACATCACGATGCGGCATCTCGACAAGATGGCTAAGGTGACCATGCTCACCGGCATGATTGTGAGCTATGCCTACGCCACGGAATTCTTCAGCGCCTGGTATGGCGGGAATATCTACGAGCGATATCACTTCATTAATCGCGCAGCAGGGCCCTATGCGTGGTGTTTCTATCTGATGGTGCTTTGCAATGTGATCACGCCGCACTTTCTCTGGTCTAAGAAAGCCCGAAACAGCGTACAGATTCTCTTCATTGTTTCCATTCTGGTGAACATCGGAATGTGGTTCGAACGCTTCGTCATCATCGTCGTCGGGTTGCATCGCGCGTTTCTGCCATCGGGATGGGGCATGTTTTATCCGACGCGTGTTGACATTGGCATTCTAGTTGGCAGTTTTGGTCTCTTTTTTACTTTGTTTCTGCTCTTCATTCGTTTTCTACCCATGATCGCGATGTGGGAAATAAAGGGCGTGGTTGCACACAGCGCTCATATCGCCAAGTTTATCGAGATCCCAAGACATCATCCAGGCCAGGAAGACAGCGAGGTGGCCGTAAATGCGTAGCCAATTTGTAATCGCGACTTTCTCCGATCCGGACAGCTTGCTTGCAGCTGTCCGCACAGTTCGGAATCATAGTTTTCCGATATATGACGTCTACTCTCCCTATCCTGTCCACCACCTGGATCGCGCTATAGGCCTGCGCAGAACGCTCTTGCCTTGGGTGACGTTTTTCGCAGGGGGGCTGGGATTGACGCTGGCCTTCTCGTTTCTGTCCTACACGACGATTCTCGATTGGCCAATGAACGTAGGTGGCAAGCCGGACAACTCGACGCTGGCCTTCATTCCGATCTGTTTTGAATTGACGGTGCTGATTGGTGGTTTGTCGACGGTGGCGGCGTTGTTGTTTCGCGCCCGGCTCTTTCCCGGTAAAAAGGAACGCCTGCCCGCGCCGAAGCTCACCAACGACACATTCGCACTGGTGCTTCGCCACCGTAATGATCGCTTCGACTCAATCCTAGCGTCGAGGCTTCTGGAGACCAGCGGCGCCAACGAGGTTCGCGAAATCGAGGCTGATTTATGAAGCCTCAGTCTGTGACTCCGGCCTTTCTGGCAACGATGATCGCACTCGCAGGCTGCGGCTCCCAGGACCGGCGCGCCTATGAGTACATGCCGGACATGGCGCGAGACCCGGCCTACAAGGCCTTCGCTCCCAATCCAGTGACTCGCGACGGCTTGACCCTTCAACATCCTGTGTCCGGCACCATCCCGCGCGGCTATCATCCATTTCACTATGGACCGGGCGAGCAGGAAGCGGAGCGCGCTGGCCGGGAACTGAGAGATCCTTACCATCCGACGGCCAGGACGCTGGAGGAGGGTAAAGCCCTATTTGAAACTTATTGCTCCGTTTGCCACGGAACACAGGGCAAAGGGGACGGCCCCATCTCGTCGAAGATTCCTCCGCCGCCGTCCTACCATTCCGACCGTCTGATGCAGTTTGCTCCTGGGCGCATCTTCCACGTCGCTACCATGGGCACCGGCAAGATGCCATCTTATGCGGCGCAGTTGAGTGCGGATGAACGATGGAAGATCGTCACGTATGTCTACACAACACTACAGAAGCGGAGCGAAGAGCCTCAGCCAACCCTGGCCAAAGGAGGGTCTCAATGAGCGAAGATGTTTCGTTTGCAATCCCCACGCGCGGCCGGCTGTTGGCTACAGGTTTGGTCGCACTTGGAGCCGGAGCAGCCTTCTATGAGTTGCACGCGGATTCGCAACGGGCGTGGCCCTCATTATTGCTGAATGGCTTTTATGTCACTTCGCTGGCGGTCTCGGCCATGTTCTTCCTCGCTTCGCAGCGCGCCACTGGAGCCAGATGGTCAGCCAGTCTGCGCAGGATTCCCGAAGCCTTCATGCTTGCGTTGCCGGTGGCCGCGTTGCTCATGCTGGTGCTTTTGCCGGGGAGACAAACCATTTTTCCTTGGGCCCACTCAGGCGCGTTCAATCATGTGCCCGCCTTTGCAGGGAAGATTCAGTATCTGCAGATGCCTTGGCTGATTGTTCGCACAGTGGCGGCGCTGGTCTTGTGGATCGTCTTCGCCTTGCTCATGCGCCGGGCATCGCTCAGCCAGGATGAAAGGCCAGAGATAGGCCTGGTCCTACACCACCGACTTACCCGCTATGCGATCTTGTTCATTCCCATCTTTGCCGTGACCTTCACTCTGATGGCGTTCGACTGGCTCATCAGCCTTGAACCGGATTGGTTCAGTACCATGTTTGCCGTTTACGTCTTCGCGGGAACATTTGTGCAGGGGATTGCAGCTGTAACGCTTGCGGTTGTTCTGCTTCGACAGTTCACCTCGATGGGCAGCAGCGTCTCCGAAGATCAGCTGCATGACCTGGGAAAGATGATGTTCGCCTTTTCGACCTTCTGGGCCTACATCTGGACATGCCAGTACCTGCTGATCTGGTATGGAAACATACCCGAGGAAGTAACTTACTACATACCGCGGACGCAAGGGCCGTGGGTCTATCTTTTCGCTCTGAATCTGATCGTGAACTGGGTGGTTCCATTCCTTGTGCTGCTTTCGGAGAAGCGCAAGCGTTCACCGAGAATTCTGGTCGCGATGAGCATCCTTCTTCTGCTGGGACATTGGCTCGACCTCTACCTGTTAATCATGCCGACATTTCGAAGCACTCCCAGTTTGGCATTGCTGGAGATCGTGATCGCGGCCGGTTACATGGCTTTGCTGTTTCTCTTATTCGTGCACGCACTCGCGCGGGCGCCCATGGTTCCATTGAACGATCCAATCCTGAACTATGAGGAATTGGCGCACGATCACGATGTGATCCATCGGCCATTTGGAGTGAACCTATGATGAATGGGAACGGCATGATTCTCAAGCTGTCGGTGTTTCTGGCGTCTGTCGCGGCCATCAGCGCGATCGCCTACCGTCAGCCCAGCCAGCATAATTTGAACGACCTCCCCAACCGACTTCCCGAAGCCGCTCCTTATGTGGTTGCGGAAGCCCAGGTATTTCCACCTCCGTATCACAACCATTGGGAAGCCGAGGACAGCCCTGGACAGTGCCAGACCTGTCATCAAAAAATCTTCGACGAGTGGAACGGCTCCATGATGTCCAATTCCTGGCGCGATCCAGCATGGCGCGCCGCCTTCTTATTGCTATCGCGCGCGACATCGGCCTATGGAGAATGCGACACGCCGCAGCCTCCGGATGGCACTCCCAAGGCTACTCATAATCCGTTTGCAGACAAGGGAGCGTGTTCTTCCACGTTCAACATCGGTACAGCAAACTATACGGTTTCAAGACCGGGGTCTCTGCTGGACTTCTTCTGCTCTCGCTGCCATATGCCCACGGACTACACCGACAACATTCCCCTCAAGAACATAACTTACGACTCACACCATCTGGAGTCGGCGCCGGGTGACCCAAATTTCTTTCCCACCTCTGACAACGGAACCGGCATCGCATTTGCCACGCTCGACTCGCAGTTCCGCAACACTAACTCAGGTAAGAGCGGGATCATTTGCGCGGTCTGCCACACCTACGCAGAAACCCGCGATACCCCGTACCACAACTACGAGCATAGCCAGAGCGCCTATACGCCGGCTCTCGACCCGCGCTCACGCACTGACGTGATGGCTGCGGCGGGCAAGCCGCCAGACATCTTCAATGTCCCCGACAAAGACAAGCAGAATCTCGGATACAGTATTGGCGCAGGGGCGTATCGACTTTCGCCTCATGCTATCGCTTTCCCGGAAAGATTCGGTCCTCTGGCTGCGAACAAACCCGCCGACCCGGTTGACCACTACAACAGTGGAGTTTTCGGCAAAACGATCGACTATCAGCAGATTGATCCCGCCAAGCATAAGGGATATCACCAGGCAATGTTCCTGCGTTCGGAGATGTGCGCCGCCTGTCACGACGTAACTAGCGCTCTGCCCATCAAGAACCCTATCGGAAAGTGGGTTGGAGGGTTTCCCATCGAGCGCACGTATACGGAATGGGCGAACAGCGCCTACGCCGACCGGCCCGGTAACAAGAACTTCGATCCTCGTTTCAAGCGCGATTGCCAGAGCTGCCATATGCAACAGGACTACGGGCAGCCGGGTACTGCCCAAACTCTGTATCAAGATGGAAAGCCGCTGCCCCCACCTGTGGATCGCGTCGCCAACGAGGGTGGTTCCCCTCATCCTTTCTTCACCCACCACTTTGTGGGAGGCAACGCCTACATCACGGGACTCATCGGGAAGGATGTCGATGAACACGGTGCACTCTCTCCTTATCCCGAGCTCTCTACTTTTAGCTTCTCTTCCGCCGACCACAATAGCGTTTACTCCAGGGGCTTTTTTACGCATCTGGAAAGACGCGGCGTATATACCCAGCAGGCCCGGCTTGCCTGGGATCGTCTGCGTCATGTGCTGAGCATGGATTTGCACGGCCCAGTGCAGGCAAAAGCAGGCAACGAGGCTCCGATCTCCATTACGATTGCCAACACAGGCAGCGGCCACGACTTTCCCACCGGCTTCCCGGAGGGACGCACAGCCTGGCTTGCGATTCACGCTTACGATTTGGCGACCGGCAAAGAGTTGCCCATTCACGACAAGTTCTGGAACCGGACATCGATCGGCGTTGGCGACCTGACCTCCGAGGAGATGGTTGATCCCAACTTCCCCGGATGCAATTGGAAGATCCCGGCCGGATCGGCCGATCCGTACTCCATGCAGTTCAAGGCGATTGCGTCTCTCGGTAATGGGTGTCCCACGCTCGACTTGCCGTATGCGACAGCTCTCAATCTCAAGACAAACGCGAACGGCTTGCCCATCGATAAAGATGGCCGGGTGATTGATACTTCTAATCCCACCGCTCTGCCGGTGTTCGTGGATAAGAACGGCAATGGCGATTTGTATGATGACTCCTTCCTCCGAGATACTCGATTCAAGCCTCGCGGACGACCCGAATACGAGAAGAAGATTGACCGCTACTCAGTGGTCATCCCCCCTGGAACGCAAGGTCCGATCACAGTTACTACCGCGGTTTACTACCAATCGTTCGAGGCCATTGTCGCTCTAAAGTTCCTTGGCAACTTGGCGGACACAAATAACAACTTCTTACTCGAGCCTTGCGTTCTAGGCGGAAGATGCGATGGACGCACACCGTCCACGGAGCCTCCAGTGGTCGAGGGAGCCCCGCCCGTCCCCATGGTCGTTCGCAATTGGGTGATGACCGTCGAAAGCATGCCTGCCGATCACCGTCCGTTGCAAACAGCCGTATATCCCGCTGCTGGCGCTTCCAGCGTGTATCAAAACGCTGTTGTGAAGGTGTTCTTTTCCAAGCCGATCAACGGCGTTGACACACGTAATTTCACCTTGACTGATTCACACGGCGCAGTCATTCCTGCCTGGGTTGACCAGGTGGGCGCTGGAGCTTGGGGGTTATTCCCAAACCAGGTGATTCTCAAAGGAGGCGAGACCTATACCGCGCGCCTCAAATCCGGAGTGTGCGACTCGGGTGGGAATTGCACCAAGCAGGACTTGGTGTGGAGATTTACGGTCAGCAAGGATTCTGGTCAAGGCAGTGGGGATACGACGATTCCACAGAGCTTCGCTCTGTCGTCTCCCGCAAAC
>JBAWCO010000404.1:0-15798 GCA_049590315.1 Occallatibacter sp. | reverse complement strand
GTCCCTGCCGGTTGAGCTGGGTCGGATCGTGCGCGACGGAAAAGAAGATCCGCAGCAACTGCCCGTACGTGATCTTCGATGGATCGTAGACCACCTTGATTGACTCGGCGTGTCCGGTGGTTTCTGTGGTTACCTGGTCATAGGTCGCCGTATCTGCCGACCCGCCCGCATACCCCACGGTCGTCGCCACGACGCCCTTCACCCGCTCGAAGACCGATTGCGTCCCCCAGAAGCACCCTCCAGCGAAGACCGCAGTCTGCTTTCCCGGGGCCTGTGCCAGGGAATCATCGGCGGTTGGGGCAGGGATGGGCGCCCGGCCTGCTCCCTTCGCTTTGGTGTAGACGCCGACCACGGCGACGGCCACAATGAACAACGCAATCAGGGGAAATACTCTCGACATAAAACCTCCGGCGCAAGGGAAGTGGACAAACATAGAGATGCGGCTCTCCCGGAAAGGTTACTGCTCCGTGGGCCGCAGGCCTCGCAAGATCCGACTCGCTCCGTACTACAGTTGCAATGGCGTTCGTGGACCCCGATCCGGGCCTGAAGGCCGCGCCACTTCGGCCTGGTTTCAGGGGGTTAAAACCCCCTGCTCCCTCCGAAGTCTTCGATTTACAACTGTAGCTTTATGCCGGGATGAATCCCCGGCCTACCGCCCCGGACGAGTTTTTCTGGATGGGCTAAAGCCCGACGTTGATCCCATTGCGCTTACGGCACGATTAAAATCGTGCCCTTTCAAAGCTCGCTCAGAGATGGGTGTTTCAGCTAGTTCTTCCGCAAGCTATAAGCCCGGCCTATCCTACTTGGCTTTATCGGCCCGACTGAAGTCAGGCCCGGTTACAAAGCCTGTCGGAATTGAGTTTTTTCGCAGCCTGCTCGGGGAACTAACTGTGTAAATCTCGCGTATTAGCAAAATATGCAATGCGTGGGTACATTAAGCTGGAGCGTGATCGGGTTGGCTTCGCCAACCGCCCCCTCACGGCGTACTCTGGAAGGTCCCCAGACCGGCGCTCACAGGACGCCCGCTGCGGGCCATGCCCAAGGGGTAAAGGCAGTTACGCCAGCATTCCGCCAGGCACGTGTGGAGGGTAATCCGCTGGAAGTCGACTGGTCCCAAATCGTCCGTCTTTGCATGAACGGCGATTCAGGCGCGTGGGCTGAGCTGGTTCGCACCCATCACCGTCGCGTCTACGGCCTCTGCTACCGCTTTACCGGCAACCCCGCCGACGCTGAAGATCTGACTCAAGACGTTTTTCTAAAGATCTATTCCAACCTGGCCAGCTTCGATACCAACCGCGGCAGTCTCCAGGTTTGGATCACGACCATGACCCGCAATCTGCTGGTCGACAACTTCCGTCGCACCCGCAATCTGCGCGCGACCGGATCTCTGGACGATGGTTGGGAATCAGCCGAGGAACTGAAGCCAATTGACCGGCTTACTTCGAGCGGCCCTTCGCCGCACGAGTCGGCGGCGCAGAAGGAACTGGCGAAGATGGTGCAGAATGCGCTGGCGCGTGTCTCGGTTGAGCTCCGTGAGGCCGTTATTCTAAGGGACTTGCAGGATATGGACTACAAAGAAATCGCTCAGGTTTTGGGCATACCCGAGGGGACCGTGAAGTCCCGCATCAGCAGAGGCCGCGCGGAACTGGCGCGCCTGCTGGAACGTAATAAACGGGAGGTAATGTAATCATGGCAGATCGTGGACACATACCGAGCTCTCCGGCCTGCGGCCAGTGGGAGACACTTCTGGCCGACGCGCTTGACGGGCTGCTGAGGCCCGAAGACGAGGCTACTTTTACCGCGCATATGGCTGTCTGCCCAGCCTGCACGGCACTGTTCGACGAAGCCCGCAAGGGCCGGGAGTGGCTGGAGTTCCTTTCATCGGAGCCCGAAGTCCCCGCCGGGCTCCTCGACAAAATCCTCGCCCAGACGGGTCCGGGGCAAATTGAGGGTTACGGCCTGATGGCCGGCAGCAGCAACGTAGTCCCCATGCCTCCGGCCTGGCAGCGCCCCGGCTTTGTGGGTCGCATCCGCCGCTTTGCTGAACCCCGGCTGCTGATGACGGCCGCGATGGCGTTCTTTTCGATCTCTCTCACGCTTTACCTGACAGGGTTCCGGCTCGGCGATGTTCGGCTCTCAAACCTGCGGCCTACCGCGGTACGGTCTTTCATGGAGCGGCGGCTCACCATGGCGTCCACTCCGATCATCCGTTATTACGATCACCTCCGCTTCGTTTACGAGGTTCAGTCCAGAATGAGGGAACTGCGCAACTCCACCCAGAACGAGAGCCAGGGCGGAGGATACGACAATCAGCAGCAACAGAAGCAGGCCCCACCTGCCGCGCCTGGAGAGTCCAAACAGACTCCCGGACACAAGGACGGTGGCTCACGCGTGGACCCTCCGCAGCAGTCGGGCACCCCGACACCGGGGCCGGCGCGCAATGATTCGATTGATTTTTTTGATGCTTCCCTGACATCGCCTTCCCCGGCATTTCAGGCTCGGTCCGCGCACACCGGCGGTTCCGCAACTGTGGTACTTGAAAGGGGCACACAATGGACTGCGTAAACCATACTGGTACAAACGCAACCGCCTTTTGCCAGAATTGCGGCAAGGCACTCTGCGCCTCCTGCGTGCGCAACGCCGGCGGAGGGCAGATTCTCTGCGAACCCTGCTGGACGTCATGGCAGACCTTGCAACAGCCCTTTGCCCCCGCGCATATGGGCGGCCCCAATCCTGCGGCGGCGGCAGTGCTCGGGCTCATTCCCGGCGTGGGCGCCATGTACAACGGCCAGTTCTTCAAGGGTCTTATCCACGTAGTCATTTTCGCCGTGCTGGTCAGCATCACGGAGTACCATGGCATCTTCGGTCTCTTCATTGCAGCCTGGATTCTCTATCAGTCTTTTGAGGCGTTCCACACGGCGCGCGCTCTCCGCGACGGGCAGCCGCCGCCTGATCCCCTGGGCCTGAATGAAGTGGGGAACTGGCTGAATCTTGGCGCGCGGCCTCGGACTCCCGGGCAGCCTGGTCCTTATCAGGCTCCTTATCAGCCCTGGTCCAATCCGCCGAGCCCCGGCCCAGTGAATCCAGGCGCTGCAAATCCTGGTTACGTGAGTCCCGGTTATCCAAATCCAGGCTTCGTAGATCCAGCCGCAAGTCCAAGCGTCGATCCGGCAGCCGCGGGCTATCAGGCGCCTCCAGCGGCCGGCCAATATCAGGCTCCCTATCAAGGTGGATGGCAAGCTCCCTTCACGCCTCCCGCAGGTGGGTTCATTGATCCCAACGCTCCGCCCCTGGAACCGCCGCCGTTTTACTGGCGCCGCAAGGAACCCATCGGCGCCATGGTGCTGATTGCCCTGGGACTATTGTTCCTGCTCAACCAGTTGAATATTTTCAACGGTCGCCTGGTTGAAATCACATGGCCGTTGGCGCTGATCGGTCTGGGAGTCTGGCTGGTCGTTCGTCGCCTCGGAGATACACGGGGAGGTACAAAATGAACCGTTATATCCTGATTCACCGCCTGCGTGTTCCGGCGTTTCTTCTGCTGATTGGCGTACTGGCGCTGCTTCACCAACTGGGCGTGCTCGATCATTTCTGGCGCCTGTTCTGGCCGCTGGCATTCATCCTGGCCGGTTGCATCCTGCTGGCTGAGCGTTTCGTCTTGGACACAGACGGATTTCCTCCCATGCCTTATCCGGGTGCGCCTGTCACCGGTGCTCCCAACTATCCTGGGCAAGCCCCTGCGCAGTACACCGCGCCGACTTCTACAGCCATCGTCCCGGCCGAATCGCATGACCTGGACAAGACTTCAGATGGAGGTCAATCATGAGCAGCGTACCTCCCGGCTATCCTCCGGGCGGCGGGCAGCCGCCGTATCCGCCTTACGATCCAAAGACCCAGTGGCGCGTCTACCGTGAGCAACAGAGGGCCGCGTGGCGAGCCCAGCGCGATGCATGGAAGGCTCAGCGGTATGCCGCCAAGAGCAGCTATGTCGGCATCTATGGTCCCCGCGTTCCCTCCGTTGTGGGTCCCATCATCCTGATTGCCATCGGCGTCATCGCCTTGCTCATCTACACCGGACGCATCGGAGCGAGCAGCTTTGTGGAGTGGTACGCCCAATGGTGGCCGCTGCTTCTTATCGTGGCCGGCCTGGCTCTGCTCGGCGAGTGGGCGCTCGATCTGCGGCGCAAGGTCCCGGTCCACCGTGGTGGCAGCTTTGTCGGCATCCTGATCATGCTTGCCTTTGTTGGCTGTGCCGCTGCCGCATGGACTCATTCGCGGCCCTGGTTTCACCACATGGGCGATAACAACGACTTCGGCATGGACGACAATTTCTTCAACATGTTCGGCATGCCTGAGCACGACAACGAGTACCAGCCGCTGAATGCGCAGATTCCAGCCAACGCCTCGGTTGAGATTCAGAATCCGCAAGGCGACACGACCATCACTGCCGGGGATGTCTCCAACATCGAAGTGCAGGCTCACGAAGTAGCCTATGCCGACTCCGATTCCAACGCGAAAAGCATTTTCGCCGCGGAAGCCCCACACCTGACAGTCAGCGGCACCGCCGTTCTGGTCAAGCCCAGTAGCGACAACTCCAAAGGGCGTGTGAATCTCACCGTCACGATTCCCAAGTCCGCAAGTGTCACCGTCAAGGTGGGCAAGGGAGACGTAACCGCCGCTGGATTAGGCGCCGGCATCAACGTCTACTCCCCGCATGGCGATGTGCATCTGAACTCCATTACCGGTTCGGTGCAGTTGCACTTCTCCAACGGGAAGCACGACTTCTCCGCCCACCAGGTGAATGGAGATCTCACCACCGACGGCAATCTCAACGACCTCACGCTCTCCGACATCAAGGGGAAAATCGAGCAGACCGGCGAAATTCTCGGCGATGTGCATCTGGAAAGCGTCACTGGCCCCATCCACCTGCATACCTCGGTCACCGACCTGCAGCTCGCGCAGTTAGCCGGCGATCTCACGCTCGACTCCGACGACCTGCGCGTCACCGAGACCAAGGGCAATGTCCGCGTTGTGACGCACGCCAAGGATGTCGATCTGAGCCAGGTCGCCGGAGACACCTACGTGGAAGACCGCGACGGTCGCATCTCCGTCGAGCCGGTCGGGAACCACAACGTCGAAGCCAAGAACGACAAGGGCGATGTGGAAGTGACGCTGCAATCCAACTCCTCAGCCAACGTCGAAGGCCGCACCCGCAACGGAGACATTGTTTCCGACTTTGCCCTGACCATCAGCGGAGATGAGAGCAAGTCTGTCAGCGGCCGCATCGGTTCCGGCGGTTCTAAAATCAGCATCACGACAGACAACGGCGACCTTCGCATCAAGAAGGGAACGGGCTTCCCGGCGGATGAAGACGCCACAGCGCCGACCGAACCGCCCTCTCCCAAGACACCTCACCTGAAGGCTCCCAAAGCCACTCCTGAGCAACCCGTAACGCAATAAGAAACTGGCAGATGAAATGCCCCAGGTCTCATCCTTGAGACCTGGGGCATTTCACGTCATCTGTAAACTGCAGTTCACTCCATCCGCAATGCCTGCATCGGGTCAAGCCTTGAAGCTCGCCACGCCGGAATCATGCACGCCAGAGCTGCAACCATGAGCAACGTCACGGTCACTACTGCGTAGACAGCAGGGTCCAGAGGTCTGGTGTTATACAGCATCGATTGGATCAACTGCGTGACTCCAGCGCTTGCCGCTGATCCCAGCGCTAATCCGATGATCGCCGGCCGCAATCCATCGAACAGCATCAGCCGCAGGACCTGCTCTCTTTGCGCGCCCAGCGCCATACGCACGCCGAGTTCTGTTGTTCGCTGCGTCATCAGGTAGGAGAGAACGCCATACAAGCCAACCGAAGCCAGCACCAACGACAACACCGCGAAGCCTAGCACGAGCGTAGCGCTGAACCTCGCATTGCCCAGCGAATCCCCAATTGCCTGCTGCATCGTCTGCACATGGGAAACGGGCAATTCCGGATCGAGCGCGGCAATCTGCTTCTGTACCGGGACGGAAATTGCCAGCGGATCGGAGTCGGTATGAACGGCGAGCGCCTGTCCGTTGTGAATACCCCCGTCGAGGATCGGATAATAGATGGTTGGCATAACTGGCTGACCCACCCGCCAGAGCGTATCTGCTACCACACCCACAATCTCGTAGTCGGCGTCATTGCGTGCAACAGAGTGAATGGATTGGCCAATTGGATTCTCGCCCGGGAAGTATTGCCGGGCGAGCTGGTTGCTGATGATAATTTTCCTAGAGCGATCCACTCGATCGTCTTTCGTAAAAAATCGCCCTTTCAGAAGCGGAATCTGCAGCCCGCTGAAATAGCCAGGGTCGGCCCAGCGTGTAAGCGCGTCCGGCAGCACATCGCCTGGTTTCACCGGAGGATGTTCCTTAATCGTGAACATGTCGTCTCCTCCTCGTGCTTCTCCCGGAAAAGTCGAACCCAGCGCAACCCCACGGACGCCAGGCATGGCGCGCAGCCTTTCCAAAAGATTTTCGTTAAACGCATTCACTTTTTCCGGGCTGTCGTATTTCTGCGCTGAAAGACTATAGTTCAGAGTCAGCACATTGTCGGTCACGCATCCCACATCCGCGCCGCGCAGACGTGCAAAGCTCCGCAGCAACAGCCCCGCACCGATCAGCAACACCACAGTGACTGCGATCTCTACAGTCAACAGTGTCTTGCGCAGGGTGGCGCGGAAGACGTTTCCGCTGGCTGTACGCGATGAAGCCTGGAGCGCCGCAAAAGCTCCTTTGCCTGTGGATGAAATGGCCGGTAGCAGACCGGCAAGCAATGCCGACAAAATAACGACGGCACTGGCGAATCCCATCACAACCGCGTCCACCTGGATACCCTCTGCACTTGGCAAGTTCTTCCAAGCGCTGCCAATCCATTTTGTCGCCGACAGGGATAACAAAATTCCAACGATGCCGCCCGCCAGGCATATCAGCAGGCTCTCCGTCATCTGAGCACGAATCAATGTCAACCGTTGTGCACCCAATGCGCCGCGGATCGCTATCTCCCTTTGCCGCGCTGCTCCGCGCGCCACCAGTAAGTTGGCAACATTCAGACAACCGATCAGGAGCATACAAGCAACAGCACACATCAGGATCAGCAGTGGTTTCTCTACATCCCACGCCAGATCTTCGTTCATAGTCCGGGTTGCAACATCTTCGGCTACGGGCGCGTGCAAATTCTCCATATGCAGCCGGTACTGCACTGCCCCTACCTGGCTCACAGCGCTTGCCAGGCTGACGTCCGGCCTCAATCGGGCCACGACGTGGGCCCAGTGGAAGTCATGACGCTGCAGCAGATTCGGCGACAGCCCCGACGCGAAGGCGACCCATAACTGCGTCTTTGCATCGGGATAGATAAACCACTTCGGAAGCACGCCTACCACCGTGAAGGGTTTCCCATCGAGATGGATTTGCCTGCCTACAATGCTCGGATCTGCGGCGAACCGCCGCTCAAAGAGACTCCACGTGAGCAGCACAGCGTTTCCGTCCGGACGATCTTCGCTTTCGGTAAACGTGCGCCCCAGGGCGGCCTGCACTCCGAGCAGCGGAAACAGATTCCAGCTCCCGCCGCGCGCCTCCAACAGTTCCGGCAGTTCGCCGCGCTCCCCGGTCAGGTTGAATTGCCAATAGCGCCACGCTGCCATGTCCTCAAAACCATGTGTCTGCACGCGCCAGTCGTAGAAGTCGCCCGGAGCCGCCTGGTTGTAGTTGAACCCTCCCTGATTGCTGCGGGCGTCGCGGAAATGTTCGTAAAGCATCACGAGCCGGTCGGGGTCGCGAAACGGGAGCGGCCGCAGCAGCACCGAGCGCACAATCGTGAACAGCGAGGTAGAGGCGCCGATGCACAAGGCCATCACAGCAATCGCAATCAGTGAGAACCCAGGTGTGCGCATGAGTGTCCGCACGCCATATCGCACGTCGCGCGCCATCGACTCGAGCCAGTTGCAACTCCAGGTAGCACGCGCTTCATCCCGCACCAGCGCCGGATTCCCAAATGAGCGAAGTGCCGCATGCCGCGCCTCTTCCGCGCTCATCCCCGCAGCAACGTTCTCTGCAATCTGCCGCTCCAGATGATCGCGCAACTCCGCATCCAGACTTCCCGTCGCGTTCTTGCGCCGGAACAGCATTTCAATCCGCATTCGCAACTGCGCAATCCACCGCATCGGAACCTCCTCAGGCTTCGGTGACAATCAAGTCGATCGCCGCCGAAAGCCGGTTCCAGCTCGCCGTCTCGGCCTCAAGCTGTTTGCGCCCGGCGGCCGTGAGCGAGTAGAACTTCGCCTGCCGGCCGGTTTCGCTCTCCGCCCACTTCGCCTTGATCCACCCCTGCTGTTCCAGCCGATGCAGCGCAGGGTAAAGCGAGCCCTGCTGCACTTGCAGAACTTCGTTCGAAACTTGTTGTATGCGCTTGCCGATCGCCCATCCGTGCATCGCTTCCAGCGTGAGCGTCTTCAGGATCAGAAGGTCGAGTGTGCCCTGAACGAGGTCGCTTGGCTTTCCCATACTATGATTATCTACAACAGAGTTGTGTAGACCGTCAAGGTGTCGGGCAAAAAAATCTCGCTAGCCTCGGCCTCACCAGAGAAGGGGAGTCCGATGGAACCGTGTCCGAACGCAGTATTCGACGTAGCGTGGGGTCATGGGCGTTCACTGACAACTAAAAACCGTCATCGGTAGCCACTCATCTGGAATCTCCCCCAATCTGGTATTCCGCGTCGATACGTTTTCGTTGTATGCTCCATTCGCAAGGGGGTCTTTCCCATGTCTGCAACGCCCATCCGCGTCATCACCGTAGAGCGTGAGTACGGCTCGCACGGCGGCGAGTTCGCCCATGACCTGGCCACGCAACTCGGCTGGCGCCTACTCGATTCGGAATTGCCCTGCGCCGCTGCACGCATCGCCGGCGTGCCGCCTGAGTTAGCCGCTAAATACGACGAACGCCTCGACCCCTGGTATTACCGCTACGGCAAGATCTTCTGGCAGGACCAGGTCTACTCCATACCCGGCCTGGCTGCCGACCAGGTTTTCGACTCCGATCGCATGTTGAAGCTGATCCGCCAGGAAATCCTGAATGCCGCCCAAGAGGGCAACTGCGTCATCGTTGGCCGTGGCGCCGCCTGTGCGCTTGCCGGCCAGCCCGGCTGCTTTCATGTCTTTGTCTATGCCACAGCCTCAGCCAAGCGCGATTGGTTCGTGCGCGCCTTTCCCAAACAGGCCCAGCAAGCCGACCAGCTTCTGGCGGCCTTCGACAAGCGCCGCGCCGCGGTCATTCGCAAGCTCTACCAGCAGGAGTGGTGCTCCCGCAGCCTCTACCACATGCTCCTCAACTCGTGCATGGGCACTGAAGCCATGATCGCCGCGGTCCAGAACGCCGCCAGCGTAGCCTCGTTCTGCCCGGAGGAAACCGCCGCCGGATAGAGCTTTGAGCCAACGACTGTTCCCTTATAAATTTCCTTATAAATGCGAGGCGCGCCAAAGGGAGCTGTCGGCAGCGAGCGATGGATGATTAAGCGAGGGCAATTGCAGCCGACGCGCGATCGATTTTAGATTCGGTGCCGGAGTTAGGAGGCCTGCGACAAGATTATTGATCGCAGCGAACGTCGAGCTGAATGTTGTGTTGCGGAATCCCGATCCATCGACATAGCGTCGAACCGTCGCTTCGAACGGCTCGGCCTCGATCCCACCCACCTCAAGCACCGCGCTAGTCGGCGCTCCTAGTCCAAACGAATTGCGCTGATAGTCTTGTAAAAACCAATAAAGTTCTTCAATGACGAAATCGTCAATCCCGAGCGATCTTGCCACTTTCATGAATAGTTTGATGGGCGCGTTCTGATATTTCACCTTGCGCCCGAGCACCTTTCCGATGGTCGCCGCAATCTCCTGCGGCGTCAATAACTTTGGTCCGGTTGGGCGATAAGTCTTACCAATGTGCAGCGCGGGGTCTCGGAGAGTTCCCACAATCACTCGGGCAATATCCTCATTGGAAGGCGGCGCATTGAGCCCTTCGCCTAAAGGCATCGCCATCAGTCCAAAGTGCGCGATTGGCTCCAGCGCCGCCATATAGTTATCGGCAAAGAATCCAGGATTGATGGTAATGACATCCAGGCCCGGCGCCCATTCAAATACCCTCTCGCTAAGCCACTTCTCGCGAGAATGGATCGCGGGATGGCTGGCGTCGGAAAGCCACTGGCTCATGGCGACGACAGCTTCCAGCCTCCTCTCCAGCGCGACGTCGGCGAATAGGGTTGCGCGCCGGAGTGTTCCCGGTTCCAGCGGAGGGCAGTAGTAGGCGCGTTGCACTCCGGCCATGGCGGTGCGCAGGTCTGAAGCGTCCTCGAGCGATCCAATAACTATTTCGGCGCCAGCTTGTCTGAGCCGTTCGCTGCGTTCATTCGCCCTGTGCGCGAGCGCGCGAACCGGATACCCTTGAGCCAAGAGTTGTTTGATTGTTGCCGCACCGGTCTTGCCGGTGGCGCCAGTAACTAGGATGAGTGGTTTCGTCACAAGTACCTCTCGCGATCTCTTTGTCGCGCAACCCGTAGTTGCCACCACACCCCTGAATTGAAGGAGCTGCAGCTTTGCCAAAGGTAGTGAGAGGCGCGAATCGGCGCAATTACCTCGGAGATAATTGACCTTCCTCGTCTGGGAGTTATAGTGGCCAAAGTGAAAAGCAAATTCGGATCGATTCTGAGCGAATGGCGGTCCATTCGGCATGCGAGCCAGCTCGATCTCGCCGTCGCAACCGGGGTCTCGCAACGGCACATCAGCTTTGTCGAGTCGGGACGCGCACAACCTAGTCGTGAATTGATTATGAAGCTCGCGGTAGGCCTCGATCTGTCGTTGAGGTCCCGAAATGAGCTCTTTCTTGCCGCCGGCTACGCGCCAGCTTACCGGGAACGGACGCTTGACCTGGCAGAGATGGAACCCGTGCGTGATGCACTTGATCGCATACTGAGTCATCAGGAGCCTTATCCATCGATCGCCACAGATGCAGCGTGGGATATCGTCATGCAAAACGCAGCTGCCTCGCGGATCATCGCCCTCGGCGCGACAAATCACTCTACAGCGCAACCTCCACGAGGTAGCCGGATCAATCTCATGCGATTGATGTTCAGTGCCGACGGCTTGCGGTCGAATATCCTCAACTGGAGTCAGATCGGCCCGATGCTTTTAAATCGATTGCGCCGTGAAGCCGTGTCTAATCCGGGCTCTCCTTCCGCGAAGTTATTGCGCGAGTTCAGTGAAGACTCGGTCCTCGGCGGCAGAGTTTTCGCACCAGATGAACAGCTTGATCCTGTACTCCCACTCGAACTGCTCATCGGCAATGTTCGCTTGAGGTTGTTTACCATGTTCACGACCTTTGGCACGCCACAGGACATCGGATTGCAGGAGTTGCGTATCGATATGTCATTCCCGGCCGATGAACTAACCCGCCGCTTTCTCACCGTTGCGGCAGAAAGTGGAATTCCGCGTGCACTGAAGGACGTGAAAGCGGCCGAAAACCGCCTGACTTAGGGATGTAAGCCGGAATTCAATCTTGTCGAACCGTCCGGCCAATCGTACTGATCGGCGTGTTTCAGCTTTCGGTTCAAGGTTGAGAAATTCCTATGCCCCAACCCGCTTCACCCGCGCCCCGATCTGTGTAAATACCTCCCACGGAATCGTCCCCGCAGCTTCCGCATGGTCGAACGCACTGATCGTCGCGTCCCCTTGCGTTCCAAGAATGACGACCTCATCCCCGGCCATCACTCCGGGAATCTCCGTCACGTCGAGCACGGCCTGGTCCATGCTGATCCGACCGACCAGCGGCGCTTTCTCTCCCCGCACCAGCAGGCTGAACCTGTTCCCAAGCCGGCGGTCCAACCCGTCAGCGTAACCCGCTGCCACCAGCGCAAGTCTCATCGGCTCGGTGGCTACGAACGTCCCGTTATACCCCACCACCGCGCCCGCCGGAACCGTGCGCACACCCACCACCGCGGTCTTCCAGCTCAGCACCGGCCGCAAACGGACCCGCGCCGCTGCCAATGTCGGCGGTTCTTCCCCTTGAAAATCCGGATCGTATTCAGGAACCAGACCATAAAGCGCAAAGCCTGGCCGCAGCAGCGCCTTCATCCCGAAACGGCTAGCCAGATTCACAATCTTGCCTGTTCTGCCCGCCAGCAGCGCCGCGGAATTCCCCACGTTGAGCCGTTCCGGTTTCAGGCCCGATGCTTTCACCTGCTCCAGCACCGCGTCCAGTCGGGCGAATTGCTCTTCGGTCACTGCGCCATCCGCTTCGTCCGCGGCAAACAGATGCGTCATGATGCCCTCAAGCCGCAGCGGCGATTTAGTGTCAAACCGCGCCAGCAGGGCTCCGAGACCATCCAGCCCCACCCCCTGCCGGCTCATCCCTGTATCGATCTCCAGGTGCACCGGCACTGAACAAGCTTCAACTCCGGCCGCACGCCCGGCGGCTTCCAGTTCATCCAGATGCCAGGCTTCCCACACCACCGGAGTCAGTCTGTGACGCACCACCTCCGCACCCTGCCCCGGAAACGCGCCGCCAATCACCAGCACGCGGGTTTCCGGACATACCAACCGCGCCGCCACCCCTTCTTCCACACAGGTCACACCAAGCCATCGTGCTCCCGCGCGCACGGCTGCCGGAGCGCAAAGTCCCAGCGAGTGCCCGTAGGCATCCGCCTTCACAATCGCCAGCAACTCCGCATGCGGAGCGGCAAGGCTGGCTAAAAATCGGTAGTTTTCTTCAAGGGAACGGGTCCGAATCTCAACCCAGCAAGGGCGCATTGGCATCAGGTTTTCCAACATCCAGTCTACCGCGCGCGAGGCCGCCCTGAACCCGCTGCGGTCTTTGGCTCTGGCCTACCCCACTGCCGACTTACTGGCTCGCTGTCCTGCCGACTTGCCGAGCTGATGCCCGACTGACTTGCCCTTGCCACTTCGCAACACCGCAAATGCCACCACGGTCTCTCTGCCAACCCCGATCTCGTCTACCAGTCCCGCTTCCAGCTCATTCGGGACCGGCATCTCGCACTCCGCAACCTCGTCCTTGCTCGCACCTGCAAAGCAAAGCTCGCAGTGGCCCAGCGCTGCTCCATCCCCCATCCGCACGGGCGGGCCAAACACGCGGCAAGTCATCGGCCGCCACTGATACACATCACACCGCCCGGTCGCCGGGTCGAGAGCGGGACAAGCCGCCTCATCCGCAAACTCCTCGAACCGCGTCTGTTCATCGATGGATCGGCCGAGCGCGCCGGACTTCAAATCCCCCGGGAATTTCGGCCCATGCTCCACAATCCATACCCGTGCCCGCCGCTCAATTTCGGCCGCGAGCACCGGCTCCGTGCCTCGCAGCGTCTTCATTCCCTCTTGCAACCGCAATGCGTCCAGCTCATTGATGGCGAAAGCACCATAGCAACACTGCGTACACCCCTCCCGGCACACCAGCCATTTCCCCGCCCGCCGGGCGGCGTCGGCTAGAGCTTTGTCCACAATTTGGACCAGTTCGGAATCGCCTGGGGGTAGGCTCATGTCGCCAAGCATACGCCAAAGCCAATCCGCGCTGTTCCCTATAAAGCTTAAATTCTTCCTGTATTCCGGCTGCGCGACCGTGCTATAAGGGCCAACAGGGACCATGTGATTTACCTCGAACACACCCCGGTTGCCCCGCTCAATCGCTGCATTCGCATGCTGTGGTATGCGCAGGTTCTCAATTCGCCTCACCGTCACGAGCGGGTTTTGCCGACTGGCCGCGTCCAGGTCATCCTTAACCTGGCGTGCGACTTTCTCCATGACTGTCCCGACGGCCAACCAGCCCGCGTCGTTCCACCGTCTCTGATCGTCGGGGCCCGATCCAACTACGAGATCGTCGATACCGCTGATATGGCTGACCTTATCGGCATCATCTTCGATCCTGGCGGCTTTGCCCCGTTCGTCTCGGATTCGGTCCATCTCTTCAGCAATCACAGTATCGACCTTGAAGACGTGTGGGGTACGCCTGTGCGAGCGCTTAGAGACCGGTTGCGCGAGTTCCCGTCGCCGCAGGCTCGGCTCCGCGCCCTTGAGCAGTTTTTGCTTCAGCGGTTCGCCCGACGCCTATCCCGGCACGACATCGTGGACTACGCGCTCGACAGGTTTCAGCGCATGCCTTGCGTCTCCACCGTTCGCGAAGTAGCCCGATCCACCGGCTGGAGCGAGCGCCGCTTCTCCCAGGTTTTTCGGGAGCAAGTCGGTCTCTCCCCAAAAGCATGGATGCGCATTCAGCGCTTTCAGCGGGCGGTTGCGCAGTTGCATGCGGGCATCGATATTCCCTGGTCTGAGATGGCGCTCGATTGCGGATACTACGATCAATCCCACTTCGCCAACGAATTCCGCGCGTTCTCCGGAATCGACGCCACGACTTATTCCGCCCGCCGCACCCTGTGGGCCAACCATATTCCGGTAGATTAGTTTCGCAAATTTCCGATTTTTCCAAGAGACCTTCCCCTGCCCGATGGCATGCTCAACTTGTAGCTTCTTCACCGCTGCCAAGGAGGGTCGTTATGGCGAATCCCGCTACCCACTCGAAATCCACCATCATGCCAACCCTACGCTACCGCAACGCACCAGCCGCCATCGACTGGCTTTGTAATGTCCTTGGATTCGTACGCCACGCTGTTTATGAAGGGGAAAACGGAACCATCGGCCACGCCGAACTCACCCTTAATGGTGGAATGATCATGCTGGGCTCCGCCAAAGACGACGAATACGCCAATAAGTTCAAATCGCCTGACGAACTGGGCGGCATGGAAACCCGCAGCGCCTACATCGTTGTACCCGACGCCGACGCAGCCCATGCTCGCGCGGTAGCCGCAGGGGCGGAAATCATCCGCCCCTTGCAAGCCACTTCCTACGGCAGCCGGGAGTTCGCCGTCCGGGACCCTGAAGGCCATTCCTGGTCGGTCGGCACCTACGATCCCTGGCTGACGCAAGCATAGGTCTTCCCGGTTTCAGCTACTGCGCCTGCTGTATGACCAAGTCCTGTGCAAGCTTGAAGTGCACAATCGTCTCTGCGGGAATGTCCAAATCCCGGTTGCCCGTCATTCCCGCAGCGGCCGTTCCTGCACCACCACCCGCCAACCCGCCGACCACCAGGCCAACACCGCCCGAGGCTACGCCGCCGATCAGCATCCCCAGCCCGGCGCCGCCGCCAATCATGGCTGCCGAGCGCTTTCCTTTGCCCTTCTTACTCTCTGTAAGGTCCCGCGTCGCCAGCGGATACTTGGTTCCGTTCAGCGTCAGCGAGGTCAACCGCAGCTCCAGCTCCGATCTGCCTTTGAAGTGTCCCCGCTTGTGCGCCTCGACCACCACGCCACCCACCGGTGCACCCTTGGGAACTATCGCGCTGCCATCGGACGGATTCAGCACTGGAGCCACCACCTCGCCGGTGAATGGGTCCCCGGAGTGACTCGTCTTTACGCTGATGCGCTGGTCAATCCGGATGGCCAGGTTCGTCCCCGCAGTGATGGTCAGACTCACCGGCGCTGGTGGCGGAGGGGGTGGTTGCGGCACTGCGGAAACCGTCGGCCCTGAAACAGGAGGAGCAGGCGTACCTGCCGGAGGCGGTGTCTGCGTCGTGGTGACCGCACCGCTTGCCTGTCCGCTTGCAGGCGGCTGCACCACGGTTGTTGTGGTGGTCCCGGTCTTGTCCACGGTCACCACCTGTTGCGGCTGCCCCGTCTTGGCCGCTTGCTGCTTGGCCTGATCCAGCGCCTTGTCCTCTTT
>JBAWCO010000403.1:0-11966 GCA_049590315.1 Occallatibacter sp. | reverse complement strand
AGACCTGGGACTCCCGGCCGCGAACAGATACCTCGGCTTCGGGCTGGATTTCCGAGTGCACACCCACAGTGAACATAAACACAAAGAAAGCGCCTGCTTTCACAACTTTGTGTTCGCTTCCCGCGCCATTTCAGCTCTTTGCACAGAAACGCGGTTCAATTCTCAGCAACCCTTTTGCTTAATTCAGCACTTTTCCAGGTACCAATTCTTGAAATGCGGCAGGCCCACAAGGTTAAGCCTTCCGATTTCTGCAACCCTCCACACGTACATTTGGCGCGTAATCGACCCTCGTGGGCGAACATTCCGCACTCCCGCTGCAACCCTCCCAGCGATCATTTCGTGCAGGATTGTCGTGGTGCAGACTCATGAGTATTCCAGTTGAATTGTTCTCACGAGTGGGCCTTCCACTTCATCGAAAGCGCAGCCAGCTTTTCATCAAGTGTTGCCTCTGGCTTTGGTGCGGGCCTAGCGATCGGCCGCGGCGTCGGCGCCGACAGCGCCTTGATTGAAAGGGCAATCCGCTTTGCCTTCGTATCGACGCTCAATACCTTTACCTTCACGATCTGGCCGGTCTTGACCGCCTCTGACGGATCTTTGATGTAGCGGTTGGATAGTTCGCTGATATGTACAAGTCCGTCCTGGTGCACGCCGATATCGACGAAAGCTCCAAACTTGGTCACGTTCGTCACCACACCTTCGAGAACCATCCCCGCCTGCACATCGGCGATCTCGCGAACCTCATCGTGAAAACTAGGCGCGACAAACTTATCGCGCGGATCGCGGCCGGGTTTGCGAAGCTCGGTCAAAATATCGTCAAGCGTGTAAGTTCCCGCCGAAACCTTCGTCCGATCAACCTTCTCCAATAGCTTTGGCTGCTCAATCACTTCCTTTACTGAGGTCTTCAGAGACAGTGCGATCTGTTCGACCACTGGGTACGACTCAGGATGGACGGCTGTCATATCCAGTGGGTTGTCACCATTGCGAATACGCAGGAAACCTGCCGCCTGCTCGAAAGTCTTGGGGCCGATGCCCGGAACCTCCAGCACCTGCATGCGTGAGCGAAAGCTGCCCTTCTCATTGCGATAGCTCACGATATTCAGCGCTGTCCGCTCACTGATTCCGGCCACGCGCCGCAGCAGTGTCCACGAAGAAGTATTCAGATCGACGCCCACCCTGTTCACGCAGCTCTCCACCACTTTATCCAGAGATTCGGCTAACTGACGTTGATCCACATCGTGCTGATACTGGCCCACGCCGATCGACTTGGGATCGACCTTGACTAGTTCCGAGAGTGGATCCTGCAACCGGCGCGCGATGGAGATGGCTCCGCGCACGGTCAGGTCGAGATCGGGGAACTCCTGCCGCGCAATGTCTGATGCAGAATAGATGCTGGCGCCCGACTCGCTCACCGTAGCCGAGAAGATATCCTGGATGCCTTTGTCGCGCAGGAACCCACGCACAAAAGCGTCGGTCTCGCGAGAGGCAGTGCCGTTGCCGATCGCGATCGCGCGGACGTTATGACGGCGCAAGAGTGCATCAAGCTTTGGAGTGGCCTCGTCATTGCCATGCTTGGAGGTATGCAGATAGAGCACATCGTGCGCCAGCAGCTTTCCAGTCTCATCCACCACAGCAACTTTGCAGCCTGTGCGCAAGCCCGGATCGATGCCCAGCACGGAGATGGGACCGGCTGGTGGAGACAACAGCAGATTGTAAAGATTGTCGCGGAAGACTTGGATTGCCTCCGTGTCGGAGCGTCGTTTTAGCTCAAGTCGAATTTCGCCTTGAATGGATGAATTCAGCAGCCGCTTCCATGCATCGTCTATGGCTAGTTCAAGCTGAGGAGTCCAATCGCCTTGATCACGCATAATGTGCCGCCGCATGATTCCGATTGCACGCTCCGGTTCAACCTCAATGAGAAAGTAGAGAACGTTCTCGCCTTCACCGCGGCGAATGGCCAGCATACGATGGGAAGGAATGGTCTTCACCGGTTCTTTGTACTCGTAGTACATTTTGAACTTTTCCTGTTCGTCTACCGCATCCGTCGCCTTACGGCTCACGATCACACCATCGTCGAAGACCAGCTGTCGCAGCGCCTTCCGCAGATCCGCATCTTCGCTCATCCACTCGGCAGCAATATGTCGCGCGCCTTCGAGGGCCTCCTCGGTCGTGCCGACACCCAGCTCCGGGTTCACAAAAGTAGCCGCAAGTTTCACCAGAGGGTCAGCACCCGGCTGCTGCGCCCAGAGATAACTGGCCAGCGGTTCAAGCCCTTTCTCGCGCGCGATGGTGGCCTTGGTGCGGCGCTTGGGTCGATAAGGAAGATACAGGTCTTCGAGTTCGCTCCTATCCAGTGTGGCCTCGATGCGACGCTTGAGCTCTTCGGTCAGCTTGCCCTGTTCGGCAATCGAGGCCAAAATCGTTTCGCGTCGGTCCGCAAGCTCGCGGAAGTAGGCCAGCTTTTCTTCGATTGCGAGAATCTGCACCTCATCAAGGTTGCCGGTCGCTTCCTTGCGATAGCGGGCGATGAACGGAACAGTGCCGCCGTCGTCCAGCAGTTCGATGACAGCGACCAGGCCGCGCATTGGAAGGTTCAGAGTTTGTGCAACATGAAGAAGGATTTCGGGGGATAGGTTTTTCTTTTCGGTCATGAGCGTCTTCCCTCATCGTACCTGTCGCCACCGAGAATAATCCACCTTCTCCATCTGTGCAAAACTTGTCGTTGCCTTGTCATTCGACGTCATCATTCTCTGTGACGAAGTTGGCAATTTGTGCCGAAGTCAACACGAACTGACCGAGTCATTTTAGAAAGATCCTCTGGCAACATCGGCTCTCTTAAGTGCAAGGCGATAGTTATAATCGCAACTCGTTTGAGCAATCCCGCCTCTCTAGAACAGGCGAAGTGATTCAGCCCGATGAATCACCCGCGTCTCTCGTACTGGAATCACAGTCGGAGGTATACGCGCATTTCGCGCCTTGTGCGGCATCTTCGCATCCGGGTCGCTGCCCGGAACGAGCCCGTCGCGATAGGCGAGCGAACGCCCCGGAATAGCTGGTACTCGCTCACCAGGAATCAATATCCCAATCAAGTTCATCGGATCAGCACCGGCAAGCGTGATGCTCTCCTGTTCATGGTTGCCCCGCGCGGTGCGTAAACCCTCCACTGCTTCAGGAAGTGCAAACTGCTCTCCCCCAAACCCGCTGACAAAGCGCCCTCCGCGCACCTCGCCTCGATCTTCGAGCCGGCGAAGCATGCCCAGCAGAACACCCCATCTTGGAATATTCGATTCTCTCGCCACAATATCTCGAAACAGAATGCCGTAGCGTGCCAGCAATACATGCGCCGCCGACTCAACAGCTTCGTCGGTGCGTCGCGCCTTCTCCAACGCGTCCGCCGGCTGGGCGATCTCCGCACTGAATAACGCCCATCGTCCCGCTGCACAGCGAACCTTTCGATAGGTCGTCGCAACGGCCGACCTGCGCGTGGGGCCAATCATTGCGCGAAGCTGATCGAAACCATCCGCAGCAGCCAGCCCCGCAGCCGCAAGCTCCCAAAGAGCAACGCGTGTCTGAGCCATCGTTAGGTTGAGCGCACGCTGCAGATCCTCGACAAAGCAGGCACCTCTTCGCGCCAGATACTCCCATACGCACAAAGCGTTCGCGGTCAACGTCTGCCGCAGTTGACTCTCTGGTACGCATTGGCTTGCAAGCGCATGCTCCAGCCACGCCGCCGACTCGCGCAAATAGAACGTAATGGGCGCCGCATTGCCCGGAACAATGCGGCGTGGGCTGGCGCCATCGCCGGTGTTGAACGCCGGATGCGGAGAAACACGACCCCATCCGACCGCGCCGGAAAGGCACAGCCGATCAAGCCAACGTGGATCGTAGTCAGCGACGCGCGCGGGCAAGAGCGACCGTTCCCACTCAATCGCAGGCGCCTCAAAGCCCTCCAACTGCGAAAGAGCCTCTAGCAACCCCTCTTCACCGCTGAGCTGGGTTTCGAGCGTTAGATGCTGCCATTGCAACAGCCATCGCATGAACGCGGCAGGCGGCACGGGTTCCACTTGTTTGCGGCGCGTCGCGACTGTGAGTTTGTGAATGCGCTGTAGGACCCGGCGCTCGCACCACTCAATCTCAAATTCATCTGTCGTGGCTGGTTTCTCAAAAGATCCGCGCATCAACAGTCCCTGTATTTCCATCTCGATGAATGTCTGATACACGATCGTTGCATCAAGCGAGAGCGTGCGCGCAAGCCTATTTGCCGTCACCGGCCCGAGAATCTGCACCCATCCCTGCACGCATTTCTTTATCGCCTCGGCTTTCGTCACGCCCTCGACACTCTCCTCAAGCCAAAGTGTCTGCACTAATGGAATGCGCTCGACAGCGATCCAGCACTGAATTCCACCACACTCAATTTTTCGTGCTCGGCCCTCGCGAGTTAGCCGCTCATAAAACTCATCCCAGTGCTGAGCGCTGTCCAAGCGAATGCTCGGCATCGGTAGCGCAACGAGCGTCATAAGCAGATCGTGCAGTTCGTTGTGATCGCGAATGTCGGGCCAGCACTGCGCGCGAACCGTCTCAATCGCCCGCTGATCGAGTTTCCCTGGCTTCTCCAGCACGCTCGTTGGAATTCCGCCATGTTGCGATGTTGCTCGCGCGCGCCGCTCTTCAAGTCCTGCTTCATCGAGAAACGCGTACGGATTTGCGTTCAGCAGTTCGTGCGCAAACTGAGAGGGCACAGGCGTATCGACCGCTAGGCACCGAATCGACCCGCTCGCGATCCCACGAAGCACATCGAGCAGGCCTTCCAGATCCATCGCCTCCTGCAACACATCCTGCATCACTTCTCGGACAAGTGGATGATCGGGAATCTGGATATCACCTACAATCGTTTCGAAGCAGGCCGCGGCTTGAGGAAACACGCTGGCCATCAAGTCCTCTGAACGCGTGCGCTGAACTTGCGGCGCAATGCGCTTGCCATTGGAAGTTCGCAGTAATTGCAGACTGCGGCCCGCCGCCCAGCGCCATCGCGTTTTGAAAATTGGAGAAGCAATCGAAGCCTGCTCCAGGAGCGACTTCACCGTAAGCTCCGTCAGAAATTGAAAAACATCCGCTAAGGGAAAGCTGTGCTGCTCCGCAAGAGAGATGTTGATTCCATTGTCCGTGGCCGCGGCCTGCAGTTCGAAGTTGAACCCTCGGCAGAAGCGCTTGCGCAAAGCCAAGCCCCAGGCTTTGTTGATGCGTCCTCCCAGGGGAACATGCAAGATGAGCTGCATCCCGCCGCCCTCATCGAAGAAGCGTTCGGCAATCAGCGTGGTCTTCGTTGGTACTGCGCCAAGCACGGCCCGCCCCGCCACGATATACGCGATAAGTTGCTTCGCGGCGTATGAACAGACTCCGCATTCTTTCGTCAACCAGGCTGTCGCTGACAATACCTCGGGATGCCCGAACGCAAGGGCATTCGGAACAACCGTCATAGTGCGCGCCGCAATCTCTTCACGCAATGCGCTCACACCCTCACTCAGTACGCCGGTCCGCTGCGGTGCTTCTCCCGTCCAGAACGGAAGACTCGGTGGCGCGCCATGCGCGTCCTCTACCATCACGCGACCAGCAGCTTCAATCTGTTTGATCCGCCAACTTGTATTGCCTAGCAGAATCACATCACCGGGACTGGAGTCCACCGCGAAATGCTCATCGAGCGTCGCAATCTGCACTCCTTCCGGCTCCAGAATTACGCTGAACATAGCCGTATCGGGAATAGCGCCACCGTTCGCAATGGCAATCATCCGCGAGCCGCGGCGCGCGTGCAACTGGCCTTGGATGCCATCGTGCAGCAGATAAGCGCCGTAGCGACCTCTGCTCGACTCAATTCCATTACAAAGAATTCCGATCACTTCCTCAAACTGCCCCCGAGTCAGGTCGCGATAAGAGTACGCCCGCCGAAAGGCCTCATAGAGCGACTCTTTATCCCATGACTCAGCCCCGCACGCGGCCACTATCTGTTGCATCAGCACGTCGATGGGCTGCGGAGGAATCTCCAAGAGATCGAGTTCTCCTGCGCGCACTTTGCGCACCATCGCCGCCTGCTCCAGCAAGTCATCGCGCGTGGTTGCAAATAGCCTGCCCTTGGGAACAGCGCCGCGCCAGTGTCCTGCTCTGCCCACCCGCTGCATGAGCACGGATACCGCGCGTGTGCTGGCGATCTGACAAACCAGATCGACATCGCCGATGTCAATGCCTAGCTCGAGCGAGGCAGTCGCGACCAGTATCTTCACTTCTCCATTTTTCAACCGTCTCTCGGCATCCAGGCGAAGCTCACGCGCCAGCGAACCGTGATGAGCGGCTACATTCTCCGCACCTAGTCGTTCCCCTAGCTCGAATGAAACGCGCTCGACCATCTTCCGCGTATTCACAAAGACCAGTGTCGATCGATGGCTCTCGGCATACGCGGCAAGCTTGTCGAAAATCTCATCCCACATGGAGTACGAAGTCACTGAGCTGAGCTCATCGGTTGGAACCTCAATGGCCAAATCCATCGTGCGGCGTTGTCCTAGTTGAATGATCGTCGCAGGCTCGCGGCTCGGGTGAGCGCCCGTCAGGTAACATGCAACCAGTTCAATCGGATTCTGTGTAGCCGATAGTCCGATGCGTTGTGGCGGCGTGCGTTGGCCAGTTACAAACGCGCCTGGCGAAAGCCTGTTTTCCCCGCACACCAGCGCCTCCAGCCGCTCCAGCGAAAGAGCCAGATGCGCGCCACGCTTGTCATCGGCTATCGCATGAATTTCATCGACAATCACCGTATGCACCTTGCGTAGCAGATCGCGGCTCCGTCCGGCAGTAAGGAGAATATAGAGTGATTCCGGCGTCGTCACCAGGATATGCGGAGGGTTTCTGAGCATGGCTGCGCGTTCGGCCGGCAGCGTGTCGCCGGTGCGCACTCCGGTGCGAATGTTCATCGACAGGTAGCCCCGCTCCATGGCGAGCTTCTGAATCTCAGCCAAAGGACCGTCCAGGTTCTTCTGTACATCGTTAGACAACGCCTTGAGCGGCGAAACATACACCACTTGCGTTGTCGGCGGCAGGCAGCCATCAATCGCCTGGCGAAGAAGCCTGTCGATTGAAACAAGAAACGCCGCGAGCGTTTTTCCAGAGCCCGTTGGCGCGGAGATCAAGGTCGACTTGCCGGACAGAATACTTGGCCATCCGCCCGCCTGTGGCTCGGTCGGAGTTCCAAACTTTGTGACAAACCACTCGCCAGTGACAGCGTGAGCCCAGGAAAGTTCGGAGGGGAAGTCCATGCCGGATTGTATCGAATTCGCCTTTTGTTTGCCTATTGCAATTTGGGAGCGGGAATCCGAGATTCTTCAGCAGTTTTCAAGACGATCCCAGTTAGTCACCCCAATATCGTCATCCAAACGAGGATTGTCCGCTCAACCAACCAAGGCGAGTATCTGCCCCAGATCGATTGATTTTGAAGAGGTCGTGCCCTTCGGCATCGATGGACCGATGGCAAGTGCTTCTTTGTGGCCTTCGAACCAAATGAGAAATGAGGACTCGCTGGCACCAGACAGTCTTTGCTGATTGATCCAGGTGTAATAACCTCCCATGTCCGCATCGATCAAAGAGCCCATCGGATCCATGTCAGTCTCGGATGCGGGGTTAGTGGCCGATAAAATCTCGTCCATGGAGCGCTGGCGTTGGCGTAGTGCAAAGCGAAGGAGCATGGTAACTGGCTGTGCGCGTCGAAGTGCCTCACGTGCAGTCCACTGTGCGAACGAAGTGCTGAATATCTGCGTCCCTGACCCCTCTGTCAGCACACTCGCTTGAAATCTACTTAGTACCGGGTCTCGCTCACTCCCGCCCAGTTCACCCGGCTGCATTCCCAGCAGCATGATCCGCAGCTCCTCAGGGCCGATTTCTCCTGACTTTATTGCCGTTCGCATTTTATGCAGCAGCGCAGCGCGCATTGGCTCTAGCGCCGCATAGGACATGCACGTCACTCCATCCCACGTAGCTTCGAAAGGTGAACCCCCATCGATGTACCAATGTCCGAATGAAAGTGGATGGGTCCGCGCTCGCGTCGTCACCGCCTGATGCAGGAGCGCCATTCCATTCTCGGAACTGACTTCGGTGAAGTGGACTCCGTGAGGTCGCAATTTTCGAAACAGCGGGTTGCTGTTCTCCTGAACCCCCTGGCCAATTGTCACAATACTCAAACGAGGCAATACCGGTGGACGACTTGGATTGGTGGCATTCAATCGTTCTTCATATTGTTTTGCCGCCGTCTGAAACGCGTCCATCTGGCGCGTCGACCAGAGCCACGCCGTTAGGCGTTGCTCGAAGCGACCAGGTTGTACGACCATGTCCGATCGATCAAGGTTCGCCGGTGGCGTGAATCTCTCAAATGAAGACAATAGACCAGTCCGCTGTGCGGTCGAGAGCGAGTCGAGATAAGTCAACTGGTTTTCAAGATCAGATCGTTCCAATGGGAACTTCCAGTCAAACTCAATAACCTCACGTAGCAAGATCGGAAGAAATACAAGAGGTAGCTGTCGCAGCAGGGACAAATGTTTTGCCGCCAACTCGCGCCCCTGCGCCGGATATCCCTTGAAGTGTTCCGCTTTAAGTTCTCTCGGCAACATGGAGTTAGACCACCTCCTCCAGAGGCTTCCCCTGCGCGAACTGGGTCGGAAATCGCAGCAACGAGCCGAGTGTTGGAGTTAAGTCGATCGATTCGACTGGCCGGTCAACGGCAACTCCCTGGCGTACGCCGGGCCCCATAGCCATCATCCATGTTGTGCGTGAGAGCGGATCGCCGGTGCGATGATGTTGAAATCCATTGCCTCCTGAATCTCCATCGGCGTCCCGTCCAAAATCCGGCAGGATGAACATCGTGGTTCTGCCCGCATATTCGGGCTCCGTCTGAATCGTCTTCCAAATTTCAGCGCACAGACGATCGGATCGACGAATGCCCTCGATGTAGAGCGAGTAAGCGCCGGAATGAGCAACATCAATATCATGGAGTGTGATCCACAGCAGGCTTGGTGCCAGCTCATGCATCAGCTGCCGTGCGATATAGACAGAAAGCTCATCCGGACTGGACAAGCTCTTTGCATGCGCGGTGAAATCTGTGACAGATAACCGGAGGATCTGCTCCAGTTGTTGGATATGGATCTCGCTGTTGCCAACCTCGGGCGTGTAGAGAGGCGATTCATAGTTATCCGCGAGGAGATGCTTATAGTCGGCATTGGACCCGGTCAAAGCGGCAGATAACAATCGCTTCGGAAGAATGACGGCGGCTCCCAGTCCGGAGCCGTAAGAGCGATGATCACTCTCGCCAATACGATTGAAGCCGTTGCTCGGTGCAATCACCCAGGCATCGTTCGCATTTTTTTTCAAAGCCTTGCGGTAATATTCAAAAACCGTTGGATTCTGCGGAGGAAGAGAAGCAAAGTTGTTAATGGTTTCATACGCGCCGGTAGCAAGGCTGGCCGTGGCCACGTAGTGGCCGAGGATCCCGCGGTTTACAACCTGGGTGAAGAATGTTGACTGAGGGATAAGTTCGTTGATCAGGTTGGGTATGTTCTCCTGCCCCTCGGGCGCGAAAGTCTCCTCGTCGCGGGCGCCCCCACCGAAAGTCACAACCACTGCCTTTTGACCGCGCTGTGGTGCCATCGCGCGCAAGTGTGCATGTCCTGTCAAAGCCGCGCCAACTCCGACTGCCCCCACCGATCGCAGAAACTCCCGGCGATTCCAGGAGACTTCGCGCTCGATGCTTGAAGAGTTTCCCTTCGCTCTCCTGTTCATCCGGATCCCCTTGGCCATCCTGATGTATAGGAGCATCGCATCGGCAATGTCAATAGTTGCGCCACCGGTTGTGCCACTCATGCGCAGTCAGAGGCCAAGATAATTCCGGAAATGCTGGAGTGTGTTGCCCCAGGAATGCGTTGCCGGCAATCTAGCTGCCCAAACTCGATGCTAATTGGTTCGGCCGCTCTCCCCCCTCCATTTGCACAAACCGATGTACACGATTACATTGCTCTGGGGGAGACAATACATGCACTGGTTCATTCTTCGGCAGAAGTTCCTTGCCGTCACATTCCTTTCAGGCATTTTTCTGGCACTTGCCAACGCACCTCGAGCCCTTGCCGCGGAGCCTCCAAAACTCGTCGAGAAAGATGGCCGTTACGCATTGATGGTGGACGGCCGACCATACTTGATCTTGGGCGGTCAAATTCACAACTCCAGTGCCTGGCCCAGCGAGTTACCCCAGGTGTGGGAGTCAATGGCCGCCCTGCATGCAAACACCGTGGAAGCGCCGGTGTACTGGGAACAGCTTGAGCCGCAGCAGGGACACTTCGACTTCGCTAACGTGGACCAGATTGTAGAGGGAGCCCGCGCCCATGGACTGCACGTCGGCCTGCTGTGGTTCGGCACATGGAAGAACGGCAATATGCACTACGTACCTGAGTGGGTTAAGACGGACCCAACCCGCTTCCCGCACACCATCCGCCCTGACGGCGAGCCGATCGACGTGTTGTCGCCCATGTCTCGCAACACTCTCGAGGCGGACAAGTCAGCTTTTGTCGCGTTGATGCGCCACTTGAAGCAGATCGATAGTGAGCAGCATACTGTTTTGCTGGTCCAGGTGGAGAATGAGTCGGGCAACATTGGCAGTGTCCGCGACAACTCGTCAGAATCAAACCGCGAGTTTGCTGGTCCGGTTCCGGCCGACTTGCTTAGCGCTGCGCAGAAGCAGCGGGGCAGTTGGGTTGAAGTGTTCGGCGCTGACGCCGACGAAATCTTCCAAGCCTACCACCAGGCAAAATACATAAACGAAATTGCGGCAGCAGGCAAGCGGGAATTTGCGATCCCGTACTACATCAACGCATGGATCGACTACCCACCGGCAGAGTTACCGCAGCGGCAGTTGGACACGCCTGGCATCGGCTATCCAAGCGGTGGCGCAGTGCAGAAGCTCGTTGGTCTTTGGCGGAAACTCGCTCCCTCAATCGATATGATCGGTCCTGACATCTATGCCGACGACAGTCAGTTTTACCACGCAATAATCGAGGCCTATCATCGCCCTGACAATCCGCTCTGGATCCCGGAGACCGGACGCGGCGACGGCTTTGCAAAGTTCTTCTTTGCAGCGCTTGGTGACGGGGCAATCGGCTTCTCTCCATTCGGCGTGGATCAAACCGGGTGGAATATCCTCGGCGACCAGCCGTGGAAAGCGCACTCCAGAAACTTTTCCATGATCGAGCCAATGAGCCGAGAAATAGCGCGGCTCGAGTTCGAAGGCAAGCTCAAGACGGCGGTTGAGGAGCCTGGCCGGTCAACTGAAGAAATGGATTTCGGCGGGTGGCAGGCTTCTGTGGCCTACGGCTTCCCCCAACCGGATGGGAGGCGCGCGCCGGGCACCAAAGATGCGCACGGAGCTGCTTTGGTCGCGCAACTTGGCCCTGACGAATTTTTAGTTACCGGCGTTGACGCGAGCATCAGCTTTCATCTTCCCGGAAAGCTCCCCTGGATTCACAGCCAGATTCTCACTGCGGAGCAGGGGACTTACGAGAACGGTGTGTGGAAGCCGCTGCGGCTGTGGAATGGCGATGAGACGGATCGCGGCCTTTGCTTCTATGAGAAACCCGAAGTCGTGCGAGTCAAGATGGGGCGATTCTAGCGCGTAGAAACCGCGTCATTGGCACACCGGCGCAAGGGCAGTCTGCGTGAACTTGACTGCCCATCAATCGTCATCGATCATCCATCGTCAATGAGCCCGCTTCTTCGCTTACAATCATTCTGCTATTCGGACTCCCCTCTCTGTTCGGGCTATAGCACTTTCGGAATTGCTGTAGACCGAAAGCACACACATCAGTGGCTTTTTCCTCAAGGAAAAGCCACCCTTCAATGCACTCAAGAGGACCACACTAATTCCGAAAGTGCTCCAAGGACGGGTCGCGCATTTC
>JBAWCO010000402.1:0-3535 GCA_049590315.1 Occallatibacter sp. | reverse complement strand
TCTTGATCGACCGCTTGCGGAAACGCGTAGCCGACGCCGGAGTCATCCGGCTGGTGCGAGCCTATCTGACGAGCGGCGTTCTGATGAACGGCATAGTGGTGGATCGCGACGAAGGGACGCCGCAAGGTGGACCTTTCACTCCCCTTACACAAAAGGTAATTTCGAATTCGAGCGGGTAGTGAGGGGTTGGCGAAGTAGTGTCCCAGTGCTTGACCTACGCCTTAATAGGTAATACGTTTATGGCAAATGTTTCGATCGACCAAAACGGACAAGGCTCGGCGGTTGAATGCGGCTTTTGCCATGCTCCAGCGCAATACCCCATTGCCCAAGGCCATGCAGCGTTTGTCTGGACAGTTCGACCTGTCGGAACGTCAAGCCTACCGATACCTGGAGGAGGCGGCACAACTGGAGCGGCCTGTCGAGGTGACCGAGGCTACAGTGCCGATCACCCTCAAGGTTCCAGCAGGAACAGCACGTCTGCTTCGAGCGTATGCGGGAACCAGCGGAATGACGATCAGCGCGATTGTTACACACGCATTGACTGCGTTTCTGAGCGCTCAGAGAAGGCATGGCTAAACCGCGCCCAACGCCCGAGCCGCTTCAAGTTCACGTTGAGCATTTGTTTGATCGTCTGCACGAATCGAAACTCGTCCAGGCATACAGTCTTCTTGTTCCCATTCGGGAACGTCCCGTTGGCGGCAGTGTGAAGGAGCTTGATCATGAGGATGGCAGCAATCTACGCACGGGTATCTTCCGACCAGCAGCGGGAGGCGAACACAATTGCGAGCCAGACGGCGTCGCTGATCGAGTTTGCCCAGGGGCACGATCTGGAGGTACCCGAAGAGTGGGTCTTCGAGGATGACGGCTACACTGGAGCAACGCTGGAGCGGCCGGGGCTTGAGCGTGTGAGAGATCTCGCCGCTGAAGGGCAGATTCAAGTTGTGTTGGCGTACTCGCCGGACCGCTTGAGCCGCAAGTATGCCTACCAGATTCTGCTGATCGAGGAACTGGCTCGCAACGGAGTCGAGACGCTGTTTGTCAAGGCACCGCAAGGAGCCAGCGCGGAAGATCAACTGCTGGTGCAATTCCAGGGGATGATATCGGAGTACGAAAGGGCACAGATACTGGAGCGGTCGCGCCGCGGTAAGCGACATCGCGCTCAGTCCGGTGAAATCAGCGTGATGAGTGGGGCTCCGTATGGCTACCGCTATATCCGCAAGACCAACGAGGTACCAGCTGCCTACGCCGTTCTTGAAGCTGAGGCTCGCGTGGTCGAGCGCATCTATGAGATGTACACGGTGGAGGGCCTGAGCATCGGCGAGATAACCCGTCGGCTCAATGCTGAAGGCATCCCAACTCGCAAAGCAAGCGCGCGGTGGGAGCGCACGACTGTCTGGGCCGTGCTGCGCAACTCTGCCTATCGTGGCATTGCTTGTTTCGGCAAGACACGCGCCTCTTCCCGAACACGTGTTATGCGTCCGCAGCGTCGACGGGGGGTGATTACACCCAGCATGACCGGAGGCCATGAACGGCCTCGGGAAGAGTGGATCGAGATTCCCGTGCCGGCGCTGGTAAGCGAAGACAGCTTCGCTCGTGCCCAGGAGCTTCTCGAGGAAAACAAAGTTCGATCACGTCGCCGCACCATCGAGCCAAGCATCGTGCAGGGTCTGGTCAGTTGCCAGAAGTGCGGCTATGCCTTTTCGCGCTCATCGACGCAAACAAGCGCCCGCAAGATTCACTATTACAAATGCATTGGCTCGGATAGCTGGCGTAAGCTGGGCGGCCCTGTTTGCGATAACGGCCGCATGATCCGGCAGGACCTGCTCGATCAGATCGTTTGGGCCGAGGTGATCCGGCTGCTGGAAGACCCCACGCTCATACAGCAAGAGCTGGATCGTCGGCTGGCAGCAGCGCGCTCGTCCGATCCGACCAAAAAGCGCGAGCAGAGTCTGCAAAGAGAATTGGTGCATGTTGGCAAAGGTATCGAACGCCTTCTCAGCGCCTATCAGGAAGCACTCATGTCAATCGAGCAGTTGCGGGAGCGCATGCCTGGGCTACGCCAGCGCGAACAGACGCTTCGTGCGGAGTTGCAAGCAATCGCCGACCAGGCCAATGATCGGGCTGCCTTTCTGCGGTTGGCGGAGAATCTTACCGCGTTCCTTGCCCGTCTGCGTGGTGCTGCTGATACGCTGAGTATCACTGAGCGGCAGAGAATCGTCAGGCTGGTCGTAAAAGACGTCCTGATAGGAGACGACACCATCACGATTCGACACAGCATTTCAGTCCCGCAGCAGAGCCCTACGCAAGGGGGCAATCTACCGCCTTGCGGGACTGACGGTCGAAATTACCTTTTGTGTAAGGGGAGTGCTCTCGCCACTACTGGCCAGCGTGATGCTGGATGAAGTGGACAAGGAGTTGGAAGAGCGGGGGCATTGCTTCGTTCGTTACGCAGACGACGCGAACGTGTATGTTCGCAGTCGTCGCGCAGGCGAGCGGGTAATGCGACTGCTGCGACGGCTTTACGCTCGGCTGCGTCTCAAGGTCAATGAGGCCAAGAGTACGATAGCCAGCGTGTTCCGGCGCAAATTCCTGGGGTATAGCTTCTGGGTGGCCGCTGGCGGCAAGATCAAACGCCGTGTGGCCACGAAGGCTATAGCAACGTTCAAGCAGCGAGTCCGGGCACTGACCCGCCGATCCTGCGGGTACAGCTTGGACATGGTGGTCAAACAACTGCGCGTCTATGTGTTGGGATGGAAAGCCTACTTCCGGTTGGCGGATACTCCAGGAGTCTGGAGCGATCTGGATCAATGGATACGCCATCGCGTGCGGGCCATCCAACTCAAACAATGGGAGCGCGGAACAACCACCTATCGCGAACTGCGCAAGCGGGGAGCTTCATCCGAAGTGGCGGCACAGGTGGCGGCCAATACCCGTCGCTGGTGGCGCAACAGCGGGATGCTCCTGCATCGAGTGCTGAATCTAAGATGGGCCGATGAACTGGGAATCCCCCGCCTCTGCTGACCTCAACTTCTCGAACCGCCCGGTGCGGACCCGCATGCCGGGTGGTGTGGCAGGGGAGGAGAGGCAACTCTCCCCCCTATGCCGATTGAGCACTAAGAGTGGAGAAATGCTATGGCTTGGCGGCGGGGGTGGGCTTTGGCTTCCAGAACTTGGGATCGGCCTTGATGAACTCTTCACTCGGATAGCTCTGCGCGGGGTTGACCGAATAGAGTTCAAAGCGGTCGGCGTCGATGGCCGCGGCGCGAAGGTCGCGCATCTTGGCCTTGTCGTCATCGGTCATGGCTGCCATGAACTTCGGATCTTCGGCGTAGCTCTGGTCGATGTCTGCCATGGAACTATCGCCGGTGAGGAAGATGTAAGAGCCAAGCTGGTCGCCGTACTCCATGCGATATGCGCCCCAATGGTCGGAGGTGCCTGCTTTGTCGGCAAGGGCCATCCACAACTTCACCAGTTCTTCGAACTCCTTGCCGTGGCCGGGACGAACGTGAAGGATGCGGGCCTCAAGGTAGCGGAT
>JBAWCO010000401.1:0-3829 GCA_049590315.1 Occallatibacter sp. | reverse complement strand
GCGTTAGGCTCATTGTCTTTGCGAAAGAGCCCCTGTATTCGAAAGCAGTGTTCAGCCTGCGCATCCGGCCACGGGCACCTCAGTTACGCGCTGTCGGGCTATCAAGGCAAGCGAAGGTTTTCAATCTATGTGCCCGATGAGTTGGCACCGGAAATAGAGAAGGCAATCGAAAACGGGCGGCAATTGCAGGAGTTGATGAAGGAGGCCGGCCTACGCTACATAAAGGAGCGTAAGCGCGCAAGGCAAGAGAAACGGTAGAGAGTTTTTGGCGAAGCCCGACTATCGGAGGACGCATGTTTGACTCTGAAGGCCTGCAGGTCTGGTTGGAACGAAACCAGATTCCGGAGACAACCCGAACTGTGATCAATGCAATTCGCACATCTCCCCCTTCGCGCAGGGTTGGAGGAGGTTCCTCCAACGTCTGTGGCAGCTATCCCAGTAAGAAGATGGGAGCGACCATTCAATTTGAGAGTCACCGCGTTGAATTGGCTGGCATCTATGAAATGGAACATGACTCCTCGGTTCGCGAGTACTACGATCAGCCTGCACCCATCAAACTGGCTTATAAGACCACGACCGGCAGAGAACTCGGGGTATGGCATACTCCAGATTTCTTTGTCATACGTGACGGTGAAGCAGGATGGGAAGAATGGAAAACCGAGGAGGAGCTTGAGCGCCTGACGTCCAAATGTCCGAATCGCTATGCTCCCAACGGTCCGGCCAGCTGGGATTGCCCACCGGGCAGGGCTCATGCAGAACCTCTCGGGCTCTATTACCGCGTTCGATCTTCGGCAGAAATCGATTGGACGTTCCAGCGAAACATTCAGTTCCTCGACGACTACCTCAGAGCAGACCAACTAACGATTCCTGCACGAAGCTGTGAAATAGCGCAGGCGACTACGGGAGCCATATCCGGCATCCATCTGGATGAATTGTTACAGCTCACCAGAGAACGCATATCGGCGGACACGATTTTCAGCCTGATCGCGGCAAATATCCTCTACGTGGATCTATATGCTGCTCCTCTCGCCGAACCGTCTCACGTCTTGGTCTATTCCGCGCCGGAAACAGCGTCGGTAACGACACTGGGCACTTCCGATAGCCCAAATTTCTCGTCTCCCATTACGTTTCGCAATGGGAACGCGTTGATCTGGGATTCTCGGATATGGAAGGTGATCAACGCCGGCGATGCGTCTGTAGGCCTCCTATCTGAAGATGGGAATTTGGTTGAGCTACCAAGGAAGGCGCTTGAAGACTTGGCCTATCGAAAGAAAATTGCGCTAGCACCAGATGCACTCAACAAGGTAACCGGAGCGAAGGTTTTTGAGCGATTAAGCGTGGCCAGTGAAGGTGATCTGCGAACTGCCAACTCCCGCTCTGAGTTGGTTAGAAGCTATCTCCATGGCCACTCGCTTCCCGTGACGCTCGACGTAACTCCTCGCACCCTTTACCGCTGGGTGGCCGAATATAGGCGGGCGGAAGCAAACTATCAAAGCGGATACCTTGGCCTGCTGCCACGCCACAACGCGAAAGGCAACCGAACATCGAAGTTACCCGAGGCTTCGCTGCGGGCAATGACAGAAGCATTGGAGCAGGATTTCGAGACAAAGAAACAGAAGACTCTATACGCTTCCTGGATCAAGTTAAAGCTTTCCTGCGAAGAACGCGGAGTGGTGGCACCGAGCTATAAGGCCTTTACGGTCGCTTCGCGCCGGCGTGATCCCTATCGACAGAAGCTGAAGCGTCAGGGGCGGCGCAGCGCTTACGGCTTGGAGCCGTTCTATCTGGAACTTGAGCTGAAGACACCCCGGCATGGAGATCGGCCGTTTGAGATTGGCCACATCGACCATACTGAATTGGATGTTGAACTCGTCTGCTCGCGGACTGGGCGCGGGTTGGGCCGACCTTGGCTGACCGTCCTGATTGACGCCTACAGTCGCCGGGTACTGGCAGCATATCTCACGTTCGATCCGCCGAGCTATCGCTCCTGCATGATGGTTCTGCGCGAGTGCGTCCGCCGCCACAACCGTCTGCCGCAAACCGTGGTGGTCGACGGCGGGAAGGAATTTGAAAGCACATATTTCGAGGCGCTCCTCGCCACTCATCAATGCACCAAGAAGAAGAGACCGGCCAGTAAGCCGCGTTTTGGGTCTCTGTGTGAACGCGTTTTTGGGGTAAGCAACACCCAGTTTGTACATAACTTGCGCGGGAACACTCAGATTATGCGAAACGTCCGGCAGGTCACCAAATCCGTGAATCCCAAAGGGCTCGCAGTATGGTCCCTGACGGAACTTCATGCGCGACTCTGCGAATACCTGTATGAAATCTATGATTCATTGAACCACCCCGCACTCGGACAGAATCCGAGAGAGGCTTTCCTCGCGCGGCTGGCAGAAACAGGCGAGCGGCAACATCGCATGATTCCTTACGATGAAGAGTTTTTGATTATCACCATGCCCACAACCATCAAGGGAACGGCGAAAGTTGTGCCCGGCAACGGTGTAAAGATTCATCATGTGTACTACTGGAGCGAGCTCTTTCGCGATCCGGAGGTTCAGGGGCTGCAGGTTGCAGTGCGTTTCGATCCATTTGACGTCGGGGTCGCCTATGCATTTGTGCACAGGCAGTGGGTCCAGTGTCATTCCGAGTACTACGCAGTGTTTAGAGGCCGATCAGAAAAAGAACTTATGCTGGCCACGCAGGAGATCCGCCGGCGTTGCCACCAGCATTCCGCTGCGTTTGCTGTCACAGCACGCCAGCTTGCCGAGTTCTTGCAATCGGTTGAAGCGGAGGAGACTCTGCTGACTCAAAGACTGAGTGATCGTGAGGGCAGATAGATTCGACGATCGCTTAAGGACGAAGCAGACCGCATCCCATGCGGCGCGCCTGTTCTTTATTCTGAGGCTGCGCACGAACAATGGAACCATATGATAGTCGAGGATTTTGCGGTCGACGGAGTATACGGAGCTTTCTGATGGATACACGATCTTCAGGATTTCCGCATGAACTTCTAACCCAGGCCTGGACATCAAGGCTCGAATACTTTAGGGGCTACACTATGGCCCATCCGCGCTTGATTGCTGTTCGGGATGCTCTACTTGCTGCCATTCAGGACAGAGAGCCAAATTCGTTGATTTTGGTTCTGGGACCAAGTGGAGTGGGAAAGACCACATTACGCAGGAAAATTGAGCAGTTGCTGGTATCCGAAATGCTGGTGGACCTTCATTCTGATCCGGGAAGGTTCCCGGTCGTGAGTGTTGAGTGTATCGCTCCCGAATCCGGGACCTACAGCTGGCGGGATCAGTTTTATAGGATGTTGAGGCAAATGGAAGAGCCTCTGACGGGTTACAAATTGGACCCGGGGACGCCAGTGCAAATAGGACAGCGAGCGCTCAAGTTTATGCCGAACGCCAAAGCCGCCGGATTAGAGTTCCGCCACGCACTGGAACAAGCGCTTCGTTTCCGCCGCCCATTGGCAGTATTGCTTGACGAAGCACAGCATCTGGCATCGGTGGGATCTGGGCGCAGACTTTCGGATCAGCTGGATGTAATTAAATCCATTGCGAACTGCACAGGAACTGCCCACGTGTTGTTGGGCACGTACAGCCTATTGGCATTCCGGAATCTGAGCGCCCAATTGAGCCGTCGAAGCGTCGATATCCATTTCCCGCGGTATAGAAGCGATGACCCTGAGGATCTGAAGGCGTTCAGGACCGTCCTACATTCGTTCGAGTTGCATCTTCCACTGTCCGAGCCACCCGACTTGGTGAGCGAGTGGGAGTATCTGTATGAGCGGAGCATTGGGTGCGTGGGGGTGCTCAAAGAGTGG
>JBAWCO010000400.1:0-6196 GCA_049590315.1 Occallatibacter sp. | reverse complement strand
GCGTATTCCTACCTTCTCTTGAAGAGAAGATCTAACCAAGTCTTCGAAGGGCAAACTTTTGGTTTCCTTGGTCAACTTAAGAGACTTGGATGAATGTCAAGTTTGGTTGCAGGCCAAGGGCAGAATGCAGGAAAATAGAGTTCGTCTATGAAAATGCGTCTTTCTTGGTCCTTCGCGCTGCTTCTATTTGCAGCTTCCCCCCATGTCTGGACTCAAACTCAGAGCGGAGATCAATCCGGTAATACTCAGCAGGGCTCTTCCGTCGATTGCTCGGACCCGCTGATGGCGGCGAGCGATGATTGCGTGCAGAGCCGCCGACGGAGCGTTGAACCGAACTCCATCAACGAAACCGGAACGATGACTCCAAGATCACTTGGAACAACTTCTCCTGCGGAAAGTTCCCCATTCGGATCTGGTAGCAGAGCGCGGCAGCCAGAGCGGATCTATCCGCCAGATATGCCGACGGAGTTCCAAAAGTTTGTAGCCGCGAGCACCGGACAAATGCTTCCAATCTTTGGGGCGAGCCTATTTCGGAATGTTCCTTCTACTTTTTCGCCCGACGACCTGGCACCCGCTACTCCTGAGTACGTAATCGGTCCAGACGATGAGTTGCGCATCCGAATCTGGGGTCAGGTCAATTACAGCGGGAACCTCCGCGTTGACAGGTCAGGCAACATATATATTCCCCAGGTGGGATCAGTACCTGTATCCGGTTTACAGTTCTCAGCGCTTGATCAGCACCTACGCGAAGCCGTTGGCAGGATTTTTCGCAATTTCGATCTGTCTGTCGATTTAGGGCGAATTCGCTCGATGCAGATTTATGTCACGGGCCAGTCGAGGCGGCCCGGCGTTTACACGATCAGCTCCCTCAGCACGCTGGTTGACGCCTTGTTCGCCAGCGGCGGTCCATCCCCGCAAGGCTCGCTCCGCAATATTCTGGTGAACCGGGGAGGGAAGACGATTGCAGACTTCGATCTGTATGGATTGCTGGTTCACGGAGACAAATCCAAAGATGTGCGGCTTATGCCTGAAGATGTTCTGTATATTTCCCCGGTGGGCTTGCAGGTAGCCATTGCGGGAAGCGTGCACAATCCAGGGATCTACGAGATGCGCGAAGGTGAAACCATCGGCAGTCTCTTGGATGCGGCGGGTAAAACGACCGCGCTGTCCTCCAATGCGCGCATCTCATTGGACCGCGTGGGGCAGGACAAGCTTCGTCAAGCCATGGAATTCCCTTTCGATGCAAGCGGATTATCCGCGCCCCTTGCTGACGGCGATATCATCCGCATCCATTCCATTCTCCCCGCATTCCAGAAGACCGTTACGCTGCGTGGAAATGTAGCGAACCCAGGACGTTTCGGTTGGCGCGAAGGTATGCATTTGAGCGATCTGATTCCCGATCGGGATTCACTCGTAAGCCGGGATTACTGGTGGAAGCGCAGCCATCTTGGCCTGCCGGCTCCAGAGTTCGAGCCCATTATCACCACCATTGGAGAAGGCCAGCAACCGCCTGAATTGAACCGCCGGGGACTGACGCCATCAGTAACGCAAGATACCCTGACCTCCGCTCTGACTCTCGGGAATCGGATTCAGACATTCGCTATTGCGCCAACGGCGGGGACGTCCGGTCTTCCGCAAGGGGAGTCGACGCAAGGGGATTTGACATCCGATGGGATTTTGAACGACCAACAAGGCACGAACGCATCAAGAAGCACTGCCCAAAACTCGGGTCAGATGGGGAGCAGTAGTGCACTTGGCTCCCGGTTGACGCCGCCATCCAACTTGGGGCAATCGAAGCGGAATGAGGTGCGCTTGTCGGCACCCGATATCAACTGGGATTATGCGGTGATTGAACGTCTCGATCCCGACAGTTTGAAGACATCTTTGATCTCGTTTGACCTTGGCAAACTGGTCCTCAGCCACGACGCCAGTCAGGATTTTGCCCTTCAGCCAGGCGATACAGTCACGATCTTTTCGCAAGCCGACATCGTGGTGCCGCTAGACCGGCAAACCAAATATGTCGATCTGGAAGGGGAATTTGTCCATTCCGGCATCTATAGCGTGCAACCGGGCGAGACATTGCGAGATGTCGTGAGCCGCGCTGGAGGACTTACGCCGCGGGCATATCTCTACGGCTCTGAATTCACCCGTGAATCGACCCGCGTGCTGCAACAACAGCGCCTTGATGAATATGTGCGGAGTGCCAGTATGGAAACCGAGCGCGGGACGCAAGCACTTGCCGTTTCGGGAGGGTCCTCAGCAAATAGCGCTTCGGACCTGGCTGCCTCCCAGAGCATAGGACAGCAGTTGATCGCCCGTCTCAGCCAGATCAAGGCCACTGGTCGCATTGTTCTGCAGTTTCAGCCCAGCAGCGTAAGCATCGCAGATGTGCCCGCGGTTAACCTGGAAAATGGGGATCGTTTCGTCGTACCTTTCGCGCCTTCGATGATCAACGTAGTTGGAGCGGTGTATGACCAGAATTCGTTTCTCTTTCAACCGCGTCGCACCGTGGGCCAATATCTGAAGCTGGCCGGTGGCGGAAATCGAAACGCGGACTGGCGCCACTCATTTGTGATTCGCGCTGACGGATCAGTGGTCAGTCGATCACACCAAAAGGGGTACAGCTTGTGGTCTAGTAGTTCGTTCGATGAGCTGCGCCTCAATCCGGGCGACACAATTGTTGTGCCGGATAAGACTCTGCGTCCCACTGCGCTACGAAACGTTCTGGATTGGACTCAGGTATTCTCTCAATTGGCGCTCGGTGCTGCCGCGATCAACGTTCTCTGATCAGGACGGCCTCGCGTAAAAGAATCGCAGTGGATGGCTCTTGAGAGCCATTGCGCTGCACGAAAGGTGAACTCAGATGTCGTCGAATGCGCCCATTCTTGTGACCGGTGGCGCTGGTTTCATCGGTTCGAATTTCGTGCTGCAGTGGCTGGCCGAAGAGTCCAGCCCGGCGATCGTTTTCGACAAGTTGACTTATGCGGGGAACCTGGAAAACCTGGCCTCGGTCCAGCAGGGTTCCCGTTATCAGTTTGTCCTGGGCGACATCGTGGATGGCGCCCAGGTTCGCCAGGTTCTGGATAGGCTGCACCCGCGCGCGATTGTTCATTTTGCCGCGGAGAGCCACGTCGATCGATCCATTCTTGGTCCCGCCGAATTCATCCGAACTAATATCGAGGGAACTTTTCAGTTGCTCGAAGCCGCGCGCGGGTACTGGTCGGAGTTGCCGGAACGCGAGAAAGACGCATTCAGGTTCCTGCACGTTTCAACCGACGAGGTATATGGTTCCCTGACACCCACCGCACCGGCTTTTACAGAAGAGACTGCGTATTCGCCGAACAGTCCGTATTCGGCCTCCAAAGCAGCTTCAGATCATCTGGTTCGCGCCTACTACCATACTTACGGGCTACCCGTAGTTACCACCAATTGCTCGAATAACTACGGACCCCGCCAATTTCCGGAAAAGCTGATTCCGCTGATGGTGCTGAATGCTCTTAAAGGCCTACCTCTTCCAGTTTATGGCGACGGCCAGAACGTGCGCGACTGGCTCTACGTTGGCGATCATTGCGACGGCATCCGCACCGTGTTGAGCAAGGGCGTACCGGGAGAGACTTATAACATCGGTGGAATTCAGGAGATGTCGAACTTGGAAGTGGTGAGCCAGGTTTGCGCGCTTCTCGACGATCTGAAACCTGGCGGAGCGCCGCATGCGAGGCTGGTCATGTTCGTGAAAGACCGTCCTGGCCATGACCGCCGCTATGCCATCGATACCACGAAGATAGAGCGAGATCTGGGTTGGCAGCCGAAAGAGACGTTTGCCGGTGGGCTGCGCAAGACGATTCAGTGGTACCTAGACAATCTGGATTGGGTGGAGCATGTAACAAGCGGTTCGTACCGGGAATGGATCAAGTTACAATATGCTCCCGCCAGCTCCGAAGGAGCCGCAGGCAGATGAGCACACGCAAGGGCATCATTCTGGCGGGCGGATCGGGAACACGGTTGTACCCGATCACCCATGCGGTATCGAAACAACTGCTTCCCATTTACGACAAGCCAATGATCTACTACCCGCTGAGTGTACTGATGCTGGCGGGCATTCGCGATGTGCTGGTGATCTCTACTCCGCAGGACACGCCTCGATTTGAGCAGTTGCTGGGAGATGGCTCGTCGTGGGGAATGTCGTTCCAGTACATCGTCCAGCCCAATCCGGAAGGATTAGCCCAGGCCTTCATCTTAGGCCGCGATTTTATTGGTGAAGATCGCTGCGCGCTGGTTTTGGGGGACAACATCTTCTTCGGAAACCAGCTTGCAACCATGTTGCAGTCCGCTGCGGCGCAACCCTCCGGAGCCACAATATTCGCCTACCCGGTAAAGGACCCGGAGCGTTACGGCGTGGTCGAGCTGAATGCTGTGGGGCAGGCCGTGGGTCTTGAGGAGAAGCCCGCAAATCCCAAATCCCGCTACGCCGTGACGGGAGTTTATTTTTACGACAATCAGGTGCTCGACATAGCCGCAGGTCTCAAGCCTTCGCCGCGCGGCGAGTTGGAAATCACCGATGTGAACCGCCATTATTTAAAGATGGGACAACTGGCAGTGCAAACCATGAGCCGAGGTATCGCCTGGCTCGATACGGGCACTCACGACTCGCTTTTGGAAGCAAGTTCCTTCGTTCAGATCATCGAGAAGCGTCAGGGGCTCAAGGTAGCATGTCCTGAAGAGATTGCATTCCGTGCGGGCTTCATTGATGCCGAACAATTGCAAAGGCTGGCCCAGGGAATTAAAAACGGCTACGGCGACTATCTGCGTGAGTTATTGAGAGACCGGAGTCACATTCAATGAAAGTTCAGGAGACAACGATTCCGGACGCGCTGATCGTGGATCCGGCTGTCTTCGGCGATGAGCGCGGTTTCTTTCTTGAAAGCTTTAATGAGAGAGCGATGCGGAGCATTGGGATTGATGCGCATTTTGTGCAGGACAATCATTCGCGTTCGCAGCGCAATGTGCTTCGCGGATTGCACTACCAGATGAATCAGACGCAAGGGAAGCTGGTTCGCGTTGTGCGCGGGAAAGTTTTCGACGTTGCAGTTGACCTACGTCGCGATTCCTCGACCTTTGGCAAATGGGCTGGGGTGGAGTTGACCGAAGAAAACAAGCGTATGTTCTGGCTGCCTCCCGGACTTGCGCACGGCTTTCTAGTGCTTTCCGAATCTGCGGATTTTCTTTACAAGGCAACGGATTACTATGCGCCCGCGTCCGAGCGCACAATCCTTTGGAGTGATCTGGAATTGGGGATCGAATGGCCGCTCGTGGATGAACCGATCCTCTCAGCGAAAGACGTAGCAGGGAAGATGTTTCGCGACGCAGAGGTCTTTGAGATAGGTTTCCTTGATAGGGGCGAAAATGCGGAACACTAAGATTGTTGTCTTTGGCCGCACCGGACAGGTGGGATGGGAATTGCGCCACAAGCTGGCTTGCCTTGGCCAGGTCACTGGTGTTGAGTATCCTGAGGTCGATTTCACGCAGCCCGAGTCCATACGTACTGCGCTCCGCACAGTAGGGCCCGCTGTCATCATCAACGCGGCTGCTTACACCGCGGTGGACAAGGCCGAAAGTGAGCCTGAATTGGCCATGGCGATTAATGGTGCCGCGCCGGCGCTGATCGCAGAGGAAGCAAAGAGTCTGGGAAGCATACTTGTTCACTACTCGACCGATTACGTATTCGATGGCTTTAAGCAAGGTCCTTATCTCGAGACCGATGCCCCCAATCCGAAGAATGTTTATGGCAAGACGAAGCTGGCTGGCGATGAGGCTATTCAAGCTTCTGGTTGCGACTACCTGATTTTGAGGACAAGCTGGGTCTACGGGGTTCGTGGCAATAACTTCCTGCTGACCATGTTGCGTTTGGCAGGTGAGCGGGAAGAGTTGAGGATTGTTGACGACCAGACCGGCGGTCCGACCTCGAGCGAATGCATCGCGCAGGCGACCGCAGATATCCTTGCGCAGGTACTTGGGCCTTCGGGTGGTGGACTGCATGGACGCAGCGGGATCTACAACCTGACGAATGCGGGAGAAACCACGTGGTTTGGATTTGCCCATGCTTTGCTCAATCAGGCGTCCGAAACCATGGGTACCAGAGTCCCAAAGCTGATTCCGATTCCGACGAGCGAGTTTCCCCGCCCGGCCGCGCGTCCGG
>JBAWCO010000399.1:0-2231 GCA_049590315.1 Occallatibacter sp. | reverse complement strand
GCCTAGGACCCTCTCAAATTCAGTTGCATCGCAAGAGAGTCCGGCCGGGACATTTTTGTCTCCGCAGGTCCTTTGGACAGAGACGCCCAGGCTGAATACAAGAGGACCACACCGAAGATCCCTCCGATCCAATTTCCGGAGACTCTGGCAGTCAGATACGCGCCTACTAGCGCGCCAAGGGTTGTGGCGATTTCCAGGAACATTCCAATGCGGATGTTCGAGTAACCCTCGCGGACATAGGCGGCAGCAGCTCCCGAAGAGGTCGCAATCACGGAAACAAGCGAAGCCCCAATCGCATAATGGATATCTATCTTGAACAGAACACACAGGACAGGAACGACAACAACTCCCCCGCCTAGCCCCGTTAGGGCACCGAGGAAGCCCGCCAGGATCGAGGTTCCAAATATGGCGAGTGTGAAGGAAAGAACGCTCATTCAGAGAATTGCCCCCTCGCGCTTTCCGTTTGCGCAGCTCCCATCACAATCACTCTTCTCGGCTCATCGCTCGCATGGGTCATCGCCGAAGCGTTTCTCTGAGCCGCGCCATGCTCCCGGAGAAGCTCTAACAACTGACCGACAGGTCCTTTTGGATCTGGTCCATTGAGAAGCGCAATACTGAGTTGTCGGCGTATGGGCCCATTGTCGAGGTGAATTGCCCGGACGCTCCCCAACTTCAAGGCCTTTTCAATCGCCAGACAGGGAGCAAAGCCTATGCCTAGTCCAGCCTCCACAGCGGAGATGATACCTTCGGTGGAGTTTATGTCGATGAATGTACGAAGTTGTTGCCGTAGTACGCCATTCCGCTCTAGATATTCCTCAACAAATTGACGCATGCCAGACCCGACTTCTCGAAGCAGGATCGGTTCCTGAACCAGTTCCGCAGCTCGAACCATCGGCTTTTTCGTCCAGCGATGATCTGGCCTCACAATGAGAGCCAACTCATCTTCTCCAAACGCTTCAATCTTCAGGTCCGGGCGATGTGCGGGAGCCTCGATCAATGCAACTCCTATCCGATGACTGGTCAGAGCCTGAAGGATTTCAGTCGTGCTGCCGCCCACGATATGAATTCGCAGTTTGGGCCACTCGTGCAAAAGAACGGGAAGAAGCTTTGGCAGAAGATAAACGGCAACAGTATGGGAAGCTCCAACACTTAGCTCAACACCTTCCTGCCCTCCAAACGGAGCAAGTGCGGCAAGCGCATCGTTGGCGACCGCCTCGATCTTGCGAACATACCCCAACAGCGTTACTCCGGCCGGTGTGAGGCTGGTATCGCGGCCGATGCGATCGAAGAGAGCGATCCCAAGGCTATCTTCGAGCGACCTGATCTGTGCCGTGACAGCGGGCTGCGTTAGATGAAGCTCGTCTGCGGCCCTTCGATAATTCAACGTATCCGCCACGATGCGGAACACCTTCAATTTGAAGTTCTCAATCATGGCGTTGCTCCAATCTGGTAGTTGAGGGTGGAAAGCGCGAGCCGATATTGGTATTGCGCATCAGTGTTGCCGATTGCTGCATCGGTTTGCTGGAACTGCGCCTGACTCAGCTCTACGATCGAACTGAGCCCCAACTGGTACCGAGTCTGTGCGAGCTGAAGAGCAAGATTTGCCTGCTTCAGAAGCTCGGCGGTCACCGCAACACGTTGATAGGCCGTGTTGGATCCGAGCCACGCGGTACGAACATCCCTGGCAATTCGATCGCGCAGATCGCGGCTTTGTTCGGAAGCCGCCTGGGCTCGGATGGAAGCTTCCTTTGCCTGGGCTGAATAGAGGAATCCATTGAAGACCGGGATATTCATGTTGACACCAATACCACCCCACCAATTGTTGAGATAGTATGTGGCGGGCCGGATTGGTACGGAGCCTACGGTTCCCGCGGCACTTATGCTAGGCAGCATCTGATCACGCTCGGCATGGCTGAACTTGACTGCCGCTTGCTGACTCAGGTTCAGAGCCTGCAGATCCGGGCGCTGCTGGAACGCAACTTGTAAGAGCTGATCGGGATCTGCCGGAGGCGGCTGCAGTGCGGGGTTGTCGTCAACAAGCTCGTAGGTTACCTGCCGGTCCAGGCCGAGGACCGTGTCCAACGCGGCCATCGTTGAGTCAAGGTTGTTTTGAGCATCCAGCATCAGCAACTTCGCCTGCGACAAATTGACATCCGCGAAACTCAAATCGAGCGTGGATTTGAGTTTGTTGCTTGTCATCGCGCTAACCTGAGATTGGGTCGTCTGTCGAG
>JBAWCO010000398.1:0-5115 GCA_049590315.1 Occallatibacter sp. | reverse complement strand
ATTCACTGCAATCCTCCTCTGGTCCGCATCCACTCCCAGTGCACGACTGGCGATGTCTTCCACTCCATGCGTTGTGACTGCCACGATCAACTTCATCTGGCATTGCGTGTTATCGCCGAGCAAGGCGCGGGAGTGCTTGTCTATGAGCATCAAGAGGGGCGAGGTATCGGCTTGATGGAAAAACTTCGCGCCTATCAACTTCAAGACCAAGGATTGGATACAATCGAGGCCAATCTTCGGCTTGGACATGCGGTCGATTTGCGCGATTATGCACTCTCCGTGGAAATCCTTCGGTTCTTTAAGATTAGCTCGCTCCAGTTGATGACCAACAATCCGGAAAAAATCGATGCAGTCCAGTTGTCGGGGATTGAAATTGTAAGGCGAGTGAGCGCAGACGTTCCGGGCAATCCTCATTCCGCTCACTACGTTGCCACCAAGCGCGACAAACTCGGTCATCTCTCCAGCCCGGCTGCGTGCACACTCCTCGCCGGTAATCGCTCCGCCCACGACGCGTCGATATTGGAAGTGGGCAACGCCGCCGTTGCGTCTAGCATTTCCGGACTGAATCTCGCTCACGTCCGGAACGGCTAAGGGATGACATTGAGTTGACAATTCCGCGACAACTGCTCACCTAGGTTGGACTAGGCTACGTTTCAAAGATTAGGGCGTGCCAGATGCGTAGATGCGGCCGGCACGTACGACGGCAACCACCGCGTGCCGAATCTGCCGGCGAGTAAGTATCTGAGGTGAATCATGGCACACGTACTGCTCACACATTCTTATCATCTTCCCTTCGATCCGAAGCAACTTCGCAAGATGCAGCCTTATATGCCCATCGGCACGCTGTATGCGGCGACTGCGCTGCGTGAAAACGGCATCGCTGTGGTTGCGTTCGATTCCATGCTTGAAGAGCCGTCCATTGCGTTCGACGAGATGCTCAAGGAGCATCGGCCGAGCATTGTTGCCGTCTACGAAGACGACTTCAATTTTTTGTCGAAGATGTGTCTGACCCGTATGCGGGATGTGGCGTGGAAGATCGCGAAGGAGGCGCGTTCAATTGGCGCGATCACCGTGGTGCACGGATCAGATTCGACAGACAACCCGCAATTGTTTCTTGAGAATGGCTTCGATTATGTGTTGTGTGGAGAAGCGGAGGAATCGCTTGTACGACTCTGCCGTGCCATACTCGACTCCGAAGAGGTGCCGGAAATAGATGGAATGGTGAGACTTGACGGCCATGGCCGCATGTTGCGCAGCTCACAGCGCTTGTCGAAGAACCCCAAATGGTCAGAGCTATCGTTGCCAGCTCGCGATCTTATCAATATGGAACCGTATCGCGCAGCCTGGGTGAATACACATGGCTATTTTTCAGCCAACATGGTATCCAGCCGCGGATGTCCGTTTAGTTGCAATTGGTGTGCAAAGCCGATATCCGGTAACAAATTCCATTTGCGTTCAGCCGCGGCCGTAGCCGAGGAGATGAAGTTGCTGAAGGAATCTGCCAAGGTGCAGCATATCTGGTTTGGCGATGACGTTTTTGCGTTGGACCGGCACTGGGTGCAGCGGTTCGCAGAGGAAGTTACGAAAAGAGACGCGGCTGTTCCCTTCAAGATCCAATCGCGCGCAGATCTGATGAGTGAAGCGGTCGTTGAGCACCTGAAGGTAGCAGGATGCGCTGAAGTGTGGATGGGTGTCGAATCCGGATCGCAAGCCGTGCTCGATGCAATGGACAAGGGTCTGAGGCTCTCCTCTGTCCGCATCGCCCGCCGCTTGTTGAAAGAGGCCGGCATTCGCGCCTGTTTCTTTCTGCAGTTTGGTTATCCGGGCGAAACTTGGCCTGAGCTTCAGGAGACTATCGCATTTGTACGAGAAACACGGCCGGACGACGTTGGGATTTCGTTTTCGTATCCTTTGCCGGGTACGGTGTTTTATGAGCACGTGCGGGAGCAGCTTGGACAGAAGCGGAACTGGACGGACAGTGATGACCTTTGCGTCATGTTCAAAGCAGCCTATACGACCGACTTCTACCGTGCGGTGCGTGACGCAGTTCATGCGGAGGTAGATGCCTGGCGGGAGTCCAATGTAACGCGCGGGACAGGCGCTCGGATAGGCACCTTGTGGAACAAGGTCAAAGATCTGGAGCCAATGAGCAAGAACCCGGACGCACTCGCATCCACTGCAAGAAATGCAACCTTCGCTTCCTCTGTGTTTATACCCGTCGGAGAGTTGATGCCGGTCAGGGAGGCGTGAATGGAGAACTCATTGCGAACAACCTTATTCACATCGCTACCCGTTTCGCGTCGGGCTCTGGCCAGTTTGCGCTGATTTGATAATATCCTGGCGTGATTCCAGCGCATGGGAGTGCGCTGTGGAACCTGGAGGGTCAGCGCTTGATCGCACATCGACAAGACCAAATGGTAATTCGCAGTGCTCGATGTGCCTTGGGGCCGCGGGAAGCGAAGCATGCTTCTATAGAAATCAATGGCGGCCGCATAACCCGCATTGTCACTTTGTCATCTCTTTCATCCGATGCGCTAACGAGCATCCCCAGCGTTGACCTCAGCGGCTTTCTCGTTTTGCCCGGGTTGATCAATGCGCACGACCATCTGGACTTCGCACTCTTTCCCAGGTTGGGGATTTCGCCTTATCGGAATTACATCGACTGGGGAGAGGACATTCACAGCAGGTTTCCGGAAGTCATCGCGAAACATCGAGCGGTTCCCAAGGAAATTCACGTTTGGTGGGGCGGCATTCGAAACCTCCTCTGCGGGGTCACCACGGTCTGCCACCACAATAGACTTTTGCCGGAGTTGCAACGGCTGGATTTCCCTGTTCGGGTGGTCCAGAAATACGGCTGGGGGCATTCCTTAGCTCTTGGAGGTGATCTTCGCCGGGCGCACGGAGCTACACCTCAAGGGCAGCCTTTCATTGTGCACGCGTGCGAAGGCGTCGACGAACTGGCTCGGGAGGAACTGTACGGGCTCGATCGGCTGGGTCTTCTGGACGAGAGCACTGTTCTGGTACATGGACTAGCCATCGATCAGGAGGGCATTGCGTTCATGCGCGATAGCCGCACTTCTCTCATCGTCTGCCCATCATCCAACAACTTTCTTTTTGGTCGAATTCCAGACATATCCTTGCTAAGCGGAATTGAAAAGATAGCCCTCGGAAGCGACTCTCCGCTTACGGGTGACGGCGATTTGCTGGATGAAATCCGGTTCGTTATGCGCTCTTGCGGGATTTCTGCTTCAACTGTCTATCAAATGGTGACGACGATTCCAGCCGCCATCCTTCGTCTAGGGCATGCGGAGGGTTCCATAAGGGAATCCGGTACGAGCGATCTAATTGCAGTCCCAGACTCATGCCAGGATCCTGCGGACCAGCTTGGGAAGTTGTCAATAAATGATGTGGAGTTTGTGATGATTGGAGGCAGGGTACAACTTGCTTCGGAAGAAATTCTGCGGCGGCTTCCGCTGGCTGTCAGGCAGGGCTTGGAACCACTGGCGATCGACGGATCGGTACGCTGGCTGCGCGCGCCGGTGTCGGCGCTTCTGCAGAAAGCCGAGGAAATACTTGGCAACGGGCAGGTGCGACTGGGAGGCAGGGAGCTCCAAGTTCCGGCGGGCATGGAGGCTGAACATGTCTGCTGAAGGAAAGAATTGGCACTTTGGAGTGCTGTCTTTCACCGGTACAGGGCATCTAAATGCAATGATCCTGCTCTCTCAGCAACTGAAAGATCGAGGGCATAAGACTACATTCTTCGAGAAACCAAAAATAGAAGAGCGTGTGCGGCAGGCGGGCCTCGAGTTCGTTCAAATCGGGAGACGCCGGGTCATTTCAATAGAGAAGAAGACGCCAGCCGTTGATTCAAGTCTGCGTTCTGGACTCTCCACCCTCCGTTTCAATCTGAAACGGATTACGGGAGATCTGGAGACTTATCTTCAAGAGACTCCCCAGGCACTCAGAAAGGCAGGGGTGAATGCGCTGCTGGTCAATGAGATTGCGCTCACCGGCCCAACGATTGCAGAGATCTTGCGCTTACCCTATTTCATCATCTCCACTTCTGTCCCCCATAACTTTGGATGGAGTGGATTTCCCTGGTTCTCGGGGTACAGGTATTCTGCGTCGTGGTTTTCCGCGGTCGAGACTGCACTGTTAGAAGTTTCTGTACTGCGCGCGCGCGGACCAATACGCCGCGCGCTCAATGACCAAAGGCGGAAACTCGGGTTAGGACCAGTTAGAGAGGCACGAAAGTCATTTCCTGAATTGGCACACGTCACTCAACTGCCGCAGTGCCTTGACTTACCCCGCACCTGGCTACCCGATAATTTTCATTACACTGGACCGTTTGCGAATGGGGCCCTGAGGCCGAAGGTAGAGTTTCCTTGGGATCGCCTTGATGGCCGGCCGATCATCTACGCGTCATTGGGGACCACAAGAAATGCACAGGCATTCGTGCTTCGCCTGATCTCTGAAGCGTGCCAGGATCTCGATCTGCAGTTAGTTATCTCGCTCGGTGGGCGCTTTGATCCGGAGATATTTGCTGATTTGCCGGGCAAACCGTTGGTGACGAACTACGCTCCGCAACTCGACCTCTTGAAGATCGCGACGTTAGTCATCACGCATGGCGGACCAAACACGGTCTTCGAAACGCTGATGCAGGGAAAGCCAATGGTCGCCATCCCAATCGCCCATGATCAGCCTGCTGTCGCACTCCGTTTGTCGCGGCTGGGTATCGCAGAGGTGCTTCCAGTAATGCGGCTCTCAGCCAAGAGAATCCGCATCGCAGTAACAACGGTTCTGAATGACCCCGGATATCGTGAAGCAGCGGAGAGGATGCAAACGAGGCTGCAAGCTTTGCGCGGATTGGACCGAGCGGTGGAAGTAATTGAGGAAGCTCTCGCGGAATATGCTTCTAACTCAAGAATTGGGACGCCGGTCAACGATGACCGCATACCGGAGCGTTCCCAGGCCGTCTCGTTAGCTCCTCGTTAAATGATCAAGTGCGCTAATAGCCTGGTCGAGATCGCAATACTGAAGCTCGAAGGTCGGGATATCGGCTAGAGACTGCAAGATGCTTTCGTGCTTTGCGCGGACCTCCCCCGCGGAGTAGAG
>JBAWCO010000397.1:0-20557 GCA_049590315.1 Occallatibacter sp. | reverse complement strand
GCTTTCTATTGTGCGTCCGCCGCAGCGGACCTACATGGCATAGCTTATCATCGGCATAGCGCCCATCGCGGATTGATGCTGACCATGGTGGCCGCACTCATTCATGCAGATTCGTTGGAAGTGGTATCGATCGACTGGACCGGCCCTGCTGGCTTTGCTGCTGGCAGGGTGCGATCCTTCACAATCCGCAGGCATCGTGACGCCGGTACCTCCGCAGGCAACCGCGCCCGCGCTTGCCGCGTCACCACCACAGGTTCCGCAAGCGGCAACTCCGCCGGCGCCCCCTCCGCTCACTGCTGCTCAACAGCGCGTGCGTGTGCTGATTCAGCAGGTGGAGCAAGCTTACAGCTTCGGTGAGCAGGACTACCGCAAGGGCAAGCTGCCCGAGGCCAAGGTAGAGTTCGATCGCGCAGTAGACCTCATGCTATCCAGCGGGCTCGACATCAAGAGTGATGACCAACTGCAGGCAGAGTTCGACCGCGTCGTCGACGGGGTGAACGCCCTGGAGATGGAGGCTCTGAAGCAGGGCAACGGATTTGTGCCGAGCGAAGAACCGACGCCTGCCGATGTCGCCAGCGATGTGACTTTCGAGGTCGATCCGAATATCGTGGCCAAGGCTCAGACGCAATTGTCGACGACAAAATCCGATTTGCCGCTGGTGGTGAACGACTATGTGGCCGGCTACATCAATTTTTTTGCCTACAGCCAGCGCGGTCACAACACGCTTCTGCATTCGTTCGAGCGGGCCGGACGCTACAAGGCGATGATCCAACGGGTCATGGCCGAAGAAGGTGTGCCGCAGGATTTGATCTACCTGGCGGTAGCTGAGTCGGGCTTTCAGCCAAGGGCGCTCAATGCGAGATCCAGGGCAGGCGGAATGTGGCAGTTCATGCCGTACGGTAATTATGGCCTGGTGCGCAATGCATATGTGGATGAACGATTCGATCCGGAGAAATCGACCCGCGCCTATGCCCGCTACATGAAGTTTATCTACAACCAACTCGGCGATTGGTACCTTTCGATGGCGGCGTACGACTGGGGTGCCGGCAATGTGCAGCGTGCCGTGCAGAAGACCGGCTATGCGGACTTCTGGGAACTCTACAAGCGCAACAACCTGCCGGGGGAGACGAAGAATTACGTGCCGGAAATTCTGGCGGCAATCATCATTGCCAACCATCCCACTCAATATGGATTCGACGAAGTGACGCTGGATCCGCCGGTGCTGACCGACACAGTCACCATCAACTATTCCGCCGACCTGAAGCTGGTATCGGACGTTGTGGGTGCGCCGATTGATGAGTTGATGGCGCTGAACCCGAGCCTGCTGCGGATGGCGACTCCGCCGGACGCGCCTTTTGATCTGCATCTGCCGGCCGGCACCGCGACGCTGTTTCAGCAGCGCATTGCAGTCATTCCGGAGGCAAAGCGTAATGCGTGGCGCTATCATCCCGTGGCCGCGGACGACACTCTGGAGTCGGTGGCGCGCGCGTATCACGTTTCGGTTGCGGAGCTGGCAAGGGCCAATCAGTTGGGCGAGAGCGAAAGCGTTGCCGGTGTCGAGGGCCTGGTGGTTCCTCTTGCTCCAGTGGCAACCGCGTCAACGCGCACGCTGCTCTACACAGCACGCAGGGGCGATACGTTGGTGACCATCGCGGACCGTTTTGGCGTATCGCTGGATCAACTACGGCGGTGGAATAGGATGAGCGGAGTAAAAATTGAAGCCGGACGCCGGTTGCATGTTGCCGAACCCTCAAGCGCGACGCGGGCCTCGGCAATGCATCGACACGGAACCGCAACAGCGAGCAAGGTTGCATCAAACGAAATGGAAAATGCGACAGGAGCTGCAAAGGGACACGGAACAACAAAGGCCGGCGGGGCGGCAGGTAGATCCAGGCACGGGTCCGCAGCTCATGCAGGCACGAAGAAAAGCGGGGCATCGAGTACGAAGACAGGCTCAACAAATCATCCGGCGACCAAGACTGGGAAGAAAAACGGGGCAACCGGCAAGAAAGAATAGGCAACAGAGGAGTCAAAAATAAGCAGGCATCTCATTACATACTTGTGTTTTGATGGTGTTTGCGTGCAAGCTATTGCTACAATGATTTCCGCGAACGGAGTAGGGGTTTCCGCATCGCGAAGAGTGAACCGATAACGATTGCAGCGGCAAGCCGCTGGAGGCAATGGGATGGAAGAAGTGTTCAGGATGTATGCGATGAATGACGGCAACCTCGATGGGGAGCCCGCGGAACTGGACCCCGATCACGACGACAATCTCGAAGACGACGAAGACGAAGAAGTGGAAACCTCCAGCATACTGACCACCTCAGATGACGATGAGCCGGTGATTGAGGAAGCGGTGGTCGTGATTGTGGAAGAGCCGGTAAAGAGGCCAGTGAAGAAGCCAGCCAAGAAGGCCGCGAAGAAAAGCCCGCTGAAGCCTCAGACTACGGGCGCAACAGGCGGCAAGACGGCGGATCCGGTTCCTGCGCCGGCCCCAGCGGCAGTGAGTGCGAAGAAGAAGCCGGCCAAGAAGAAATCCGCAAAGAAGGCGGCAAAGAAAGCCGCAAAGAAGGTAGCCAAGAAGGCCGCGACGAAAGCTCCGGCCAAGAAGGCTGCCGCGAAAAACGTTGTGGCCAAGAAGGCCGCAAAGAAGTCCGCCATAAAGAAGAAAAGCACTGGCGTAAAGGGCGGAAAGGCCGTGGCCAAGAAGGCAGCGGTCAGCAAGCGCGCCAGCAAACCCACCAAACGAGGTATTAAGTTGGCAGTTAAGAAAGCAGCAAAGAAGGCGCCAGCCAAGAAGGCAGCAAAGAAGGCTCCGGCGAAGAAGGCAGCAGCCAAGAAAGCCCCCGCGAAAAAGGCGGTTGCGAAGAAGGCAGCTGCGAAGAAAACCAAGAAGTAACAACAACAGGCAACGTTGTAAGGCAAGCAAAAGGGCCCGGCTCAGAGCCGGGCTTTTTTGCGTCTGGAAATAAGGAATGTGTGGCGCAATCGAGCTATCGCGGAGGCGTCTCAGCTTTGAGCTGGGCAAAATGCCAATGCTGATGCCTCAGGTAGTCCTCAATGAGGAAGCCGAGCGTGACCGGCTTATCTTCACCGACGACACAGCTTGCCTGCAGGCGCTCTTCGGGAATGCGGTCGACGATGGCGGCCAGGATTTCGTGCTCCGCCTGCCACCAGCGCACAAGCGTATCCCACGGTTGGCGGTCGTAGCCGTGGGCGGCCACCCATGCGTCCTGCGCATACTTTGGACCGGAGTAGTGGCCATCGGTCCCAGCGCGGACAAAGCGCTGGCGATTGTTGGCCGCCGAGTCGAGCAGGTGACCGACGATCTGTTTGCGTGTCCAGCCTCCGATGCGCCAAGGCGTGTCAGCAAGCGCAGGGGGAAGGGCGACCAGCGCGGTCCGCAAAGCGCTCAGTTCGGCGCGAAACTGGTGAGCGAGCTTGGTGACCATCGCATACTCGGTTTCAGAGTGATCTCTGGCACCTGCCGATTTAACGGAAGGCGCGGCCCCAGTGATGGAGCCGCGTCGACTTGCTCATCCGTTGCCGTCTACTTCTTCAGCTCGGCGATCGCGGCCAGCACTTCTTCCGAATGGATCTGAGGGTCAACCTTGGTCCACTCCTTCACAATTTTCCCCTTAGGATCGATGAGGAAGGTGTTGCGGCTGGCGATGGTCATCGGGCCAAAGTGGCCCAGTGAACCATAGGCGTCCACAACCTTGTGTTCCGGATCGGCCAGCAGTCGGAAAGTGAGTCCTTCCTTGGTGCAGAACTCCTTGTGACTGTCGGGAGTGTCGACACTGACGCCGAGGATCACGGCGTTGTCGGCATCGAACTTGGCTTGATCGCGCTGGAAGTTGTGAGCCTCGATGGTGCAGCCCTTGGTCATGTCCTTAGGGTAAAAGTAGAGCACCACCCACTTGCCGCGAAAGCTATCGAGCGAGATCCGGGAGCCATCCTGAGAGGGGAGGGTGAAGGTGGGCGCCATCTGTCCGACAGCGGGCATGGTCTGCTGATCGTCCGCGTGGACCGTCACTAACGCAACTGCGAGCACAAGGATCGCGGACAGAGATAAGAGAACGAACTTTCTAGGCAATTTCACTGGGGACCTCCAATAGATTCGACGGGGAATGGGGGTTGCGGGACGCTTAAAAGTCTCCCGCCAACAGTATCATCGCGGAGCCGCGACTATGGCAATGCCTTCCTGATTGGCGCGGGCGATCAGGGCTTCGCGATCGAAAAGGAGGGTGCGGTCGGCCTCGACGGACAGGCAGGTGGCGCCGGCGCTGACCATAGTCTCGATGGTGCGCATACCGATGACGGGTACGTCAAAGCGCATGTCCTGTTTTGGCTTGGCGACTTTGACGACCGTGAGGCGGCGGGCAAGTGTTGAGGCGGGTTCGGGATCGCCCTCTTCGAGTGAACGCATCAGTTCGCCGGCGCGCTCAATAGCGGCATCCGTGCCCTCCATGGCCTCGACGGCCACACATGCCTGCGCAGCTACCACGACGGTCTGGCCAATGTCGAAGGCGGCAACGGCGCGGGCCACGCCAAGGCCGTACTCGATGTCCTTGCGCTCTTCATCGGACGGAGCGCGCGCGGTGAGCACGCCTTCCTGGGCCAGAAGCGGCTCCAGGAATTGCGTGGAATTGAGGAGTTCGATGCCCTCGTCTGCCAGGACCTTAGCCACGGCGCCGAGCAGCATGTCCGTATTTCGCGTGCGCAAATTGAGCAGTAGCTTGGCCAGCCGCCAGTCGGGGCGGATGCTGGAGAAGATCTGCTTGTGCTTCACCTGGCCCGCCATGACGGCCATCTTCACTTCGTTCTTGTGAAAGATTTCGATGAGGCGCGACAGCTCGCCGAGCGAAAGCCAGTGGACGGTGATCTTTTCGTCGGCAGCGGCGCGATGGTTGATTTCGGGGTCGGTTTCCTCGCGGATAGCCGCCACGACGACGGCAAACCCCTGGGCGCGCGCAGCATCGAGCAGGAGAAAGGGAAAGCGGCCGTTGCCGGCGATGAGGCCCAGCTTCATGGTTACTTGATGACCCCGCGCTCGCTGCGCTGAATGAAGCCTACCAGCAGTGCAACATCTTCGCTCTCCAGCTCGCACATCTGTTCAACGGCCTGCGTGGTGTTCAGCTTTGAGACGAGCAGCAGCCGAAAGGCCTTCTGCAGAGCCTTGATGCGTTCGGGGCTGAATCCCCTGCGCTCCAGCCCTACGCTGTTTACGCCGAATGCCTTGTTCTCGCGGCGCGCGGAAGTCTTGGAGAAAGGCAGCACATCCTGAGTCACAATGGTGCCGCCGCCGATGAACGCGTACTTGCCCACTGCGCAGTGCTGATGCACCGGGCAGAAGGCGCCGATCGTTGCGTAGTCTTCGATGATCACGTGTCCAGCCAGCGTGGCAGCGTTGGCCAGGATGCAGTGGCTGCCTACCTGGCTGTCGTGGCCAATGTGCACGCAGGTCATGAGCAGGTTCCCGGAGCCGAGGCGCGTGATGCCGCCACCACCGACCGTGCCGCGGCTGATGGTGACACTCTCGCGGATAGTGTTGTCATCGCCGACCAGCGTTTCGGTGGGCTCGCCGGAGTATTTGAGATCCTGCGGTGGCACGCCGATGGACGTGAAAGGATAAATGATATTCCGGTTGCCAATGCGTGTGTGGCCATCGAGGACGACGTGGGAGATGAGATTGCAGTTCTCCCCGAGCACCACTTGAGGACCGATGGTGCAGAACGGGCCAACGGTACAGGACTCCGGAACAAGCGCCCCCGGAGCGATGACCGAACTGGGGTGAACGCTCACTCCGATGTCTCCACAGAAGGCTTTGCGGGCGGATCGGTCTCGCGCACGCGGGGCACGACAGCGCAGGTGAGAGTTGCCTGACAGGCAAGCTTGCCGTCGACGTAGGCCTTACCTTCAATGCGTCCGGCGCGAGGCCTGAACGAGAGAACCTCTACTTCAATGCGCAACTGGTCGCCGGGTGTGACCGGGCGGCGAAACTTGGCACGCTCAATGCCGGTGAAGACCACCAGCTTGGTGTCGCGATCGGGAATCTCGGCCATCATGATGATACCGCCGGCCTGGGCCATGGCCTCGACCACGAGAACCCCGGGCATGATGGGATAACCGGGGAAGTGGCCTTGAAAGAATTGTTCGTTAATGGTCACGTTCTTGATGGCCACCAGGCGCTTACGGGGCTCAAACTCGACGATTCTGTCGATCATCAGAAACGGGTAACGGTGGGGGAGGAAACCCAGGATCTCCTGGATGTCAAACGTCATTCTCTTGCTCCAGATCGCGCGTAGCGTGGCCGGTTCGCACTCGTGAGGATTATAAAGGAGGGCACGCTAGGCAGGCTTCAGATGAGAAATTGGAAACGAAAGTCCAAAGACACAAATCGCCGCTTCCGTTCTACCCGTCTCTGGTGTGCAAACTGAGGAGAGCGGGGTTCACTGAAATCTGTCATCTGTAACCTGTCATCTGCCTTTCACTTCTTGATGCGGCGGGTGGCTGCTTCCACGTCCCAGAAATCGGCAGGCAGGTCCTGATTGTATTTCACATGAACCACGAAGTATTGGCGCACCTGGTCGTCGTTCTTGAAGCGGGTAACGGTGAAGGGCGTGGGGAAGCCATCCATCATGTGGTAGTCGTCGTACTCCTCTGCGTCCAGATTCTTGTCCTTGTAAAGCGGATCGCGCCACTCGAAGGTGCGACGTAACGGCAAGTGCGTTTGCGTGTCCATCTGGATGGTAATGGCCTCGTTCTCTGCGGAGATGAGAGTCACCGTGTCGGCGAGGTGACGTTCGGCGAGGCGCTGACCCTCGTAGAGAAGAATGGTCCGCGGATCTTTGAGCCAGACCTTGACGGCGGTTTCAATGGAGTGGTCGCGACGACGAAGCCAGTCGTCGACCTGTTCCTGGGGCAGCGCCGCCTTTCCCTTGTAAGTGACCTCCTGGCCCATGCGGCCCATGTAAAACTGCACTACATCGCGGTGCTTGGTGTACTCGATACGGTCCTTGTCCGGCCACTGGTGAAATTCGAAATACTGCGTCGTCCCGGCGTCTGGTTTGCCGTGGAAAAAGGCCGCCACCTGTCCGTCACGCTCCTGGTTCTTCATATTGAGCCATGCGTCTCCGCCGAGGGCCTGCACCATGGCGTCGAGCGCCGCGCGTGCCTGCTTCGCGTTCTTCTCTCCAGCGTCATCCGTGGTCTGAGTCGAGAGCGGCGAGGCTATGAGAAACGCCATCAGCACCACGGGAAAAATTCTGCGCATATTCTCTGATCTCCTCCTGAGGCCCATTCAGGCCGACAGGTTACTAGCCAACCAATACTGCTCCGCCATTCGCATTCAGCACTTCGCCGGAGATGAACCCCGCCAGCGGAGTACATAAGAACAAGATCGGCCCCGCAATTTCTCTAGCGCTTGCGGCGCGCCCCACCGGAATACCGGCGATAATCTTCGAACCGAGGTCGGGGTGGTTCAAGGCAGCCGCCGACATGTCGGTCGATACCCATCCCGGCGCCACGCAATTCACACGAATCCCACGGGGCGCCAGTTCACTCGACAGACTCTTTGTGAGACTGATGATCGCGCCTTTGGTCACGGCATAGTCGGCGTGGTTGGCCTCGCCCCGCTGGCCGGCAGTGGAGCTGATGAGCACAATGTGTCCCCTGGGGATGCCATGATGAGGAGACGAACCGGCCTGGCGGTCCATCTGAGCGACTGCGGCCTGCACCAGTCCGAAGACCGAATCCAAATTGACTTCGAGCGTACGTCGCCACTGTGCTTCCGCCATCTCCGCGATGGGAGCATCCTTCGCTATCCACATGCCGTGATTGGCCACCAGCACGTCCAAGCGGCCAAATGCGTCAACGGCGGAATCCACCAGTGCGTGGCCGTCGGCGGGGATGCGCAGGTCCTGCTCCAGGGCCACGCAGCGCTCCGGGCCGCCACACTCAGCCACTAGAGCATTGGCCTGCTCGCGTGCCTGGCGGTAATTGAAGGCGACGCGGGCTCCTGCTTCAACAAAGAGCCGGACTGTCTCGGCGCCGATCCCGCGCGAGCCCCCGGTGATCAAAGCGACCTTGTTATTCAATGAAAGCGAAACACCTGCCATACGCCTCACGCTATCCCAGAGGGCTAAGCGCGAGCAAGCGGGGGTCGTTGTTTGCGTCGATGGCGGACTAGTGGAGAGGGTGGTGCCACTGCGGGGCCAGGAACCGCGGGACACACTGGGGCAGCGGCCGTTGGGGGAGCAGGTGTGATGCCTGCCGATGGAGCGGAAGGGGTGCCCATTGCGGAATCTGTGACAGCGACTGGGCCGGGGGTTTTGGGGGCGGCCGAAGAAGAAACAGGGCCACCGGACGGCTTGGAAATAACGGACTCAACGGGCGCGGCAGATCGCCGAGCAACTGCGGCAGGCGCGATCGGGCCCGGAGGAGCTTTTCCGGTTTTGACCCAAACCGTAAAGACCCCCGGTGCGTCGTTCACCATAGCAGTGCCGCAGTGGTTGGGCGCGCTCAGGCCATCGCGTCGAATTTGCTCAATGCTGAAAATAGCACCGCGCCCACCGCTCTGGCAGAGGTGTTTCTTCACAACCGAGACCTGGAGCAGGGGAAAATTCGCGAGTGTATTCGGAAGCCGCGCGAATCCGTGCTCGTCGGTCTGCGCTTCTCCGCGCCGAATCCTGAGGTCCATGTCCCTCTGGTCATAGCCTACCACCAGCATCACATGGGCCAGGGTCAGCGGATGGCCGTCACGTCCGCTTAGCACGCGAATAGTGATGGGCTCGTTGTGAACCACAGGAAAGAACTCATCCGCGCCGCAGATTTGAGCGGCGAGGAGAACCAGTCCAGCGCCAAACACTTGTACCAGTTGTCGAGTCAGTTGGATCATTGCTTGCGCCCTGCACTTTTTATCGGCGCAGCGCGGATATTCCTGAGCCCTCCAGACTGTGTTCGATATTCGGCTGTGGATCAGATAGCGCGGAGGAGCCGCACAGGCAGGAAAATGACGGCGCTGACCAGTTCCAACGCGCCGCCAACCGCGATACCCACAACGCGAAACGGCAATAGCAGCAGCCAGACGATTGGATACAGGACAAGGGCTAAGAGGGCTAAGGGCCAGCAGAGGACAAGAAGAATGCACCACAGAAGAAACTTCATCATGACTTTAGCGCCTCAGCGCACGAGCATGCGCCCGCAGTAGTTCAACAGATTATACGAAGGAGCAAGGAGATCGGTTCCCGGTTCCTGGACTTCGAGCCCTGGTCTCGAATGATCGGTAGCCCTCGTCATTTCTTTTCGGCCTTGGCGCGTTGAGAGAGAAGTTTCTTGCGCTCGCGGATGACTTTGGCGCGTTCTTTTTCCGGCAGGGTCAGCACGGTTTTGGTGCGTTTGGGGAGCTTTTCGTAGATCAAGCTATGAGCGCGGTGCAATTCTTCCTCGATCTGGCGCGGGCGCAAGACATCCCAGCGCTCAATGGTGACCCAGAAGGCGCGCGCAAGGTAGGGCGAGGCGCAGATGCCCTCGTTCTCCTGCAGTTCGTGAAAACGCTCCGCACCGCAATGGAACCAGAGGACACCGGTCCCGCTGCCATCGAGGTCGGTCATGGCGAACATTTTGCCGCCAATGTCGCGGTCGCCTACAAAGTAGACCAGGTGATGGCCCCAGTTGAGGGTCTCGACGACGTGGGGGAGCGCGAGGCAGATCTCGCGGATGCGCTCATTGTCCATGGGAAGAGTGTAAGCCGAAGTTTGGGGCACCTCGATTGCAAAATCGTTGGTTTCTCCCCGTCGACTGATTGGGGGGCATAGAGGTCACTCCCAATCAATCGAAAACGGAAGCATCCCATCGGCAATTTCAACGGGAATTCGTTTCGGTCCTCATTCTTTTTGCTATTCCGTTCTCAAGGCCTTAACCGGATCAATCGATGCCGCTCGCCGTGCGGGGATCAGACCGGCAATGCAAGCTGCCACCGCCAGCGTAAGAATCGCTCCTGTCATAACCTGCGCATCCGCGCTGTTGATCTCATAGAGCTGCGACTTGACGAACCGCACCGAGAGCAAGGCCACAGGGATTCCAATGGCCAGTCCCAGCAGGGTTTGAAGCAGCGCGCCGCGCAACACCATCGCCACAACACCCGTGCGTTCCGCACCGAGCGCCATCCTGATGCCGATCTCTGGTGTGCGGCGTACGACGGAGTAGGCGGTGACGCCGTAGAGACCGACAGTGGCCAGCAGCAGCGCCAACGCGCCGAACAACATAGTCAGTCGAGCAATCATCCGCTGCTCGGTGAACGTGTCTGCGATCTGCTCGTCGAAGGTCTGAAACCTGACCACAGTTAGATTCGGATTGATGCCGGCCAGCGTGCTCTGTGCGAGCTTTTCCATGTCGTTCATCGGGCGGTCCGTCTCAAGGACCACAGCTCCTGCGTAGAGCGAACTATCTTTCTCGATTGGTTCTTTGTCGCTCGGTTCGCGCTGCATGATCGGCGCAAAATACATGCTGTGATCTTTCCAGCGCACATCGGTATAAACCGTGTCCTCCACCACACCGACAATCTCGAAATCTCCGGGATTGGATGCGTGTCCAACCCTGCGACCGATGGGATTCTCGCCGTTGAAAAAGTCTTTCACGAATGTCTGGTTCACCACGACCACCGCGGAAGCGGTCGATGTATCCTGCACGCCAATTCCGCGCCCCATCACCACGTGCGTTCCCACCGAGTCGAAATACTCCGCGTTCCCCTTCACGAAGGAAGCAATCTTATGCAGATCAGGCTGCCCCTGCACGCGCATATTATTGCCCCAGTTGTTATCCTCCATCGGCGTGTAATTGCAGATGCCCACCTTTACCATGCCGGGCAGTGCATGAAATCGATCTTCCATAGTTCGATAGAGCGCTTTCAATTGTGTCGGCGCATAGCCGGCGGCCTGCGGATTGATGTGTACGATATATCGATTGCGCGCATCAAGTTTCAGGTCCGTGCTCTCAAGCTTGCCCAGGCTCTGCGAGAACAGTCCCGCACCCACTAGGAGCACCAGAGAGACGGCAGCCTGCAATATCACCAAGGCTCGCTGCAGGATCGAAGAGCCGGAGGATGTGGTCCGGGATCCAACGCGCAAGGCATCCGCAGGCCGGGCCTGCGCCGAAATCCAGGCAGGCGCGAGACCGAACAAGATGCCCGTGAGCATGGAAAGCGCGAACGCGAACCCCATTACGGCAAAGGACGGCTTCGCTTCGATGGGGACATTCTGCGCCCCCGGGAATGCAAGCAAGAGCAGCATGCGCGCCCCGGCATACGCCACGGCTAAGCCCAGAAGCCCGCCGAGGCCCGCCAGCAAAATGCTCTCGGTCAGAAGTTGCCGAACGATTCTTCCACGCATCGCTCCCAGTGCTGTCCGCACCGACATCTCCGCTCGCCTTCCCATGCCCCGAACCAGCAGCAGGTTTGCGATGTTGGCGCAAGCAATCAGCAGCACCAGCGCAGAAATCCACATCAGCAGGCGGAGGTGAGACCCGTAGCCCTCTTGAAGTGTCTGGATGCCCGATCCGCCCGGTGTCAATACCGCATGCACCCTTGGCAGCAGCTTCTTGCCGTCCACAGTTGAAAACGCCGCTTGCGTTGAGAATGCCTGTCGCACCACCGCATTGACTCTCTCCTGCAGCGGGCCGATCGCAATTCCCGGCTTCACGCGCCCAATCACGTAGAGCCAATTCACCTCCGGACTGTGCACGTACGAAGCATTTGCCAAATCCGGCATCGTCTCAATCGGCAGGTAGAACTCCGGTGGCGAAGCTGCCATCCGATCGCCAAAGAACCCGCGCGGCGCCACCCCCACCACCGTCACCGGCTTGGTATTCACCCAGAACGTACTGCCCACAACCGCCGCATCTCCGCTGAAATCGTGCTGCCACGTCGAATAACTCATCACCGCGGTTGCCGGGGCGCCGTGTATATCGTCTGCGTCCATCAGCAGCCGTCCCGCCGCCGGATTCAATCCAAATGTCCTGAAATAGTTTCCCGACACAAACTCGCCCATCACCGAACGCGCCGACTGCGTACCGTCGCGCCGCGCAATGATCGGCCGATAGCCCCATCCAGCCTGCATCGCTGCCAACTCCTCAAACTCCGGCACATTCTTCTTCAACTGCTCATACGTGTCCGTCGAGAAGTTCGAATACCTTCCGCTCTCCCTGGTGGGGTTGTGGCCGACACAGCAGTCGTGCCCGTCATCGCCCACGTGCACCAGTGTCTTTGGATCGGCAACGGGCAGATCTTTCAGCAGTACCGCGTTCACCAGCGTAAAGATGGCGGCATTGGCCCCGATACCCAATGCCAGAGTCAGCAGCACGGTAATCGTGAATCCCGGCGTTCTGCGCAACTGCCGTACGGCATAGCGCAAGTCCTGCATGAGGCGCTCCAGGCGCAGCCATCCCCATCGCTCGCGCGTCACATCTGCAATCAGTGGAAGATTTCCAAATTCGCGCATGGCCGCTCTCCTCGCGTTCTCCGGCGACTCCCCGCGAGCTACCCTGTCGGCAGTCGCCATCCTTAGATGGCTTTCAATCTCGTCCCTCAATTCCGCCTTGCGGTCAAACAGCCGAAATGGGCTCATGCCTCACCCCGCTTGGCGGTCATGATTCCCTCAATGGTCGCAACCATCCGTCCCCAGCGCTGGTAGTCTGAGGCCAACTGCTCCTTGCCCAGCTTGGTAATCTTGTAGAACTTCGCCCGCTGGTTGCTCTCGCTCTGCTTCCATTCAGCCGCGACCCACCCTTGCCGCTCGAGCCGATGCAGCGCCGGATACAGCGATCCAGTCTCCACCTGCAACACCTCGCCCGAGTTGACCCTGATCGTCTGGCTGATCCCATAGCCATGCTGTTCGCCCCACTGGAGCGTTTTCAGAATCAGCATGTCCAGCGTTCCCTGCAGAAGCTCAATGCGGTTTTGATAGCTGCTCTTCGTCGCCATAGGCTGTAGATCCTCTACATCAACATGTAGACAATCTACTGCCTTATCGTCAAAAGCGCAATAGGGCGTCTTTCATATGAACAGCGACGACTTTCCTCGTGAGATCGCCGTCGCAAGGGCTAGTACTTTGCCTCGAATATTCGAAATCGCCGTTCGAGTTCCCATTGAGCCGCCGCTTTCTCGCTACCGTCAAGGAACATCTTGCATGCGGCGGAGGGTTGATCTGCTCCCAGAGGAAAGGATTTGCAGGGGGCGGCGGGTGTGGTGAAAGTATCTGGGGAGGCCCACAGGCTGGCGCCCGGAAGAAAGTTGTGTTCCATCCCGGTGCGGACCAACTGCTTGAGGTCTTGGTAAGTGAGGCGGTAGTCGAGCGCGGCGCGCACGTATTCATGGGTGATGTCGATGCGGCTAACCCCCTCGTCGTCAGTGGACAGTGCCACCGGGACGTGGGCAGCGCGGTAGAGCGGGAAGGGGTGGTCGGCGCCCTTGATACCCAGAATGCCCTCGTTGGAGCTGAGGTTGATCTCAACCATCACGTGCTTCTGAGCCATTTCCTTGAGCAGGGCCGGAGCATCATCTTCATACATCACATCGACGCCGTGCCCGATGCGTTCTGCGTGACCTAGCTCGACCGCTTGGCGGATGTGGAAACGGAGGCCCTCGGGCGGGACCATGCCGAAGGCAAGTTCGCCGGCATGCAGGCTGATGTGGACCTTGGGATAAACCGAGTGGAGGTACTCGAGCATCTTCATTTGCAGGGTATAGTCGCGCATGGAAACAAGGCCGTCTTCAGGCTGAACAAAGTTGATACCTACATAGGTAGGCTCGTGGGCGTCCATGGCGGCTTGGATGGTCTCAAAACCGAGCAGAGTCTGAGCGAAGACCCGCTCCGGCGACCCAGCCCGCAAAACCTGGTAGATATAGCGAACTTCGACCCGGCAGGCAGGCGTAGCTTGCGGAGTTCCGCAGTGCTCGATGTCGCGGCGAAGAGCCTCGGCGGCGCGCACATCTTCGCGGTCAACAAAGACCTCATCCCGCAGGCCAAGGGCAAGCAGAGTCCGCCGGTATTGCGCAAAGTCAGGATTCAAAACGTTCTCGTGGGCGATCTGGGCAGCGTGGCTGAAGGGCGGCGTCTGCATCAACTCAACATATTGCTGATTCTGTGCAGCGGCGCGGCTGGCTACTTCGTCTACCCACTCGCCAATGTGGGCCTTGCCGAGTCCGCCAAAGCGGTCGAACGTTGAGAAAAACTGGTCGTGCCCGCTGTAGCCCTGAGTGGGTACAAAACTGCGCATGGAGAAGGAGTTAATGAGACGGTCGTAGAGGTCCTGATTGGCCGAAGTGATGTTTCCGGAAAGTTGGGTTGCCGGGACCAAAGGGGACGCGCAGGGAGGCTTGGCAAAGCTGAGCGCGGTGGGGTCGACACAGAGGCCGTCCTGCGCAGCAGCGCGAATGAAGCTCTCAGCATAGACAGCGCCTGAGAGGTGAATATGAAGGTCGGCCCCCTTGGGGAAATCGGCCAAGAAGGCTCGGAGCGCGAGCGGTCCGGCCTTTATGGCGGCGTTATACGCACGGTCCGCGCGCGCCTCAGGGCCCGAAGCGCGGGAAACGGTCGGCTGGGCGTGGGACACGGCAACAGCGGCAAGAACGAGGCAGACGAGAAGGCAGACTTGGCGGCGCATGGTTGCCTCCCAGTGTAGAGCAGAAGCCGGGCGATGTGGGAAGGGTCGATATCACCTCAGTGAAAAAGAGCCGTGGTAGGGAATCCGCGATCTTACTACGCCATCCACGAGCACCTGTCGCTTAGAACCCCAAAAGTAAGCTTACTGAGTAAACCCCAGAGGTAAGCTTACTGAGCACAGTTTGGCTTGGAGAATGGGAGTTGGTATACTGTCAGAAGTTGTTGCAGCACGCTGCCAGTGGACATGCCCACCTTTTTCGGCTTTGCTCGAATCCACGCGTAGAGATGCAACCTGAGTTTGCACTGAGGCCAGATAGCTCAGTGGTAGAGCGCGGCCCTGAAAAGGCCGGCGTCGGCGGTTCAATCCCGTCTCTGGCCACCACTTCTTGAATCCAAACGAAACCTCAGCCGCGCGACCGGGATCTATGCGCGAAGCGGATCAAGTAATACCCGCGGCCCTGAAAAGGCCCATCGTCGGCGGTTCAATCCCGTCTCTGGCCACTACTTCTTGAATCCAAACGAAAACTCAGTCGCGCGACAGCTTTTACGCGACAGCGCATCACCCGGTCGAATGATCTCCTGAGGTCCTTTGCGGAAGTGTTGGCGACCTGAGCGGCTCCCGCTTCATACGCATCAACCGATTGACGACCTTATAGCGAGCACCGGGATAAACCGACTTTACGTGCTCCACCGGCGTGCCATTTTCGAGATACGAGACACGGGTAAACAAGAAGACGGGGCTGTTGGCGGCTATTTTCAGCAGACGCGCCTCTTCCGCGCTAGCCTTGCCCACTTCCACAATTTCGTCTGTCACCATCAGTTGGATGCCATATTGATCAGACAACTCCTCGTAGAGTGAATTTGTCGGATCGAATGTTTCGATCAGTCCAGGGCAGAGTTGCACCGGCAGGCAACTGCATTCAATTCCCATTGGAACCGAGTCGCCGTATCGGACCCGCCGAAGGCAGAAAACTGCGTCCTGGTCGCTCAGATGCAATGCCGCCTTCACTTCCGCATCGGGCGGCTGGATTCGAAATGACAGCGCTTTGGAGCTGGGCCTGGCCCCTCGCGCCATGGTCTCTTCTGTGAAAGAAAGAACCTGGCGGAAATCTCTCTCCAGCTTGATTCCGGTAATGAATGTGCCCTTGCCCTGCCGGCTATAAATCACCCCGAGTTCGCAAAGGGCTCGGACCGCTTGCCGAACTGTCATCTGACTGACACCCATGCGCTCGGCGATCTGCTGTATGGACGGCAGCGGTTTGTCCGGCTTAAGCTCCGAGGACTGTATCTGGTCCAGCAGGCGCTGCTCAATCTGACGGTAAAGCGGGATGCCGCTCTTACGGTTCAACAGCGACCGTTGCGGCTTTCTTCTCCCATTCGTCTCAATGGCCGATTTATCCACGGTAGATTGGACCTCACCACCAAACGCGCCTACGCGGTTTCTGAGCACATATAGTCAAAATCGCTGTCACTCAGCTTATAGAGAGACACGTAAAAACGTCTATCGCCATTGCCGATGCCTCATTCCCGATGCATTGAGGAAAGGTTCTGGCCTGCGTCACGATGGTTCTAGGCCGAGCCCAGGTCCTGTGGGGAGCAGGAGTTTGCCATTTTTTACCCGCACGCCTTGCCAGGGATCGTTCGCGACCAGGAGATTTCCGTCCAGGTCGGCGAAGTCCACCAGAGGCGAAAGATGCGCAGCGGCCGTAACCGAACAGGAGCTGGAGACCATGCAGCCGAGCATCACCTTCATATGCGTCGCGCGGGCCACCTGAATCCAGCGGCAGGCCTCCAGGATGCCTCCTGACTTGTCGAGCTTCACATTGACTCCGTCGTATGCATCCGCCAGACGCGGAATCATGGCAACGTCGGTGCATGCCTCATCGGCGAAGATCGGCAGGTGAACCTTGCTGCGCACATATCTCGTCTCCTCCACCATGTGCGCCGGCATGGGCTGCTCGACGTACTCTACTCCCTGGGATTCCAACCAGTTGATCTTGCGGATAGCTTCCTCCTTGTCCGACCACCCCTCGTTGGCATCCACGCGAATCGGCTTTTTGGTCACGCTGCGCACAGCCTCGATGGTTGGTTCGTCGGTCTTGAGGCCTACCTTCACCTTCAGCACAGGAAAGTCCACTGCCTCCCGCGTCTTCTGCCGTGTGATCTCGGGCGTGTCGATTCCGATGGAAAAATCCGTGATCGGCGCGTCGGCCGGGTCGAGACCAAGAAATCGATAGAGCGGCAGCCCCGTCTTCTTGCCCAGCCAATCGAAGACTGCAATGTCCACGGCAGCCATGGCAGCGTGTTGACCATCGCCCAAAGTGCGGCGCACATGGTTGAGGAATTTCTGATACATCCACGGATCGCCCGCTTCGATTTGTCCCGCGATCGCCTCAATGGCCTTCGCCGCCGATGCAGGAAACTCCTGGTAGCGAACGATAGGCGCGCCTTCTCCATGCCCAGAGATGCCGTCACGCCGATACTCCACTTGGACGGTCTCGCGATACTCGCTGGAGGACATGGTTGTCGTCCATGTATGGCGCAGATTCAGGCGCCTCAGGCCGCATTGAACTCTGGTCGATTCTTGAGACGGCTCCGACGACGGCGTAGACGGCAAGCCAAATGCCCCCAATGGCAAAACAGCGGCGGCAGCTCCCGCAGCTTTCAAACAATCGCGTCTGTTCATCATTTCACTCTCCGTGCCGCAACCATAAGTTGAGTCCAGGGCATGTCGTCCAAGCGGCTGATCTGAACTCCAGGATGGTCGTGCGTTGTGTCGTGGATAAACATCCCATTGCCCAAATACATGCCAGTGTGGGTGATTTTGACCGGGTTCGATCCAAAGAACAGCAGGTCGCCCGGCTGCAGATCCTTGCGCTCCACCGGAGTTACGCCGGTCCACGCGGCCTGCAGATCGGCATCCCTAGGCATCTCGATTCCTCGTTGGCGCACCAGCATTTGCGTGAACCCTGAACAATCGAATCCAAAGCTGCTGACCCCGCCCCAGGTATATGTGATGCCCAGAAACCTATGCGCTAGTTGAAGCGTTTGATCAATGGAAAGCGGAGCGGACTTTGCGCTGACGTCTCCGCGTTGCACCCAGGCCGCTTGTCCATCGACAAGCCGAACCTGGAGCCATCGGGGACCGCTGTCCGCCGGCTCCGTGGCTATCTCCAGGCGCGCTTCCCACGGCAACTGGAGCAGCGGAGCGTGGCGAGTTAAATCCGCCTCGCGATAAACGTTGATGCCTAGCCCCGCAATTTGCACTGCCTTGCCATCGGGAGCATAGGGACCGTTTTTGAGGGGCGCCATGTCAGCTGCGGCGACCCAGCCCGTGTATCCATCGGCTGTGCGGATCTTGTACCAGTCCTCATGCTGTTCCAGCGAAAGCACGTCCGTACCGTAGATGGCCTGGGATACAACGTCACTGTCCGCCGCTGCCCTGGAAAACATTTCGGCGACAGGCTTGGCGATCACGAAGTCCGCGTTGGGAACGCTTTGCTGCGCTTCTGCGACGCGACCCGCTGGCAGAAGGAAGACCGCGAAAAGAGAGACAGCAAAAGCAGAGCAGGGAGCCGTTCTCGCCATGCGCGATTGCCTTCGCAGACATGAAAGACGATTTGCGCGAATCATGATTCCCTTTCTTCGAACGAGCAATCAATGCGTGTACGGACCATCTGAGACTGCCTCTCTTTCTTCTTCGGCGAATCAGTATTTCTACCAGCTTCGAACATTACCCGGTCCTATTGTGGCTTCAATCGTCCTGCAACGGAGTCCCTGTCAAGGCCCGTTCCGCGCGGCGCAAAGTCGGGGATCGTTACGGGCAATCGGCCATGAATTGGGATCTCTCCAAACAGTGCGCTCGCAAGGCTCGACGCGGAGACCTGCGTATTCGAGAAGGTGCAGAGATAGGTCTGGATCCCGTGAATTGACGCGGCTGTATATGGATTGCCGAATGCGACGACGACGGTTCTGGCGCTCGCGGTTTTGACGATCTCTTCCAGCAATTGCATTGGTCCAGAATCCAGGCCAGCAGAACCCCCAGCGTGGCCCTCTGTGGTTCGTCTCGGGTTCGGCGCGGACTCTGCCACGGCAATTACGCTGGTAGCATTCTGCACCGCGGACAGCACGCTGCCCGATACAAATTTGGCGTTGGTAGAATCCACAAAGAAAACCGTCGCGTTCGGTTCCCGCTTGCGCAGTTCGCCGACGAACCAGCGGGCGCCTTCGCTGTCGCGGCTGCGATCCGTAAGGATCACGGCAACCAGATGCGGCGTAGACGCGTCATGCGCTTGAGAAGATGGCAGCGGAATCAGCTTTCCGGAATCGGACACCAGCGTAACGGCTCGGTCGGCGACGCTTTGCCCGATGGATACATTTTCGGGTCGGGCGACTTCTTTCTCAACATCTGTGAGATCCACAAAGCGGTTCCTGTCCAAACCGACTGAAGCCTTCATGCGCAGGATTTTCAGTACACTTTCGTCAATCCGTGTTTGCGAAATTTCGCCGCTCTTCACGGCTCTCAACAACCCGTTATACGCGCCCTCCAGGTCGCCGGGGATGATGACCATATCGTTGCCCGCGCGAACGGCGGCCACAGCCTCAGCTCCGGCAACGGCGGCAGGCGATCCGGAGAAGACATGCGTAAGCCCCGCCATGTCCAAAGCATCGGTTACGACCAATCCATGAAATCCAAGCTGCTGCTTGAGCAGGCCAGTGATCACTCGCGAAGAGACACTGGCGGGAAGATTCGGGTTCGGCTCGATGGCCGGAACGATCAGGTGGCCGACCATCACAGAGTCGACTCCAGCGGCGATTGCGGCGCGAAACGGAACCAGTTCCATGGAGTTGAGGCGGTCTACGCTCGCTGTAACCCGCGCCAGGGCCAAATGGGAATCGGTATCCGTGTCCCCGTGACCGGGAAAATGCTTGACCGTCGTAAACAGGCCGCCGCTATGCGCACCCTCTATATAAGCCGTCACCATCTTGCTCACCAGCGCCGGATCTTCGCCGAACGAGCGCGTGTCGATGATGGGGTTGGCGGGATTGGAGTTCACGTCCGCAATGGGAAACCAGTTCCATTGAATGCCGATAGCGCGCGACTCAATCGCGCTGATCCGGCCAAACTCGCTCGCCAGCTTTGGGTCGCCCGTTGCGCCAAAAGCCATGGCCGCTGGGAAGGGCGTAGCGCCTTCAAGGCGCATGGAAAGGCCGCGTTCAAAGTCCGCAGCGAGCAGCAGCGGATATTTTGAGTTCCGTTGAAGTCCGTTGGTCAGTGCCGCGGCCTCCAGCGGCTCGCTCTCAATCAGCAGCGGCCCATCGGTGGGCACCGTAACGCCGAAGCCACCAAGGTGATACTTAGCCATCTCGTCGCGCAGTTCAAGATACTCAGGGCTCTCGACATTGAGAAACTGCACCTTCGCCCAGACCATGATCATCTGCCCGATCTTTTCTTCGAGCGTCATCTTGTGCAAAGTCTTCGATGCCCATTTTTCCCCATTGCGGTCAATGTGGACCGGCGACGCGGCGACGGCATAAACGGCGGTCATCAAGGTAGCCGCCAACAGTGAAACCAATCGCAATTTGTTAACTCGTCTGCTCACTTCACAGCTCGCTTTCAGGTCACCGCATGTCATAACTCAATTGAACAATCAGTAAAGAAGATACCTTTCGCGTATGTGCTCAAATTTCTCCAAACCATCCTGCCAGTCCTCCTCGATCCGGCGTGGATCATCGCCGGCAATCAGGGCATCCAGCGTAGCCTTGTTCCGCATCAGTCCGTCCAGCGCGGTGATCTTGTAGTTTTCGGGATAAAAATGTTCGAATGCAGCGGCCATCTCTAGGCCCAGCTCCGGCGCATCCAGCGCATCGCGATAAGTCACGATGATATTCACGCC
>JBAWCO010000396.1:0-8132 GCA_049590315.1 Occallatibacter sp. | reverse complement strand
CATCTAAGGCGGAATTTTTCATGCATAAAACTGGGCCTGTTACGCGATTGAGGATAAGTGCGGCCCCGGGCAAGTGGCCGGGACTGCGAGTTTGTTTGTTGTTGATGCTGGGCGCAAGCCTCCTGTGTGGTACCGCACTGGTTGCTCAGGCTGCCAAGACGGCGACCGCACCGGCCAAGGATGCCACTTCCAATACCTATGTAGGTGGAGAAGTCTGCGCCACATGCCATTCCGAAGTGGCCACGAAATTTGAAGGCAACCCGCACACCAAGCTTGCCTCGCAACACGGAGTGGCGGGCGTGAACTGCGAAGGATGCCACGGGCCGGGCGGAGATCACGTTGCAGGCGGCGGTGACGCCACCAAGATCTTCAATCCAGCCAAGCATTCGACCAAAGAAATCGATGCCACCTGCTTGAAGTGCCACGCGGGCGCTCATCCGAATTTCGAGCGTTCTCCTCATGCCAGGGCCGATGTTGGCTGCACAAGCTGCCACAGCGTGCACGGCAGCACGGACAAAGAGCAACTGCTGAAGGCTCCTCAGCCCGCGCTCTGCTACCAGTGCCACGCCGACCAGAAAGCTCAGTTCAACATGCCTATACACCACAAGGTGAATGAAGGCCTGGTCAAGTGCAGCGACTGCCACGACGTGCACGGCACGTTCCTGGCCAACAATCAGAGGTCTACTGAAGACCAGAACGCGGTCTGCACCAAGTGCCACACCGACGTTCGCGGGCCGTTTACGTTCGAGCATGCTCCGGTCAGGGCCGAGGGTTGCGTCACCTGCCATACACCGCACGGAACGCAGAATCCGCGGCTGCTGAACATGCCGTCGATCACCACGCTGTGCAACCAGTGCCACAGCCCGCTTTCAGCAGGGGGAGTGCACGGCCTGGATGCGGGCTCATCGTCCGAGACGCCCTGCGTGACCTGCCACACGATGGTCCACGGCTCGAATGTTAGCCCGGCATTCACCCGGTAAAGGACGCTGCCGCGCCTCCCTAGGGTGGTGCGGCAGGAATTCATAAGACGCACGAACGTTAAGGAATTCAAGGTAAGCGAGTTTTTTTCAAGTGAGGCTTCATATGAGGATTAACGATTGTATTTCAGGGCTTCTCAATCAACAGCCCTCTTCGACAAGAGTCCGCCGTAACGGAGGCCTCATGGTAGTTGCCATGCTCCTCGCCACGGCAGGAATCGCAGTTGCGCAGGATGCCACTCCTGCCGCCCCGGCTCCGGAGGCAAAGTTCTCTACGCCCGATGGTTATACGAGTCATCACTCCATCGACATGGGTGGCCGCATGACCAATCTCTCGGGCAGCAACGCCATGTACGACACGCTCGTCAATCTCCAGAGCGGTCCGCGTGTCCAGGGCGAGACTTTCGAGATGCACGCGCTCCCCGGCAATAAGCACTCCCTGGCCGACGATCTATCCGCATTCGGCACCGGCTTTGGCGGCGATCCAATCGTCATGGCCAAGCTGAGCGCCTCCAAGGCCAAAGTCTACGAGTTCTCGGGCATCTTCCGGCGCGGCCGCCTCTACTCGAACTACGATCTGCTGGCCAACCCGAACATTCCCGGCGGACAGTCCATTCCCATTGGGCCGTCGAATGCACGGACCGGTTCACTGGCTTGGCCGCTTGTGAACAATTCACCGGTCATGTTCAACATCGTGCGCCGGATGACGGATACCGACCTCACGCTCAGGCCGTTCGATACATTCACATATCGGTTTGCATACTCTCACAGCACCATGGAGGGTCCGACCTCCAGCCCGTCCTACACCCCGCTTGGGATGAAGTACAACGCGCTGCTGCGGCAGTACGAGCGCAACGGGAACGACAACTTCCTGGGAGCGATTGACTGGAAACCCTCGGCGGCCACCAAGATCAGCCTGGAAATGCAGGCCAACCACTATAAGTCCGACACGTTTTTCACACTGGATCCGAGTGGTTTCCTGGTCCAGGAAGCGGATGGAACGCCTGCCTACCTGGGCAACTTCACCTCCCTTACGCCGTACGGTATCGCGGGCTGCAACACCGGCAGCATGGGCACTGCGTACACTAATTCGACAACCTACACTTTGCTGTCGCCCGCGAACAAGCCCGGCGGCCTTCCAATCATCAATCCGGCTTGCGATGTGGTGACCAGCTACATGCGCTCTCAACCCACCCGTATCTGGACTCCGACAGGGACGCTGCGTTTTCAGAGTTCGGCGATCAAGAACGTTTCTATGAACGGCAACGCTCATTACACGGAAGGCACGATGAGTATGCCGAATTACTACGAAAGTTCCCAGGGCCTGGGTGTTGTTCCCACCACCGTCCCCACCACCCCCTCAACGGGTTCAGTGATTCGTTCGGCAACTTCCACTGGCGGCTATGGCGACGCGCATCGGGCGGTGATTGGCGCCGATTATGGGTTGACCTGGCTGGTCTCTCCGGTCTTCAGCCTCTCCGACCAGGCGAGCTACTCCAGCATTCAGGAACCGTCCTACACATTCATTCCTGTGCCGGTTACTTTGAGCACCACCGCGGCGCCCAATCAGACCATTAATTACTCCGGTCCGCTCACCCCCGGTGTGGGTTCACTGCCCCATGGCAACACCGGCAAACTTCAGCCTAACTTCTTTGGTCAGGAGTACGTCATCAATAACGCGACGGCGAGCTGGGATGTTTCCTCACGCGCCCGATTCGCATTCACCTACCGCTTCAGCAATCGCAACATCGGGCAGGGCATTCCACATAGGGGACCGATCCCTATCGTGGTGAGCGACCCGGTGAGCGGAAACATAGCCATTACGGAAAATGCCGGAGTCTTCAATGCCGCACTGCGCCTTGCCAAGCAATGGAGCCTGAACGGCACGGTTGAAGCCGGCTATGCCGACAACGCGTTCACCGCGGTGGGCGAGCGGCAATTCAGGACGTACCGGGTGCACACGCTTTATAAGCCGAAGACCTGGGCCACCATCTCCGGATCCTACAGCGATCGCGAGCGGCACAACAACACCAACAACAACCAGGATGTCGTGGCTGCGGGCGATGCCAATTACAGCGGCCCCATCAATCACGTCGACTACTTCCGCATGGGCAGCGGGGGTCTGGCGCTGACGCCGAACGAGCACTTTGGCGTGAACCTGAACTATACCTACAGCGATGTGTACGCCGGAACCAACGTGTGCTACACCAGCGCCGCGGCCGCCGCTACAGCCACCACCCCCGCCATTGCCGGCGCAGCCACGGTGACCAGCTCCGGAGCGCCCAACCTTTGCGTTGGTAACGCGACCTGGTTTGCACGGGACTTCATGAACGCGCCCACCCAGTTCGGGATGGTTTCGCTCTCCTATAACCCGAACGACAAGATTCACTCGAATGTGGGCTACACGGCTAGTGACGTCAACGGCAGCCGCTTCTTCAACGACGCGCGCGATGTGAACGGCTCGATGGTCTCGCTCTACCAGTCCCCATTTGTGAACGTGGCCTATACCATGCATCCGGGATTGATTTGGAAGGCCCAGTTCAACTATTACGGCTACGGAGAAGGCGGACCGTCCGGCGCAGCGATGTGCAGCACCGCAACGTCTCTCACGGCGACGATCACTCCGTGCGGTAGCATCGGGGTTCCGACCGGTTTAACGGAAGGCACCGCGGGCGCAACAGCACCTCGGGTCTTCCATGCTAACAACGTAACTCTCGGAGTGCACTACGAGTTTTAAGAAAGTCGCCTTTTACTGAAGAAGCAATGATGGGGTGGGCCGGACTCGGCGGTTTTACCGATCCACCTCTTTTTCTCAACAAAAACGAAATCGCCGGAGATATGCAATTCCCTTCCGGTACAACCAGCGTAAATGTCCATGCTGAGAAAACCGTACACGTCTACTGACGCCTTCGCGTACACTGGCCGTGGAATCAAACAAGGAGTTTTTGCAATGACCAAGACGATCCAATCCCGAGCAACAATTGCTGTGCTGGCTTTGCTCGTTGCATCAGCCAGTTCTGTGGGCTTCTCCCAAACCGGCGGTGAAGCGACCTACAAAGCGAAGTGCGCATCTTGTCATGGAGCCACCGGTACTCCCAGTGCGGGAATGGCCAAGGCGATGGGTATCAAAGCGGCGTCCGATCCGGACATCAAGAAGCTGACGGTTGACCAAATCGTTGCTGCTATCAAGAACGGTAAAGGTAAGATGAAGCCGATCGCTGGACTGACCGACGCTCAGGTCAAGGACGTGGCCAACTTCTACAAGGGACTCAAGTAGTAGATAAGATCAAACCAGGAAGTAAAACCAGGCCCGCCGCAATTGGCGGGCCATCTTGAGTCTGGGGGCAAGGGGTGTCACTGCTGCAGAAATTCCGTGAAAATTGGGTGCGGCCGGCCCTGTTCTTCGGCAACAATCCGATAAGCCTTGCGGGCGGCGCCATCACCAGCGCCTCCGGCGTAACCATGATCGGCTACTGGCTCGTAGAAATCCTCGGCCGGCCCAATGACAACCCCTACCTGGGCATCATCTTCTTTCTACTTTTGCCGGCTGTTTTTGTTGCCGGCCTGGTGCTGATCCCGATTGGCGTTTTCGTTCGTCGGAAGAAGCTTCAGAAAGCCGGCGAGATTCCCGCTGAATTTCCCAAGGTCGATTTCAACGATCGTATGTTCCGCCATGGCATCGACATTGTGCTGGTGGCTACAATCGTAAACCTGCTGGTTGTCTCAATCGCCAGCTATCGCGGTGCGGCTTACATGGATTCGCCCCAGTTCTGCGGCCAATCGTGCCATGTCATGCATCCGGAGTACGCTGCCTACAAGATCTCCGCTCATTCTCACGTGGCCTGCGTGGATTGCCATATCGGTGCGGGTGCGGCTGCCTACTTTTCCGCCAAGGTAAACGGCACCAAGCAACTCATCGAAGTGGCTTTCCATCGCTATCCCACACCGATTCCATCGCCGGTCCAGAACCTACGTCCTGCGCGGTATACATGCGAAGGCTGCCATACTCCGGCAAAGTTCATCGGTGAAAAGCTGCTGGTCAAATCCACCTTTGCGGACGACGAGAAGAATACCGAAACGCAAACAGTCGTCGTGCTGCACCTTGGCGGCCAGGACTCGCTCTCCCATCTCACCGGGATCCACGGCGTGCATCTGGGCCACATCGAATACATTGCTACCGATCCGGACAGGACAACGATTCCGTGGGTGCAGAGGCAAAACGCCGATGGCTCTGAAACCGCATATGGAGCATCAGCGCTCAATGGCGCCGTCCCTCAAGGCGAACGCCGCGTGATGGATTGCATCGACTGCCACAACCGCGCTGCGCATACATTTGTTACCGCGGAAGATGCCCTCAATCGGGCCATGGCCGAGGGTGCCGTTTCGGCAGATCTGCCATGGGTCCACAAGGAAGCTCTCGCGCTGTTGAAGGCCAACTACGTCTCAGAGGCCGAAGCCGACTCGCAAATCCCGCTTCAACTGGCAGCGTTCTATCGCACTCAGAATCCCGATGTGCTGGCTTCAAAGTCCGCTCTTGTCAAATCCGCGGGCGACGAGTTGGTCACGCTCTATAGCGAGAATGTTTTTCCGTATATGAAGGTGACCTGGGGGACGCATCCGAACCACATTGGCCACATGGCGTATCCGGGGTGTTTCCGTTGCCACGATGGCGACCACGCCACGAAGGACGGTAAGGCGGCCATCACCCAAGACTGCGCGGCCTGCCATAACCTGCTGGCTGTCGACGAAGCCAAGCCCAAGGTGCTGGCGGACCTGGGCATTCAGTAACGGCCTTCGCCTGCACCGCAGAACCGATCACCCCTCCTTGCAACGCGTCCGCCGCAAGGAGGGGGATTCCTCGATAGCAGCCCATGCAACTGACGACTGACCCCTGATCTGGTAGGCTGGCTCTTCGCGTCAAAGGAGCCAAACTCTTCATGCAGCCGAATCAGCCCTTACATTTCAATCTCGTTACCGCCGCCCATACATGCATGATCGAGCACGGCTTTCAGCCTGAGTTTCCAGCCGGAACCGATGCGCAATTGGCTTCCATTGAGGCTCATCCCGCGCCACCCTCCATTCCGGGCATTCTGGATTTGACCAGCCTGCTTTGGTCCTCGATCGACAACGACACATCGAAAGATCTTGACCAAATTGAATGGGCAGAGCAATTGTCGGATGGCCGCATTCGCGTTCTTGTTGGTATCGCCGACGTGGACGTCCGTGTTCCCCTCGGTTCGGTGATCGACGGGCACGCCCGCAGCGAGACCACCTCGGTCTACACCGGCGTCAAAGTCTTTCCCATGCTTCCTGCGGAGCTCTCCGAGGGCATTACATCGCTGAACGAGAATCAAGATCGCGTGGCCCACGTGGTTGAATATTGCGTAGATTCAGCAGGTACTACCTCCGATGGTAAGGTCTATGCCGCTCTCGTTCGCAACCACGCGCAGCTTGCTTACAACGCAGTTGGTGCGTGGCTTGAGGGCACTGGGCCGGCGCCGGCAAAGGTAGCAGCCAACGCGGACCTGGCCGCGCAGCTCAAGCTCCAGGACGCTGCGGCGCAGCGAATGGTGGGTGGGCGCTTCCAGCATGGCGCGCTCGACCTGGAGACGATTGAGACTCGTCCAGAGATGCGTGGCGATCAGCCGGTGGACATTGTTCCCCAGCAGAAGAATCGCGCAACATCCCTGATTGAAGAGTTTATGGTTGCTGCGAACGGCGTGGCTGCCCGCACATTCGAGGCTGCGGGCGTGGCATCGATTCGCCGCATTGTGCGAACGCCCAAGCGCTGGGATCGCATCGTTGAGGTGGCACAGGGTTTGGGTACAACTTTGCCCGCGGCGCCGGACTCGAAGGCGCTTAATGATTTCCTCCTTGCCCAGAAGCAGAAGGACCCCGACCATTTTCCCGATCTTTCCCTGGCGGTGATCAAGCTGATGGGGCCTGGCGAATATGTGCTGGTTAAGCCCAACGAGCCGTCCCCCGGACACTTCGGCCTGGCGGTGCAGGATTACACTCACTCCACCGCGCCCAACCGCCGCTTTCCGGATGTAGTCACGCAGCGTCTGATGAAGGCACTGCTCGCAAAGACGCCGCCGCCTTACTCCGAGAACGATCTGAATGCCATTGCGCAGCGATGCACGCTGATGGAAGACGGCGCGCGCAAGGTAGAGCGCGAGATGCAGAAACGCATTGCCGCCGTGGTGCTGCATCCCCGCATCGGACAGAGCTTTCCGGCCATCGTTACAGGCGTGAACCAGTACGGGACCTTCGTGCGCACGCTGAACCCGCACGTGGACGGGATGCTGGTGCATGGCGGCAAAGGACTGGATGTGGGCGATAAGGTGACGGTGAAGCTGATCGCCACTGATCCGCAGCGGGGATTTATCGACTTCGCAGCTTAGGGGTGCCAAGCTTAGTCAATCAATGTTGGAGGGTCGTCTCCCCAACGAATTCGCTGGAACCTATCCGGATCCCAGAATTCAATTTCCTTGACGTGCGCCGGCCAGTCTCGGCGCGGAAGATTGAACTCGTGGCGAAGGTAGTCCTCCAGATCGAAACCGTAATAGATAATGTCTGCCTGATGGACAGAGAAGACAGGATTTCCTTCGTCGCCAGGCTTTGTCGGCATGTAGCGATTGCCGAGAATCGGGATGAGCTTTGGAGCTTCGCTGATCTTTGCATGGGCGATCTTCAAGGCGTCGGCAAGCTCTTCGGGCCGCATTCCCCATTCCGGAAACCAAAAATCATTGTGCTCAACATCAAAGAGTAATCCTTTCATTGGCTCATCAAGCCATATCTGAAGATCAGTCTCCGAACCTGTGCGCCAGCGCGGCGAATTCCAAAGGGGAACCGCTGCCTGTAGGAACAACCGAAGGTCTGCCGGAAATCGGAAGTCGAACCTGTTCTCGATGTGTTCCACTTCAGGATCAGTAAGGCCGGGCTCAAACTCCAGGCTTGCGCTTCGCAGGAGTTGAATCAGCAGCAGCCAATTTGAGGAGGTCATCTTCAGGTAATTACAGCACATGCGATCTGAGCGCCTCTACAAGGCTACAGAGACCCTCGGATTCCGCCTTAAATCGTCAAAGAAGCCTCCAATTTGTATAGAAAAACCGCGATTTCAAGGTACATCTGTTTACCATCACAGCACTACTC
>JBAWCO010000395.1:0-3706 GCA_049590315.1 Occallatibacter sp. | reverse complement strand
AATCCAAGATCCTTACTGATCCTTGTTTCTGCATTTAATGCACAACGAGAAAAATGCGCTTCCAACGCGCAAAACCTGTCAGCTTTGCCGAAAGTTGCCTGTCGTGTCCGAGTCTATCATCCGCAGCTTGCAGCGCGGATTGCTGTATATCTGTGGTGGATGGTCTGGTGAGCGAGAAGTAAATCACCAGCGGGCGGGCCACGATCGATTGCCGAGGCACAAACCCCCAAAAGCGGGAGTCCTTGCTGTGGTTGCGGTTGTCGCCCAGAACAAAATACTGACCCTCAGGTACCACCAGTTCGCCGTCACGCGTGAGGCTCTGCATCTGACGCCACCATAACGGATCGACTTGCGGGTCGGTGTACATCGTGCCCGGAAAGTCGTCGCGAAAGGGATTGGATGCCGTGGGCTCGAAGGCAGCATACGGTTCGTCCAGCGTCTGGCCATTCACCGTCACGCGGCCATCCTCAATGCGCAAGCGATCGCCGGGAAGACCCACCACGCGCTTGACCAGAAATGGCGGGTCGGGATGGTGGAAGACGACGATATCGCCGCGAGCAACCGCGTGATACGGCAACAGCCACCGACTCAGGCTTCCGGCTGGCGCGTAGACCTGCTTGTTCACCAGCAGAAAGTCGCCCACCAGCAGCGTGTGCTCCATGCTCTCTGAGGGAATCAGGTACGGCTGCAACACGAACGTGAGCAGAAACAGCGCCACAACTATGGTCTGCAACAGCGATGCGAATGCCTCCGGCACGGTGGGCAGATGAATCCTCAGCCCTGAAGAGCGCTGCACTGAGGGACCGGGATCATGTGCGAGAGTACTCATTGCGCTGTCGATTCCTCCCCTTCCGTTGCTTCAGCGCCTGTCTTGGCCGCCTTTGCAGTCAGACGCTCCAGCGCGCGGCGTGCTGCGTCCTGCTCCGCGTGTTTCTTGGTGCCACCCATACCACGGGCGAGGGCCGTGCCGGGTTCTCCGTTCTCCGCTTTCAATCGCACTTCGACGAGAAAGCGCTTGCGATGGTCAGGACCGCTTTCACTCTTGACCTTGTACACTGGCGTTCCCGTTCGCTCCGCCTGCAACAGCTCCTGGAGCGCGGATTTGTAGTTGCCCAATGCCGCCCCGGAGCGCAATTCCTCGGCCAGATGCTCGGCAGCCTCGCCCATGACCCAGTGTCGCGCAAAGGCTCGCACGGGCTCCAACCCACCATCGAGGAACAACGCCGCCATCACTGCTTCCATGGTATTCGAAAGTACGGTGCTCTTGTAGCGCAGACCGCTGCGGTCCTCGCCCCGGCTAAGACGCAAATGAATGCCGAGCCCGATGGCCGTGGCAACTTCCGCCATGTGCTGCCGGCTCACGAGCTGGGAGCGGACGCGCGTCAGTTCGCCCTCATGCCACTCCGGATGGGACTCGAAGAGCGCCTCGGCCACCACGAGGCCGAGCACCGCGTCCCCAAGAAACTCAAGACGCTCATTGTCGCCTGGAGCTGTAACTGGACTGGCAATCTCTACTTCTTTGGCCGCGGGAGTGTGGTCGCTCTGCGTCTGCTGGTTGGCTAACGACCGATGCGTCAGGGCGCGCACGAGCAGATCCCTACTGGCAAACTCGTGCCCGAGCGCCGATTCCAGTTCGGTCAGATCGGCTTCCACGTGCGCCTCGATTGCTTCGGTGCGTCGCAATTATTCCCCGTTCCCTGGTTCTGGAGGCGGCGCCACAAAAGGAGATCCCGCCTCTCCCGTTCCAAGAGTTTCATCAAACGCCGCGCGGGCGCATTGAAAAAGTGCCCCGGACTATTGCTTATTGCGGTGCGGGTGCACCGGTCTTCGCAGGTGGTGCAGATTGAGTTGTTCCCGGCTTGACTGGTGTTGCATCAGGGCCTGAGTCGTCGGTGTCCTCGTCGCAACTGTGGCCCTTGATTGCGTACGGTGCTTTCACTCCCCGCTCAGCCGCTAACCGGGTATCTTGCTGTCCGTCGCGCGACTCCAGCGCTTCCTTGTACTCGGCAACGGCCTCATCGCGCTTGCAATCCAAGTCCAGCATTCTGCCCAAATAAATGTGCGACCATGACAGCAGTCGCGGATCCTTGGTGGTGGCCAGCGTCTTCTGGAAGTCGTTGATCGCGTCTTCAGGATGACCGGTGAGGATGGCCGCCCTGGCCAGGATGAAATCGGCGCGAGCGTTGTCCGCCACGGAATCCAAACTATCGTTCTTCACCACAAGCGCCTGGCGCGCCATTGCGCTCGCTGTTGCCACATCCCCTGCTGAGAGCCGCGCTTCTGCCAGGTCAAGTCCCGCAAGCTTGCGCGGCTTGCTATGCGTCAACACATCGCCGTCCGACTCCTTGTCAAAGGTGATTTGGCGGGCCCTGTGTGCCTGCTGGTCCACATCCATGGTGTAGACCATTTCACCGATAGTGTCGCTGAGGCTGGCTGGATCTTTCTCGAATGGAATCAACTGCTCGTAAAAATACTGCGTCAGCACAAAGCCCTGGGTCATATCGTGATTGACGGTGCCCTGACGAACGGCGTCCACCTTCTGCTGGTACACCTGGAGCTCGTGTTCGTAGCGGGGCAACTCCGAACGGTCTACGCCGGCTGGGATCTTGTATACAGGGACCCCAGTATCCATGGTCCGCGCTTCAATGGCCTTGATAAGGCATTCGATGGTCAGCGGCACTGTGTCAGAGCGGTAGCGAAATTCAAGAGGCGAGTCGCGAACTTCTTTCAGAATTGGCTGCATACGGTCGACGGCAGTGGCGCGGGCCAGCAGCAGCGGCTCGATCATGTAGTGCAGGTAGGTGTGGCGCACATCGTTCATGCGAATTTGCCCGTTTACCGGCGAGACGACCACCACATAGTCGGATCCATAGACGCGGGCATTGACCATGTGCGGCGAAAACTGCGGCTCAAAGACAACGACAAATCTCCGCCCTGCGTAGGTCGAGGTCGGCATCTTGAGATAGAGATTGGTCCCGACGATCATCTTTGTCAGCGGATCGTGTAGTTTGTCCGCCTCTTCGTCATAGGTGCGGTGGGTCGCAAGCCAGATTCCGTGCAGGTCTACGGCCGCAACAAAGTCCTTGAGCAGGGGCACAATCTCCGCCACCTGGGTTGAGTCCGGCGGCATCTCGGCCAGGTCGTCTGAGATTTCAAGCTCGGGCGGCGGCGTAAGGTAGAGAGCCAGCGAGATGTATTGTGCTATGTCCCGCTCCGAACCTGTCATCCGGTGCTGCGCGATATAGAGGCAGACTTTATCCCGCTTGGCGCGGGCATCCTCACTTTTTGCCAACGCCTGGTTGACTTCATCACGGATCTTCTTGCGTACCGGCGAACTCTCCTCAAGGCCCTCGTCGTATCCGCAAGCGTTCAACGCCGCAGCCATCACGAAGACCGGCTCCGAACTGACCAACGAGACGGTTGGGCCGGCAGGATCTACCAGCGACGGAGCTTTTTCCTGCTGAAATTGCGACGAGGAACTCTGAATTTTTTGCGGATTGCCGCCGGGGGACTGTGCGGCCGACAGCGAGGAGACATTGATCGCGGCAAGCAGCAGAACAAGCGGCAAGACTACGGAAAGGAGAACGGCGAACGATCGAGCTGTGCGGAACGTCATCAGTAACCCTGCCTGCAAGTCTAGTTAGACGCGCTGGCAGGGTCAAACGGGAGGAGTGGAACTGCGGTGGGGGTGGGCGGAGCAATTTTG
>JBAWCO010000394.1:0-19869 GCA_049590315.1 Occallatibacter sp. | reverse complement strand
CACTGACCAGCCTCAAGGTCAGGCGCAAGACCAAACGCAAGACCAGGCCAAGCCCGAAGCTGCCGGCAAAGAAGAAAACAGCGAAGACAAATTCCGCCACGCCCCCTCGGTTGCTTGGGCTGCCAAGACGCTCAATCTACCCGTCGAAACCACGGCCCGCATCTTCGAGTTCATCAACTTCGGCGTCATCTTTCTGGCCATCGTCATTCCGCTCGTTCGCTTCCTTCCCAAGTTCCTGCGCAACCGCGCCGTCAAGCTGCGTGAAGATATCGAGTCCGCGCGCAAGGTGACCCAGGATGCCAGCACACGTCTGGCTGCTGTCGAAGCCAAGCTCGCCAGCCTGGGCGACGAGATTGCGAAGTTCAAAACTGAAGTGGAAGCGGAAAGCCTGCAGGACGAGGCGCGCATCAAGGCCACGCTGGCAGAAGAAAGCACACGCATTGTGGCCGCCGCAGAGCAGGAAATCGGCGTAGCCGCCGCGCAGGCCCGCCGGACCCTGCGGCACTTTGCCGCCGACCTTGCCATTGACCAGGCCGCCAAGCAACTGGTGCTGACGGCGGAAACCGATCGCGCCCTGATTGCCGAGTTTGTGGGAGATGCAGCCAAGGGAGGGCTGAACTAGATGGCTGCCTTTGTAGCCCGCTACGCAAGCGCCTTTCTGGATGTAGTTACAGCAGCCAAGCTGGACACGGTCGCGATTGATCGGCAGTTTTCCGACTTTCTCGGCACATGGAACGGAAGCCCGGAACTGCGCTCCTTCTTCACCAACCCTGCTATCCCCGCAACGCAGAAGGTTGGGTTCCTGGATACGCTGAACAAGAAGCTGGGGCTGCCAAAGGAACTGCGCAACTTGATCGCGGTTCTCATCGACAATGACCGCATCGGATCGGTAGCCGAAGTGGCGCAAACCTATCGCCGGTTGCTGCAGGAACAGTTAGGCATTCGCCAGGCGGAGATAGTGACGGCGCGCGAACTGAGCGAAGGGGAGCGGGCTTCGCTGGTGACGGAGATCGGCAAGTTGGCCGGATCGAAGATTGAAGCCAGTTTCAAATTGGACGCTGCCATCCTTGGCGGCACGGTGGTGCGCATCGGCTCCACAGTCTACGACGGTTCAGTGCGTGGACGGTTGGACAGATTGAAGGAAGCATTGACGGCGGGCTGATGCCCGCAGTTTTTCAGTTGTTTGGTGAACGTCGAACAGACTTTAGCGGTTGGTTCTTAATGGTCGGAAATTGGCAAGCATAGGGATTCAGTGCCGCAATTTGCGGTGAAAAACTGAAAACTGACCACAGAGAACTGACAACTGTAAGGACAGAAATGGCTCAGATCAAGGCAGACGAGATTACGCAACTCCTTCGCGAGCAGATCGCGAATTACGATTCCAAGGTTCAGGTCGACGAGGTCGGGACCATCACATCGCTCGGCGACGGTATTGCCCGGCTTCATGGTCTCGACAAGGTGATGGCCGGCGAGCTGCTCGCCTTTCCGCACGGCATCGCCGGACTGGCCCTGAGCCTGGAAGAAGACCAGGTGGGCGCCGTGATTCTGGGCGACTACACCGAGCTGCGCGAAGGCAACGAGGTGAAGCGCACCGGCAAGATTCTCTCGGTGCCGGTAGGGCAGGGGATGATTGGCCGCGTAGTCAACGCGCTCGGCATGCCCATCGACGATAAGGGCCCCATTGCATCCACGGAGACGCTGCCTGTCGAGCGTCTCGCCCCTGGCATCATTGACCGCCAGCCCGTGCGCGAACCCATGGCCACCGGACTCAAGGCCATCGACGCCATGATTCCCATCGGCCGTGGCCAACGCGAACTGATCATCGGCGACCGGCAGACCGGCAAGACCGCCGTGCTGCTCGACACCATCATCAACAATGCGAAGAACGACCTGATTTGCATCTACTGCGCCATCGGTCAGAAGCGGTCTTCCATCGCCCAGGTTGTGCAGACTCTGACCGAAGCCGGCGCCATGGGCCACACGGTCATCGTCGCCGCCTCAGCTTCTGAGCCGGCGCCGCTGCTCTATCTCGCGCCCTACGCGGCCACCGCCATCGGCGAATATTTCCGCGACAACGGCAAGCACGCGCTGGTGATGTATGACGATCTCTCCAAGCACGCCATGGCGTATCGTGAAATCTCGTTGCTGCTCCGCCGTCCGCCGGGTCGCGAAGCTTATCCCGGCGACGTTTTCTATCTCCACTCGCGCCTGCTCGAGCGCTCGGCCAAGCTCAGCAAAGAACGAGGCGGCGGTTCGCTCACTGCGCTCCCGGTCATCGAGACCCAGGCAGGCGACGTCTCGGCCTACATTCCGACCAACGTCATTTCCATCACCGATGGGCAGATCTTTTTGGAAACGGACCTGTTCAACTCCGGTGTCCGTCCGGCCGTCAATGTGGGCCTTTCAGTTTCGCGCGTGGGCTTCTCCGCCGCTATCAAGGCTGTCAAGCAAGTGGGTTCCACGCTCAAGCTGGACCTGGCGCAATATCGCGAGCTGGCAGCGTTCGCGCAGTTCGGCTCGGATCTCGATCCGCTCACGCAGAAGCAGTTGAATCGCGGCCAGCGGCTGACCGAATTGCTGAAGCAGCCGCAATTCCACCCACTCATCTGGCAGCAGCAGGCGGTAATTCTCTTCGCAGGCACGCAGGGTTATCTTGACGATTTGAAGGTCTCCGACATTCGCGCCTACGAGGACGGACTCTACAAGTACTTTGAAAGCGCGCAGACCGCATTCATGGAAGAACTGACCACCAAGAAGGCGTTCGACGACGATCTGCGCAACAAGCTGCATGCTGCGCTGAAAGAATACTCAGCCAACTTCAAGGCAGAACTTGAGGCAGCGGTAAAGGCGTAGGAGCGAGTTATCAGTCTTCAGTTGTCAGTTATCGGTAAGAGCCCGTCGAACCGCGACCGGCGATAACTCGCAACGGCAACTGAAAACTGACGACTGAGAACTGAGAACTGATTTATGGCAAACGTACTCGATCTACGGCGTCGCATCCGCAGCGTGAAGAACACGCGACAGATCACCAAGGCCATGAAGATGGTCTCGGCGGCCAAGCTGCGGCGCGCGCAGGAGCGGGCGCTTTCGGCTCGGCCCTACGCCAAAATGATCACCAGCGTGCTGGAGTCGCTGACCCGGCGCATCGACATCTTCGATCCGGAGACCGGCAACCTGCGCCATCCCCTGTTTGCGTCCCGCGAAGAGAAGCGCGTACTGTTGGTCGTCATCAGCGGCGATAAGGGCTTTGCTGGCGCCTTCAATGCGAACATCCTCAAGACTGCCTTCCAGTTCATCTCCGGCAATCCCGACAAAGAGATCGATATTGAGGCTGTGGGTCGCAAGGGCCGCGATCAGATGCGCCGCCATTATCCCGCAGCCATCTACAACGAACAGACCGACGAGAACGGCAACAAGCTTCAGGTAAGGGAACGGAAGAACAAGGTCGAAGTCACCGGCGACCATCCTGGAATGCTTTTGAAGCTCGAATCTCACCGCGTTTTCGAGCTGGCGCAAAGCATCATCTCCCGCTATGTCCACGAGGAGATCGATGCAGCCTACATCGTCTACAACGAGTTCAAGTCCGTCATCCAGCAGCGTCTGGTCGTCGAGAAGCTGCTGCCCATCATGAAGATTGGCATTCCGCAGATTACCGGCGCCGCCGAACCCACCGAAGAAGAACGCCAGCGCACTGCGGAAGCGGCTCTCAGCGCTGGCATTTCGATTGAGCCTGCCGATACGGCCGAGGCTGACGAGGAATCGAAAAAGTTTGGAACCTCACAGGTGGACTACATCTACGACGACCCGCCGAACGAACTTTTCAACGGCCTGCTTCCGCAATACATTTCTTCCATGCTGTATCACGCCATGACGGAATCGGTGGCCGCGGAACATGCGGCCCGTATGACAGCGATGGATTCGGCAACCAACAACGCCTCGGACATGATCGACTCGCTCACGCTGCATATGAACCGCGTGCGCCAGGCGGCCATTACCAAGGAGATCATCGAAATTGTTTCCGGCGCCGCGGCGCTTTAGCGCGTGCGCGAGCCGAACAGTTAGGAACGCGGGTTTTGTATCAGGGCACGACTTCAGTCGTGCCGCAACACCAGAGTTAGAGGGGGCTTTAGCCCCCGAGGCAAGGAAAAATGGCAGAGAACATAGGCAAAGTAATCCAGGTTTCAGGTCCGGCGGTCGACGTACAATTTGAAGAAGCGACCATGCCGCCCATCTATCAGGCGCTGCGCGTCACCAGCGACGGCTTCAAGGTTCCCACGCCCATCAACGTCATCCTCGAAGTGCAGCAGCACCTGGGTGAGGGCCGCGTGCGCACCGTGGCCATGGAAGCGACGGACGGCATGGTCCGCGGCATGAAGGCCATTGACCTCGGCGGTCCGATTCGCGTTCCGGTGGGCAAGGAGACGCTCGGCCGCATCATCAACGTGATCGGCGAGCCAGTCGATGAGCTGGGTCCCATTGGCGAAAAGTCGCGCATGCCCATTCACCGGCCCGCCCCGCTGTTTGACGAGCAGACCACGCACGAAGAAATGTTTGAGACCGGCATCAAGGTCATCGATCTGATCCAGCCGTTTTTGAAGGGTGGCAAGATCGGCCTCTTCGGTGGCGCCGGCGTCGGCAAGACCGTAGTCATCATGGAATTGATCAACAACGTGGCCAAGAACCACGGCGGCTACTCGGTGTTTGCCGGCGTTGGCGAGCGCACCCGCGAGGGTAATGATCTTTGGTTGGAAATGACCGAGTCCGGCGTCATCAAGCCGGGCGACTTCGCCAACTCGAAATGCGCGTTGGTCTACGGCCAGATGACCGAGCCGCCAGGAGCTCGCCTCCGCGTAGCTCTCAGTGCGCTCACGGTCGCTGAGTACTTCCGCGATGTCGAAGGCTCAGACACGCTGCTCTTCATCGACAACATCTTCCGCTTCACGCAGGCCGGTTCCGAGGTCTCCACGCTGCTGGGCCGTATGCCCTCAGCCGTGGGCTACCAGCCCAACCTGGCCACGGAAATTGGCGAACTGCAGGAGCGCATCACCTCAACCAGCAAGGGATCTGTGACCTCTGTGCAGGCAGTCTATGTGCCCGCAGATGACTTGACTGATCCGGCGCCGGCCACCACCTTTGCCCACCTCGATGCGACCACCGTGCTCAGCCGTCCGCTGTCTGAGCTTGGCATCTATCCCGCCGTCGACCCGCTGGCTTCCACTTCGCGCATTCTGTCTGAGCGTGTCGTCGGCCAGGACCACTACGACGTAGCCCAGGGCGTGAAGAAAATCCTGCAGCGCTACAAGGATCTGCAAGACATCATCGCCATTCTCGGCATCGACGAGCTTTCAGAAGACGACAAGCTCACCGTGGCTCGCGCCCGCAAGGTACAAAAGTTCCTGTCGCAGCCCTTCCACGTGGCCGAAACGTTCACCGGCATCCCCGGCGCTTACGTCAAGGTTGCCGACACGGTGCGCAGCTTTAAAGAAATCATCGCCGGCAAGTACGACGACATCCCCGAGCAGGCCTTCTACATGAAGGGCGCAATCGAGGAAGTACTTGCCGAAGCAGAGAAGCTGAAGGCAAGCGTATAAGAACAGTGGTCAGTTCTCAGTTGTCAGTAAATGCTCGGCTTCCGCGGGTTTTGTACCTACTGACAACTGACCACTGATAACTGAAAACTGGCGACTGAAAGGAGCCCCATGGCAGACGAAACCAATCAACTCCGCGTCCGGCTCGTGACGCCTGAGCGCACGCTCTTCGAGCATGCTGCCTCGGCGGTGGAGTTGCCGGCCAAGTCGGGCTACATGGAAGTGCTTTACGGAGCCGCGCCGCTGATGGCCGAGTTGGGCGCAGGCGACGTGACCCTGCATGGCGGCCCCGATGGTCCCCAGAGCCTCTCGCGCTACAACGTGAGCTGGGGTTTTGTTGAGGTGCTTCCGGATCGCGTCACCATCCTGGCCACCGACGCGCTCAAGCCCGAAGAGATCGACGTCCCCCGTGCCCAGCAGCAACTGGACCGCGGCCACAAGCAGTGGAACGAAGCCGGAGACAGCGAAGAGAAATACGCAGAGGCGCTCCACGTCATCGCCGAAGCCGAAGCGAAGCTCGCCACCGCGGCGGAAAAGCACTAAAGCGTTCACGCGGGTTCTTGCTCCAAGTGGGACGGCGCTGAAATTATCTCAGGCCGTCCCATCTGCTTTCAGATGCCCAATCGCCAGTTGCAGCGTCCCAAAGTACAGTTGTATCGTCATGGTTGCGCGGGGAGACAAGCGCCGTACGCTTTGAACTGCGCGGAAGGATACTTACAATGCAGTCTTTACAATCGCACCGGCAGCTCAATCTTATGTGCCGACTTTTTCTTTCGGTTCTGCTCGCCATCCTCTGCTTGCCCAATTCGGTCTACGCCGCCACCAAGGTGGTCACCGATGAGGACAAAGGCAACGACATTCAGTTGAAGGTTGGGGATGTGCTCGAAGTCCGGCTGAAGTCAAATCCTTCTACCGGGACCAGGTGGTACGTCCATCCCAAATCGACAACGTTGCTGAAGCTGGGCTCCGAGACAGAGATTCCCGGCACGGAGCCGGGTGCGGACCGTCCCATGCTTCAGGTGTTTACCTTTGAAGTGAAGCGCAAGGGAGACGGGATTCTTCTGATGCGCTATGCTCCTGCGAATCAAAAGCCGATGCTGGGCGAGGAAGAACGCACGTTCCATGTAGTCGTCGAGTAGGGTTTTCGCCGTATTACTGCTTGAGAATCCAGCTTGCAATCTTGTCCAGCGCAACCGTAGACATGGTCTCTTCGATATCCGCATACTCGCTGGGTGAGCCTGTCTTTGCCGTCTGAAAGAGATGGTTCAGTCCTGGCAGTTCATCCACCTCGAAGTGCTTGTTGCCTACCTCCTCCAGTGCTTTGCGGATGGCGGGCAGGTTTTGTGCAGGTGGAACCTGCAGGTCGAGCGAGCCGTTGAGCGCCAGCACCGGGCACGTCACCTTGCGCAACGCGGTCGCCGGATCGTAGGTGAGAAAGAAGCGCACCCAGGGTGAAGTCAACGCCTTGGTCTGGGCGGCAATCTGCGCATCCGGCACGCCTTCCGCCGCCAGCTTTACGCCCAGCACTGTATCCAGATTGGCAGCATCTTTGTCAGTCTCCACCAGGACAAGCGTCTCGCGTTCCTTCTCCGCGTCCTGCTCGGCCTTTTCTTTGCTTTCCCCACTGGCCTCGGCAATCAGCTTTCCTTGCTCCACGATGATCTGGTCTCCAGGCACTCCTGTTCCCGCCATCAGCACGATAAATGCAACGCCGGGGTCCTTCGCCGCTACCATGGGCGCAATCGATCCGCCCTCGCTGTGGCCAACCAGGCCGATTTTGTGCGCGTCAACCTCGGGCCGCTTCCTGAGATACGCAACGCCCGCTTCCGCATCGGTAGCAAAATCGGCGCTGGTCGCGTTGTCATAATTGCCGGTCGATTTGCCGATGCCGCGCTTGTCCGCCCGTAGAACGACAATCCCTTTACGTGTCAAATAATCCGAGAGCACCAGGAACGGCTTGTGCCCCATCAGGCTTTCATCCCGGTCGTGCGTTCCCGAGCCCGCAATCAGCAGTACTGCGGGAAACGGCCCTTTGCCCGGCGGAATGGTAAGTGTGGCCGCAAGCGTCACGCCTGCGGCCTTTCCGGCGTATGTGACATCTACTTCGCGATAGGGATACGGCTTGACTGGATTCTGCGGTCGCGGGCGCTCCAGCGTCGATTCGTCTTTGATCCTCTTGAGCGCCAACGGCAAGGGATTCCCCAACTGCGTAAATGTTCCATCTATGGAGCTCAAATCCGCGGCGATTTTGCCTTCGAAGACTCCGCCGATGGTATTGATTTCGATGGTCAGGGCGCTACCGTTACGCTTCACTGCCGATGCCGGAATCCACGACGGGCTCTGATCGGGGCTCTGCATCTGCGCGGTCAAGCCGTCGACCGTGTTGACGATCTTGAAGAGGACGCGCAGCTTGATTGCGCCCGCATCCAGCGTTCCCAGCCAAATTCCGGCGATGGTGGTCTGAGCTTGGCAGAACGGCGTGCAGGAAAAGAAGACGATGAGGAAGGAACCGAGCAGATGCATGAGGTTGCGCTTCATTTGAACCCTCTTTACAGGTCAGACGATATTCGCAGGTGATAGTACCACCTGCCCGTCTTCGACGATTTATTCGAAAAGCTGCCGAGGACGTTCCTTCGGTTTCGCCTGCACTGGGCAATACGGCGTGGCCGGGCATACAATTTGGAATGAAATGACTAAGGCGAAGGATCAGATTTTCGAAGTTGCGTGTCCGGATTGCGGGGCGATGCTCCGGATAGACGCCGAGAGTGGGCAGTTGGTGAGCCACACCTCGGCCCCGCGCAAGCGGATGTTCGAGGACCTGGAGACAGCGGCGCAGGCCATGCGTGCCCAGGAAGAGCGGAAGGAATCGCTTTTTCGTCAGTCCGTGGATGCGGAGAAAAACAAAGCCGATTTGATGGAGAAGAAATTTGCCGAAGCCCTGCGCAAAGCCAAGGACGCTCCGGAAGGCAAACCATTGCGAGAGTTCGATCTGGATTGAGAATTGTGCGGAAAACCGACAATTTTGCGGAATGAACCCCTGGCAAGTAACTTAGAGCGAGAATCTTTTGGACCGTAACCCTTCACCTGGGGCCGCGGATAAGACAGAAGGAGACAGACAATGGTGGTAGTTCCATTGACTCAAGCGGAGAAAGAATCGAACGGTCTCCCGCGCACCGAGAGTTGTGAAGAGAAGAATTGGACTAGTATTGCGGCGGCCGGAGCACTTGTTGTCGGTGGTCTGCTTTTGCTCACCGGATGGCGTCGCACCGGAATGGTGACGGCAGCCGCGGGCACCGCTCTCACGCTGCTTGACCAGGAGGAGACAATTCGCACCTGGTGGACTGTGGTTCCCGGCTACATCGAAAGCGTCCAGAAAGTGCTCGATCAGGTTGAGGGGACGGTCGAGGAGATCGAAGCTAAACGCGAAACCCTTCGCCAGATTCTTTCCCGGCCCGCGCCTGCTGGCCACACCTACTCCGAATCCTAGAGCCCCAGTTGAAGGCGCCCCGCCGCGCTGATGCGGTGCGGAGTCCATTTTGGTTCCCACATCAGGTCAACCTTCACGCTGCTGATCTCTGGAATGCCGGCCAGGCGGTTATGCACCTGCTCGAAGATGAGTCCGCTGGCGGGGCACTGCGGGGTGGTCAGAGTCATGGTCACCTTGACCCACTGGCGCGGCCATGCCGGCTTTGAGTCCGGGTCAGGTCCAGTCTCGACTCCGTAAATCAAACCCAAATCGACGAGATTCAGCTTAACTTCCGGGTCGAAGCAATCGCGCAATGCGGTGAGGATCTCGGCTTCGGAGAGCATTGCCCCTGCCTATGAATGGAATTGTTGAGGCCCAAAGCTTCAGGTCAGCTATGAGTTAGAGAATACCTGCTTCGCTTTCGCTGCTTTGGCGCCCTGCTCGCTAAAATTGCAAGTTTTTCCTCGGGGGACAGCCGGATAAATCTTCTCCACTCCGGCATCGTGAGGCCAGGAAACCAGTTCTCCTCAGAGAGTAAATCAACGAGCTGAACCCAACTCGTCTGCAACTGTCCTGCAAGCTGGTCCAACGACTCGTGTGCAAACAGGGGCGTATCGCCTTCAGGAGACGTCAGAACCTGTTGCAAAAAGGAAAACTCCCGCCAGTCTCCCAGTTCGCGAGCTGGAGCGACTTCGGCATCCAACTCACCTCGTCCCCGGACGAGCCGGATGCTCATGTCCTTGAACTCAACAATTACAGAAACATAGTTGAATGCCCGGGGCAGATTCTCATCATTGTGAGGCTGAATGCAGCCTCCGTGTTCGGAGAACAAATAGGAGAAGCTACTATTGACCTCAGCGATAAACGCCCTTCTCTCTCTTCGGTAGGCGAACTCATCCAGTCCGCCGAATGCCATTTTGTAAATCCATCCGACCGCAGACCCGAATACGTGCAAAAGAGAAAGAGAGAAGCTTTGCCTCATCGGCTTTCGCAACGGGTACTTTTTTCGGAAATAGTACTTCACGTTTCCACCCGCCCTCGTTACCCGGTTGTTCAGTTCTTCCGGTCGACCAGGTAGCGTGCCACCGACTTGAGGCCATCCGCGCGGCTGCTGTAGGGCTCCAGAGCAGCCAGCGCCTCTTTCACCAAGTCGTCTGCATCGCGCAGGCTCTGTTCAATGCCATAGACAGCAGGCCATGTGGCTTTCTCCGTCGCCAGATCCTTGCCCGCGGTCTTGCCCAGGTGCGCCGAGTCGACAGTCATATCCAGCACGTCATCCACAATTTGAAAAGCCAGCCCCGCCTTGCGGCCGAACAGGTCCAGACGCGCAACGTCGTCCTCATTGGCTCCAGCGTAAACGCCGCCCGCCACCACGCTCACGCGAATCAGGGCGCCCGTCTTGGCGCGATGAATGGCCGCAACAAGCTCCGGTGTCGGCTTCAGATGTTCGCTCTCCAAGTCCAGCACCTGCCCGCCGATCATGCCTTCCACGGTGCCGATTGCGTTGGCGATCAGGCCAATGATCTTGACCGTTGCAGCAGGTGGACAATCGAGTCCCGCCAGCACCTCAAAGGCACGGGTCTGCAAGGCGTCTCCAGCCAGGATCGCGATTGCCTCGCCAAAAACAACATGGCAGGTAGGCTTGCCGCGGCGCAGGTCGTCGTTGTCCAGAGCGGGCAGGTCATCGTGGATCAGCGAATATGTATGGAGCATCTCGAGTGCCGCTCCCAACCGCTCAATGCCCGCAGGCAGCGTTCCGGCGATCGTGACGGCCGCCTGCATGGCCAGCACAGGCCGCAGACGCTTCCCTCCCGCAAAAGTGGAGTGGCGCATGGCGCCGTGAATAGACGCAGGCACCGTCTCCACGCCGGGAATGAGTTCTTCCAGCGCGCGGTCGGTCAACTCTGCGCCCTCCTGAATCAGCGATTTCACGTCGACAGGCATCATCTTCATGATAACCGAGGGCGGGATAGCTTTCGCTCCAGCAAACATAGGCCTGTGATCAAGACGAGCACCAGTCCGCTGAGCCAGCGTCCGGCAACCACGTCCGGAGTGGTGGTCCAGTCTGCAGTCAGCTCAACCGCGCCGCGCGGCACGGGGACTACCATCAGGCCGTCCGCGCGCGCAGGCATAGCCGCGACGCGCCGGCCGTTTAGCATCACCTGCCAGGCTGGGTAACTGCGAAGACGCAGGATCAGAAATCCGGCACTCGACGTTGTTCCGAAGATGCGTAGATGCTCAGGGTTCAAATCCCAGCGACCTGCGGCCCGGGGATCGGTCGTTGGTGCGAATGCCGTCTGACAACTGCCCTGCGCGGGGTCCCATGCGGGCTGCGCGCCCTCTGCAAGTTGACCACCAGGTGTGACGCCCAACACGACGGAGGGGTTGCTGACCAGGCAAGCGAAAGGCAGCCCGCTTGCCACCATCGAGTTGTCCGCACCTGGAGGAGCGTACTCGTCCGTGCCCTGAAATCCCGCACCGGTACGATAGACATCCAGCATCGGTTTTACGGCGTCCTCGTCGTCGCACACCTGGAAGAAGACCAGCCCCGAAATCGCCGTCTGGCTCATGAACACCACTGCACAAGCCGAAGCGACAGCGACGCGCGGCCAGCGACCGCCTGATCTCCGGGAAGGCCAGATCGCTGACGCCACAATGACAGCCATCGGCGCTTCCAGCACCATCAGCCACCGCCACGGAAACTGCAACAAGCGAAGCTTCGGCAGCAGATTCCAAACCGGCAGAGAAACGGGTAGCTGGAGCAGAAGAATCGCAACTGGAATCAACGCGAGCGGAATCCAGAAGCGGCGGGCGACCGACAGAATATCCGCCGGCTGTTTTTCAGTGTCGCCACGGCTGCGCAGCCAAAACACCAGAATGCCGGCCAGCGCCAACGCAATCATCACCGCGGCAATGATGGATACTCGTCTGAGCTCTTGATCGTGTAGTTCGAGCAAGGGGTTGGCATTGTGCGCGAAGAGCCAGCTATTCTCAATCATTTCGCCGGCGTCGCCTGTAACTTGGCGGACATCGATCCAGCGCTGCTCCCAGACCGCGGGCACAAGATAAATGGCCGCCAGCCCAATTCCGAGTGCTGCTGAAACCGCAGCCCGCAAAGCTGGAGCCCAAGATTTCGAGAGCACTGAAGCCGCCAGTGCAACCGCGGCGAGCAGATAGCAGGCCATGATGCCCACCGGAACATTCGAAAGCCACGCACCGGCGACAACGAGCGCAAGCGGAAACGCGGAACCATCGAAAGCCCTCCACAATGCCGTGCCCTCTGCGTTACGATCGCGCAGCACGAGCAGCAGAAGCAGCGGAATCCAGAAGCCGCCCGTCAGTTCGCCAAAGGCCGATCTCTCGTACGAACAAAACAACGCATAGCCGGAGAACAAAGCCATGCAACCCGCCAACGTCGCGGCCCCATCGGAGACTGCCTCAAGAGCAAGTGCCCGCGTAGCCAGACCTGTCGCTGCCAACAGTACCCAGGTCAGCGCAATGGGTACCAATGTCCACGGAAGCACAACGCCGAGTGCCGCGCCCAGCATCCATGTCAGCGGTGGATAGAAAACAAAGCGCGGTTCGCCGGCGCCGAAGTTTGCGCTGGGTGTCCAGTGCGGGTAGAGAATGCCGTGCCGCCAACTGTTCAGGCAGTCGAGCCACGAGACAAGGTGAAAATCGAAGTCATGCCCGCAGGAGTTGCCTCGGATAAGCTGCGGCGTCACAGCCACACCCGCGGCGGAAAGAATGATCACTACTGACCGGTAACCCTTGATCTTTGGTCCCTGATCCCTGACGGGACCCCCGGCGATGGGTCCTCCGTCGCTGGGATGGCTGATCCCTGACCCCTGTCCGTTCATGGCAACAGGCGTAGAGTGTGACTGGTCTGCGCCGCCACGGCTGCCGTGCTGAATGGCAGCGCAAAAGTCGTGCCACCGTAGTAGTCGTTCCACTGGTCGCGGTAGTACGGGCTGTAGGGATCGCTGCTCTCGCCCAGAGCAATATTCTCCGTGGATCCGTCCACATTGCTCCAGTCCATGGTGAATCGCTGCGAAGGGCCAAACGCGCGTCCCACCTGCTTCACCGTCGTGCCATCGCCGCTCAGCGGCAACTCGCCGGTCCCCGCAATGCGGCTGAAGAACGGCACAAAGTCAGCCAGCGGATGCTCGATATCCACCACATGCCAGCTTCCATACGTCCATTGGGTCACGTCCCCAGGAGCTTTGCCCTTCTTCATCCCGTTGCGTACGGCCTGCGTCAGCAGCGCGTCCCAGTTTTTGTAGCCCGCGGGAAGCCAGTCCGCGCTGGCATGCATCACGATTTCTTCCTCGGCAAAGTTAGATTCGGACCATTGGTAGTCTTCAGCCGTCTTGCCGAGTTTGGGCTCCAGAATCAGAGGCCAAAGCGCGGCACGCGTCTCGGTCACAATCGAAGCCGCAGCGGAGTTGATCGCCAGGCGCCCATCCCAACTGCGCATCAGGTCGGCGGCCTTGTGCAGTTGGTCATCCGCGCTGGGAGTGTGGTCAATGGCGTAGGCAAAGCGATGGCCCAGCTCCTGGTCCACTTCACTATAGATGTCCGTCTGCACCGCTAGCAGGTCTTTCGGAGTGAGCTTGTCGCGGCCTTGCAGCGACTTGTAGATGCGCTCAATGCGGTAAGGGTCCTGCCACTCAAGCGTCAGCGGGTAAGGAGACTTCTCCGTGGTCACGCGGGCGTTGGCGGTAGCCAGAAAACCTGACGGCGGATCGAACGCATTCGGAATTTCATCGAACGGAATATAACCCTTCCATTCGTGCGCAGAATCTTGAATGGGCACGCCCTGCAGTCCTCCGGGACGAATGGGGATCTGGCCGATGGCGTGGTAAGCGATGTGCCCCTGGTCGTCGGAGTAGACCAGGTTCTGCGCCGGCCAGCACCACAAACGCAAAGCACCAGAGAACTCGTCCCAGTTGGAAGCGACGTTCATTTCGTGTAGCGGCAGCGCATTGAGCGCCGGGTCGTAGAGCGTCCACTTGAGGGCGATGGCCCGTTTCTCTTTCGGAAACAGCGGATTAACGAGCGGCCCGTGGTCGGTGAACTCAACGTCCACCACGTTATCCCGGCCTCCACGCACCACGATCACCTCGTGATCCTTCTTGAGCGGCTTCCAACTTCCGTCAGCAGACTGAAAGTTTCCCTTGCCGTCGAGCTTCTCCACGTACATGTCCTGCACATCGGCAAACAGCGCCGTATACCCCCATGCCACGTGCTCATTGTGCCCCGCAATCACAAACGGCACACCCGGCAGCGTCACGCCGGTTGCGTGATAGCTAGGCGCACCCTGGGCTCCGGCTGCCATCAGGTCAGCCATGAACCATATGTTCGGTTCCATCAAACCCAGGTGCATATCGTTCGAGAGCAGCGGCTTTCCGCTCGCCGTATGGCTTCCCGCAATCACCCAGTTGTTCGAGCCGTAGGCGCACCCGGCGCACGAATTCAATCCGAGCGTGGCCCTCAGGGTTCTGAGGTCTTCATGGTCCGCGTGTGCCTTGCCGGCCTGTGTGCGATCATCGTCGTCCTCGTTGCTACCCTGCGGCGCAGGATGCGGCTGGCTCCAATCCACCACTGTGCCTGTGGGTGGACGATCGCGCCAAGAGCCCACCGGATACAAATCGGCTTCCAGCTTCGGATTGTGAAGCTGGGCCGCAATCTCATCGCGCGCGTACTTCGCATACCAGTGCGTATCCAGCATCTGCACCATCATCATGCCGATGGAAAGTGAGTCGACACCGCTCCACGGTCTGGGCCGATAAAACAGCAGCTTGAACTCGGCTGGAAGCGAGTCATGATGCTGGTCAATGAAGAGATTCACACCGCGCGCGTAGTCATCCAGGCGCGTGCGGTCAGCTTGCGACATGCTGGCGTACATGCGCTGCGCCGTGTTGCGGAACTGCATCACGCGTTGTGTCCGGTCATGCCGCAGCAACGAGGGCCCGAGAATCTCCGCCAGTTCGCCATTCGCGTTGCGCCTGAATGCGTCCATCTGCCAAAGCCGGTCCTGAGCGGTGACGTAGCCCTGCGCGAAAAAAAGGTCGTCCTCATTGGCCGCCTCAATGTGGGGCACGCCATGCGCGTCGCGGCGCACAGTTACCGGCGCAGACAGTCCCGCAAGATGCAAATCGCCGTCGAGCACCGGCAGCGCCGCCTTCTCTGCCGAGCGCAACAAGAGAACGCCGATACCCGCAGCAATCAAGAGGACCGCCAGCAGTATGGCTGCGGACCACAACAGGAAGCGCGGCCAGCGGCGCTTACGGCGTCGCGGCCTGGAAACGCGAGTGCGGAAAGTCGATGGGTCGAGGGAGCCTGGGTTGGACATCTGTCCACTTCAGGATAACGCCCCCGGGCTCGCTCCGCGGCAACCTGCCTATGAAGATTCAAGGCGCTGTCATGGCGCGAACCCCTGCTCCGGCGTCTCTGGATTCTTCACCGGATCAGCGGCCTTGTTCTTCGAGATCGACTGGTGAAAGACCGTTCTCCCCGGAACCAGCAGCGCAACCGGTAACCCGACCACCACTCCGGCAAACGCCCCAATCCCGGCTCCCGCCAAGCCACCCAAAAGGCGCGGATATCCATCGGCAGGCGGAGTTGCCACTCCCCAGATAAATCCCGCTGCTGCCAGCCCGCCAATCAGGATGTGTACATTCCTTCTCTTGTCGTCTCGGCGAACACGCTGAACCTGGGAACGCACGAATCGATATTGATGACCGCTGTACATCGAATCGCAGAAGAGATAGTCGCCGGTAGCTCCCGCAAACAGGCAGGGCACTGGAAGCCCTCTGCCGCGCTCGACCATGATCTCCTCGCCGTTCGCCAGGTCCTGAACTCGCTCCCAATCGGCCTTCCCGGCTGGTGCAGGCTCCGGATTATTCGGCAGTCTCTGCGGCGCGCTAAGATCGACGGCCGTTGCTGGAAGCTGTTGCGCAATCAGTACGGGGCACACGACGAGACAAAGCACGGCTTGAAGCACCCTGCGAATCATGGTGACTCCTCCTTCGGCTTGGTTAGTGGCTCGAGCGATGTTGAAACGCGCGACTCTCAGCTCTCAGAATCGAGATCTGGAGCAGAAGCGTAACCCTTGGCAGGAAATCACAACCCTTGATCGCCGCCCACCGGGCTCGCTGATAACCGAGCTGAGGAGAGCGCCTTCACGATCTGTTCGGCCATGGGGCCGGAAGCAACGACTCCGTCGAAGGCTCTGACCCTGCCCGACGCGAGAACAATGCCAGTTGCCTTATCGGTGAGGATGTAGGTGTGAATATGAGTGAAGATGACTCGGTTGATTTGGACTTTCAGCTCAGCAGGGCGCGGCTTGCTGGAGCGAGGATCGCCATAACACGAGTCGCTGACGATCGACAGGCCAAGCTTGTCCCAGGCCGGTTGGCGCATCAAGGCGCGGTCGAGCGTTGCGGCGGTGAGGAATTCTGTCTCCGAACAGATGACGATTGTTCGCGCTTGCTTGAGAATCTGGCTGCGGTCCAGGTCGGCAGCAGTAAGTGGAGGCTCTTGGACCGGCTGCTTCTCATTTTGTGCGACGCGCAGAGTGCCGGTAACTTGGATGGTTTGCGCGGCCAGTGGGGCGGTGGGGGTTGAGGAAGCCTGCGTTGGCTGTTGCGCTTTAAGTAGCGGGCAAAGTGTGAGGCAGAGAATAGCTTGAATCATCGGACGGTTCATCGGAACTCCTTGATTGGCTTTATGAGAACCGATGTTAGGTTTAAAGCGCGCTGCGAGGGAGCATCACTGGGACAGTTTCGCAGGTGTCACAACGCAGGAGTTATCTTCGAGTTATGCGGAAAGCCCGTTGCTCTCGCCGGCGATTGTGGCTTCCATCGCGCGCAGTGGCTCCACAGAAGCAGCGTCAAGCAGTGTAAAGCGCATAGGGAACAGGCCCGCCGTCAATTCCAGTGCCGTGACCGAATCGCAGACCACGCCTGAAGTAGCATCCAGGCCGCGCTTCCAGCCGGGACGTGTAGGATCGCGCACCAGTAGGCTCTCCGGTGGCAACCCGGCGGCCACCAGCATGGTGCGGCCGATACGCTGAAACTCAGACCAGCGCGATGCAATGCCGATCAGGTCTCCGCTATGCTCCGGCAAGTAGCGCTTGAGATAGGCCTGTAACTCCGGCGCAACCGGGTGCACTTGCAGAGTCGTCAGCTCGGTTCCTGCCGGCAACAGCTTGCGTACCATCTCAGCCTTGCTGGGCAAAACCACGGGCATTGAGCCACGCAGCATATCGGTTGTTGCGCAATCTTCCACGGCGCAGCCCACTATCGGAAGCGCCAGCGCCAGTGTCATTTCGTGGATGACGATGCGGCGCAACTCCGGATCGGGTTCAATGACCAACCAGCGCGAAGGAGGCTCGAGGGCGAGCCAGCGGCGCAGACGATCCCTCAGCAAAGTTTCAGACGCACCCCGCTTGCGCGCCCCGTCTACCAGTTCGCCGATGAGCTGATCCACCACCAATTCGGCAACAGTTTGTGGCGAGGTGGGGGCGGTAGGATGGTTGGCTCGGACATACACGCCGCTCCCATGGCGAAATTCGACCCAGCCCTCGCGCTCGAGTTCGCGATAGGCCGCGCTGGCCGTGTTGGCATGGATGTTGAAGCGGCGCGCCAGGTCGCGGGTGCTGGGCAACCGTTGGCCGGGGAGCATCTCCTTGCAGAGAATCGCGAGGACTACCTGGGTGACCAACTGTTCGCGCAGAGAGACTTCGCCGGTATGGTTGAGCCAGAGCCGCATGCGATTATCCTGCAGCTACCTCTGAAGTCCGTGCAGCCGAAGCGTCGCTCTTTCCGCGGCGGTAGAAAACGAGAACAGCCGCAATCAACAGCAGGATGATGACAATCACCAGCACGCTGCCCTCCGGGCCGTCCGTGCCGCCGCTCCACAGCGCGGAGCCCGAAGGAGTGGTGGTGAGATAGTGGCCGGTGGCCACATTGCCGCTGTCGGCTGCGCCGTAGAAATAGGTTTCACCCCAGTCCCACGCGGCATGGCAACCAATAGCCCACCAAGCCGACCCCGTAGCCCATACGCTAACGCAGAATGCGAAGCCAATGAAGGCCGCGGCAAAGATGCCAATCCAGTTCTCGCCGTTGTTGGTTGTGTGGATGAAGCCGAACAGAGTCGACGTGACCCACGCAGCCTGCCAGAAGCCGGATCCCTTTGCTTTGTTCAGGTGCAGCAGCGCGCAGGGAATCAGGCCAAGCGCCGCAACCAGATAGACGCCCCAGATGCCGTTGCCCTTTCCCAACCACAGCAACTCCCCGCAAATAAGCGCGACCAAGCCCAGCGCCCACCAGAAGTTAATCCCACGCGTAAGAGTCGACAGCAGAAAGCAACGAAATATTCCCTCTTCCACGAACCCTACCAGCAGGAAAGCCACAGCCCACAACGCACCAAACTTGAAGATCTCAATTCCCGAGAGCGCGACATTTCCAAAGTGCAGCCAGCCTCCCCACGCAAGCACTCCGATCAGCGCAGAAAGGGCCGCGAATCCGGACGCATATCCGGTAACGAAGTGAAAGCCGCCTCGTGTATCTGTCAGGTTGTACGCCAACAGGTTTCCGCGGCGGCGCTCAATCAACGCCACAATCGCGGCCGCTCCTGCCATTGCCAGGAAACTGATCATTTCTCCGAAGAATGCGCCCCTGGCTGTGAAATCTCCCCTCTTGGTGCTGATCAAATTGAAATGGACAAATGCAAAACCCACACAGGAAGCAAAAATAGCGAATATGAGAATGAAGACCAATACCGACCAGCCTGCGCGCAGACCCTCGCTGCCCAGGAATATCCAGCGCACGGCACGGGTCTCTGGGGGATCTTTTTCGATGGAAACGGGCTCAGATTGCCTAGTCGATTCTGTGCCGTCGGCGGGTTGCGCTTGCGGCTGTTCGGAGGGAATCTCCGGAGCAACAGGTGGATCTACCGGGTCCATGAAGCCTCCTCAAAAGAAGATTATCTTTTTGTCCATATCTTGTACTGATGGAAAGATACTCTACGAGGCAGGGCTCTGAGGAGTTCCATGGGCGCAAAGGAGCTAGCGCCCACTCATATTCAAAGTGATTTCCAATGGCAGCTGTTCGCGCGCCTCTGTTTACTCATCCCGCAAAGCCACCATTGGATCGATGCGCGAAGCCCTCCGCGCAGGCAGCCAGCTTGCAAAAATCGCAATCAAAACAACGGTGGCTGTGATGCTCGCAAAGACCGCCGGGTCATCGGGACGGACGCCGCGCAGCAGGTTGGCTACTAGGCGCGCCAGCGCGAAAGCCAGAACCAGACCGATGCAGACCCCCGTCCCGGTAAGCCAGGAGGCCCGGCGCAGAATCATGCCCAGCACATCTTCCCGTCGCGCTCCGAGGGCCAGGCGCACGCCAATCTCGCGCGTCCGTTCACCCACCAGGTTTGCCATCACGCCAAAGATGCCGATCGCTGCCAGAAGCAGCGCGATCGATCCATCGATACTCAACATCTGCGACGCTGACATCAGGCCAGTCAGATTGTCGCGCTGCAATTGTTCATAGGTCTCAACTACGTTCAGTGGCAAGGCCGGGTCGAGCGCTGCCAGAGCCTTGCGTGCCGCCGCCGCAAGGGCCAGCGGGTCTCCGTTGGTGGTGATGGCGTACTCCGTGCCGTCAGGCGGCACCTGCATAGCGTCCATGTAGACGGCGGCGCGCGGAGTGGGGTCCCACAGCGAATAGTTGGCCTCCTTGGCAACCCCGACAATGGTCAGCCATGGCTCTTTGTTATTGCGGCCGCCCATGTGGATGCGATGCCCCATTG
>JBAWCO010000393.1:0-13612 GCA_049590315.1 Occallatibacter sp. | reverse complement strand
TTTTGCTTTCTCTGGCCGTGTGCTGAGCGGTCAACCGGAACAGGAAGCTCGCTGGAAGCGGTGCGTCTCCGCGACAGATGGTGCATTGGGCGAAGCGCTCGGCGAAGTGTATGTGAAAGCAAATTTCCCCGCAAACAGCAAGCAGCAGACGCTACAGATGGTCCATGACATTGAAGATGCGATGGACAGAAATGTCGGAACGCTGACCTGGATGAGCGACGAGACGAAAGTCAAAGCCCGGGAAAAGCTTCACATGGTCGCCAACAAAATCGCGTATCCAGATCACTTCCGCGACTACTCGGCGTTGACGGTCGTGCGGGGAGACGCGCTGGGCAACGCCGTGCGGGCCACCGAGTTTGAAAATCATAGACAGTTGGCGAAGATCGGCAAGCCGGTCGATCGCGGAGAATGGGGCATGTCGCCGCCGACCATCAACGCGTACTACAACCCCAGCATGAACGACATCAACTTCCCCGCTGGAATTCTCCAGTCTCCGTTTTTCGACCCGAGCGCCACGGATGCAGAGAACTACGGCCACATCGGCGCTGTCATCGGACACGAACTCACGCATGGCTTCGACGATCAGGGGCGGCAGTTCGATGGCAACGGCAATCTCGCCGACTGGTGGACCGCGGACGATGGCAAAAAGTTCGATGCCATGACAGACTGCGAAGTGAAGGAATATGGCGGCTTCACAGCCATTGACGACGTGAAGCTGAATGGCAAGCTCACTCTCGGCGAAAACACGGCAGACAACGGCGGGCTTCGCCTGGCCTACATGGCTTTCTTGGCCGATGCGAAACGGAAGGGTATCGACCTCAACGCAAAAGACGCGAACGGCTTCACGCCCGTGCAGCAGTTCTTCCTCGCCGACGGTCAGAACTGGTGTGGCAGTCAGCGGCCGGAGCAGCTTCGCTTGCAGGTGCAGACCGACCCGCACTCGCCGGACGAATTTCGAATCATCGGCGTAGTGCAGAACATGCCGGAATTCGGAAAAGCGTTCGGATGTAAGACAGGCCAGCCAATGATGCCCGCGAATGCATGCCACGTTTGGTGAGTCAAAACAGATTTCGATGCGAGACGAGGGCAGCCTGACGATGCGATTGGTGCGAATTGTTCCTCTGTTGGCCTTAGCGGCATTGCCGATCACGGCGGCTGCTAAGACGCATGTCTATCGCAACCTCGAATTCGGAATAGTAGTTCCCATACCGCATGGACTCTATCTGTTCCCTCCACACCAGATGACCGGGATCGATCACGGCCGGCAATTGTTCTTCAAACCGACCAGCGTCGAGGATTGCAACAATGGAGGATGCGATAGGTATATCGGATTCTTCGCAGGTTGCAATTGCTTCGAAGGCACGAAACATCTCCATGACTTTTTAGAGGCTCAGTGCACAGTATTTGGAGGGAAGGACTGTCTCGAATCCCCACCAGAGTTGGGCATCAAAGGACTGAAGAGCGAGTCTGCGAGAATAAAACTTCCAAATGGCAAAGTTGAAATACTTGTTGTAACTCAGGCCGGCAAGCCCGCTCCCGATTTTGATGCCACAGTTCCATCCATCAACTATTCCATCTATTTGCTAACGAGTGAAGAGAATCTGGAGCAGGATATGAAGTTCTTTCGCATCATTCTGGAAACTATTCGCATTTCTCCTCCAAATTGAAGCAATGAACAAGAAACAGGATCGTTCGTTTTAGAAATCGATTCAGGAGAGAGGAATCAATGTCGTCCATCATTGATCTGCGTTCAGACACAGTAACCAAACCCACGCCGGAGATGCGTGCGGCCATGGCTGCCGCCGAAGTGGGGGATGACGTTTATGGCGAAGACCCAACCGTGAACCTGCTGGAGCGGCGCGCGGCAGAGGTCTTTGGCCGCGAGGACGCGCTGTTTGTGCCGACCGGCACCATGGGCAACCAGATTGCCATCCGCTTGCATACGCAGCCGGGGCAGGAAGTGATCGCCGAGTCGCGCTCGCATATCCTCGATTGGGAGATGGCCACGACCGCAGTTTTTTCTGGCTGCCTGGTGCGCGCTGTCCATGCGGATCGCGGCATCCTGACATGGGAGCATATCGAGCCGGTGATTTATAGCTGGGGCGGTTTCCGCGCAGCGACCGGACTCATTGAAATCGAGAATACGGCAAACCTTGCCGGTGGAAGTTGCACGCCGCTTTCAGTTCTTGAAGAGATCTGGGACGGTGCGAGAGGGCGCAAGCTTCCCGTTCATCTGGATGGAGCGCGAATTTTCAATGCGTCAACGGCACTCGGCGTGGACGTAAAGATGCTGACCCGCGGGTTCGATACAGTGATGTTCTGCTTGTCCAAAGGGCTCGGCGCGCCGGTAGGCTCCATGCTCACGGGTTCGGCGGAACTGATGGAGAAGGCGCGCATCTTCCGCAAGGCGCTGGGCGGCGGAATGCGCCAGGTGGGCGTGCTGGCCGCTGCGGGGCTCATCGCCTTGGAGCAGGGACCGAAGCGTTTGCACGAGGACCACGCGAATGCCCGGCTGCTGGCAGAAGCTCTTTCGAATATGGAAGGCGTGTCCATTGACCCGGACGCGGTAGAGACGAACATTGTGATCTTCAAACTCGCTGAAGGCATCAGTGCGGCGGATCTGGTCTCGCGCATGAAGGCGCGTGGTGTGTTGATCAGCATTGTGGGGCGAGACGCGATTCGACTGGTGACCCACCGCGATGTAAGCCGCGGGGCCTGCATCACGGCAGCAGAAGCGCTGACAGAAGAGCTTGAGGCCGCGACTGCAGGACTGAAAAACTAGACTGAGCAATACAGAGCATTCTTCACCAAACCAGGGATAGTACAAGAGAGATGAGTACGGCAGCCATCGGGCGTGCAACTCTCTCCATCGCGCGACGTCGAGGCAGCAACCTCGAAGTGATAACCAGGCCGGAACAAACTAGGAGTGTCCGGCGATACGAACCCTGGAGGGCTCGATTCATGATGAAGAAGATCGCACTTGCAGTTCTGTTCGCTCTCACTCTCTGTCCTGTGGCTTCCTTGGCCCAGGTTGTCATTCGCGTCGGGCCACCAGCTCCTGTTTATGAGCGTCCCGGTCCACCTCCCGAGCGCGGGTATGTCTGGGTATCCGGCTATCACCAATATCAAGGTGATCACTACGTTTGGGTTTCCGGACACTATGATCGCCCGCCACATGAAGGCGGACGCTGGGCTCCACATCACTGGGTTCACAGGCACGGGCAGTGGGTTCTGGTGGAAGGGCACTGGCGGTAGGTTGCAATCGGCAACAAAAGAGAGCGGGGCTTCGGCTCCGCTCTCTTTTGCGTTGCAAGGCTTGTATTTTTACCAATTGCGCTACGAGATTTTTTCACAGACTCTGTGGACCACTTCCTCATTCTGCGTTGCATCCAATCGAGTGCTGGGCGCTTCTGGCACTCACCCCGTGCTTGATTGCGCGTCAGGGCGCTTCGGAAGAACGCAACTATTGTTCCGATAAATCGTTGAAGAATTCAACGGGCGGAACGAACGTTGTGTTCCGCAAACCCTGAAAACGTGGAGGAGTTGATTCATCATGAAGAAAATTGCATTGGCAGTTTTGCTTGCTCTCACACAGATACCCGCGGCCTCAAATGCACAGGTTGTGGTTCGCATCGGACCGCCGCCCGTGGTTGTCGAGCATCCCGGTCCGCCCCCGGAGCGGGGCTTCGTTTGGGTTTCCGGCTATCACCGCTGGGACGACGGCCGCTATGTCTGGGTCCCGGGCCACTATGAGCGTCCGCCCCATCGCGGTGCACATTGGGTTGCCCACCGCTGGGTGCATGTGCATGACCATTGGGAAATGCGCGAAGGGCACTGGCGGTAAATTGCAATCAATCGAAGCGAAGCGAGAGCGGGGTGCAAACCCCGCTTTTCTTGTCTTACGGATGGTTCGAATCGAAGCTAGAAATTTTTACGATAGACAATAAATCCGGACTTCTCCGCGACCTTGTCGTATAACTTCATCGCAATGGCATTGGTTTCGTGTGTCAGCCAATAGACGCGGCTCGATCCTGCCTGTGCGGCGCGACGATAGACCTCATCAATCAGCGCACGCCCTACTCCCATATCGCGAGCAGATTCTTCAGTGAACAAATCCTGCAGATAGCAAGTCGGAGCAATTGAGATCGTGCTGCGATGAAAGATGTAGTGCACCAGGCCGAGCAGCCGACCAGAATCCTCCGCAACCAAAGCGTTCACCGGCTCATAAGCATCAAAGAACCGCGACCATGTCATGTTCGTCGTTGTGTCCGGCAACGCAGTCTTATCCTTGCGTCCGTAAAACGCGTTATATCCGTCCCAAAGCGTTTTCCACTGCGCAAAATCTTTCACTTCAACAGGACGAATCAGCATCTTCTCACTCAATTCCATTCCCGACCCTGCGCGGCTGAAGGCTCCGTGCGAATGGCGGCTTACCTTGTGCGAGCGAAGAGCGTGCGTCTGCTCATCGCAAGTCGCTAGCTGATCTCGATAACGTCCGTGGCCGCCGCCGCAGCAGCCTCTGCGCGAACCATCAGCTTCTCAGCGATGGCGTAAAACTCCGCGGCCTGCGGACTCTTCGGTCCGGCCAGCGCAACGGGCAGTCCGCGGTCGCCGCCTTCGCGGATCGCCGGGACCAATTCGACGGATCCAAGGAATGGAATGCTGAACTGCTGCGCGGTGCGCTCTGCGCCTCCACGAGAAAAGATGTCGATCTCGTGATGGCAATGCGGGCAGGTGAAGTGGCTCATGTTTTCGACAATGCCCAGGACTTCAACATTGACCTGCGCAAACATCTGTAGCGCCTTGCGTGCGTCCTCGAGACTGACGTCGCTCGGCGTGGAAACGACCACGGCTCCAGTGAGGGGAACGGTCTGGACCAACGAAATCACCACGTCGCCTGTGCCTGGAGGCAGATCGACAACCATGTAGTCGAGTTCGCCCCAATCCACCTGCTGCAGAAACTGACGGATGATCTGGTGCAGCATGGGGCCGCGCATCACCAGCGGTTTGTCGCCGGGAGAGATATAGCCGATGGAGATGGTCTTGACGCCATGCGTCAGGTTTGGCTCAATACGATTGCCCTCGACGACCTTCGGCTGCTGAGTTGAGCCCATCATCAGTGGCACATTGGGTCCGTAGATGTCGGCATCGATCAGGCCCACGCGCTGGCCCAGGCGTGAGAGCGCAATAGCCAGGTTCACGGCGACGGTTGTTTTGCCAACTCCACCCTTTCCGGAACCGACAGCGACGATTTTGGAAACGCCGGGCAATGCGACCGGCGACGGCATAGCATGTGAGTGGGCCATATTCTTTAACTACTCCTTTAGCGGACAGCGATCTTCGTGACTTCTCTTCGCTTCGAAGGCTCCGATAGAGTTCCTTGACAACTAAGCGCCATCGAACTGTCTGAATAAAATCTTACAGGAGACGGCGCTCACAGCAGACGGAGATCGGTCCTCTCCAGCGGCCTCAGACCGACCGGAACATCAACGCCTACAACACCCGCGAGGATGGCATGAATTTGCCTCACGCCTTCCGTCAACGCCGCGGGCCCCGGCTGCAAAATACTGCTCGACTTGATCTCATAAAGATGTCCATTGCGAATCGCGCTGATGGACGCCCATCCGGGTCGCGAAAGGATGTCCTGCTCATTCACTTTCATTCCGCACCATGAGGCAATGATCACTTCCGGATCGCGGGCTGCAACCGTGGCTGGGTCCACCACGCGGTCTTTCGACTTACCGCACCCGCGCAGCTCGGGAAAAATCACATCGCCGCCGGAGATTTCGATCAATTCCTCCACCCACGCAATTCCACTGATGAGCGGCTCTTTCCACTCCTCGAAGAAAACACGAGGACGGCGCGGGAAGTTCTTCGCGGAGGCCCTAACCTCGTCTAGTCCGCGCAGAAATCCGTCAACCATCGCCAGCCCCTCGCCCTCTTTTCCAACCAGCCGCGCGAGTGAAGCGATCATCTCCAGAATCTCGCAGACACTGCGCTGATTGAAGTTCATCACCGTGAGCCCGCGCAGAACAAGTTGGCGCGTAATGTCGGCCTGCACGTCACTGAAGGTCAGCAGCAGGTCTGGATTGAGCGCAACAATCGCGTCGATGTTGGCGCTGTTGAACGCCGACACGCGTGGCTTGAGCCGTGCTTCCGGCGGTCGCGTTGTGAATCCGGAAACTCCGGCGATGCGATCCTGTTCGCCCAGCAGGTAGAGAGTCTCCGTCGTCTCATCGCTCAGGCAAACAATGCGGCGCGGGAAGCCCGTTTGCACTTCCTGCGCCGACAAGGTCTCTCTCATCCTCGACTCAGGACCGGACTGCCGTTGAATCGTCTTGGCTGGCGGTGGCGAGTTTAGCCTGTTTGCGGCGGGCGGCTTCGGCCTCGCGGTTTTCGCGCCGTCGCAATGCGCCTTCATAGCGTCGACTCTGGTCTGGAGTTTCCGGAATAACCTGCGGGATTTTCTGCCGGTGGCCTTGCTGATCGATGGCGACAAAGACAAGGTACGCGCTGGCCACGTGCATATGCGTGGAAGTCTGAGTGTTCTCTGCCCACACTTTCACGCCCACCTCCATGGATGTGGAAAATGCGCGGTTTACGCTGGACTTGAGGGTGAGCAGGTCGCCTAGGTGTACCGGGTGAATGAAGTCGATGTGGTCCATGGCTGCGGTCACCACGTGGGTGCGCGAGTGGCGATATGCGGCCATGGCGCCGGTCAAATCGATGAAGTGCATCAGACGTCCGCCGAGCAGGTTGCCCAGGGTGTTAGTGTCGTTGGGCAGAATGATCTCTGTCATTTCCGACTGCGATTCGGCCACCGTGCGGGCCGGAGGGTTTGCTTCCGCGGGACTCATCTTACAGATCCTCGTTTCCTCATCGAATTCCCACTGCCGGGTCCAACCGCAGTCCAGCTACAATTGGAGTTGCGGCAGCCGGCGTGATCAGGCATTCTGTTCCAGTTTCGGCAATCGAGGCCAATTAAGCAAATCCCCCTGGGCCGGGTGGAGGAATCGAGCAGGATGGACAAGATCGCAGGACTCAAAAAGATTCTCGCGCTGGACCCCAAGAACAGCTTTGCCCGCTATGGGATCGCATTGGAGCTGGCAAAGCAGGGTGACACAGCCGCGGCCATGCAGGAGTTCGACGCGCTGCTGGCCAACGACCCCGACTACACGGCCGGATACTTCATGGCGGCGCAAACGCTCACCGGAGTCGGACGAACGGCGGAGGCGATCGAGCGGTTGAAGGCCGGAATCAGTTGCGCCGCCCGAACCGGCAATAGCCACGCGCTCAGCGAAATGCAGGGTATGCTGGACGAACTGGATCGATAATCGGTATTTGCCCGGCGGGGTTGCCTGCGAAAAAAGTTTTTGAAAGAAAAGGTCCGCATTATGGCACGAGACGTAATCTTTTTTAAGAATTCGCGCATCTATAATTCTGACATGGCGAAATATTCGATCGTTGTTCCCTTTCACAATGAAGAGGAGAACGTCACGGCTCTATATGCTCGCCTGAAGCAGGTGATGGAGCAGGTAGGCGACTCCTTCGAGCTGGTTCTGGTCGACGATGGATCCAGCGACCGCAGCTACAAGCTGCTGGAAGAGATAGCCGCGGTGGACAGCCGGGTCCTCGTGGTTAAGCTGCGCCGCAATTTCGGCCAGACATCGGCACTTGCTGCGGGTTTTGACCATGCCTCGGGCGAATTCATCCTGGCCATGGATGGCGACCTGCAACACGACCCCAACGACATCCCCGCCTTCCTCGAGAAGCTCGAAGAAGGTTACGACGTCGTATCTGGATGGCGCAAGGAGCGGATTGACAACTTCATCATGCGGCGTTTTCCCTCCCGTTGCGCCAACTGGCTCATGGCCAAGCTATCCGGCGTGGACATCCACGACTTCGGTACCACCTTCAAGGCCTATCGCCGTGAAGTGATCCAGAATATTCCGCTCTACGGCGAGATGCACCGGTTCATTCCCGCACTGGCCTCCTGGTATGGCGCGTCCATCTGCGAAATTCCCATCAAGAACGTGAACCGCGAGCGCGGCAAGAGCCACTACGGCATCGGACGCACCTTTCGCGTGTTTTTCGACCTGTTGACCATTCGCTTCCTGCTCCAGTACATGAGCCGCCCCTTGCATTTCTTCGGCGGATTTGGAGTGCTCGGCATGATGACGGGCAGCGCTATCTCGACATATCTTCTCGGAGAAAAGGTCCTCCACATCCACCAGAATGTGATGGACCAGCATGGTCCCCTGTTCGTGATTGCGGCGGTCATGATCCTGGCAGGTATTCAAATGGTAGCCATCGGTCTGCTTGGTGAGTTGCAAGTGCGTCATTATCACACCAGTCAACATCCCGCCCCTTACGCCGTGGACCGGATCGTCCGTTTGGCATCTCCTGAAGAGCAGCAGAGCCTGCTGTCCGATAGAGACTGAAAAAGCAAGGAATAGAGAATGGATTTCAGGCGTCAGACAGTCCCCGCTCAGGCGTTACCTCGGCGGGACCGTTGATGCTGGGTCATCTGAATCCCGCCTCTTCTGCCACTGTCAGTGTCCACCCCACTTGCGGTAGCCGGGTCTAAAGGTGCATCCTTGCCCTGTCATGAAAGCTATCCAGATTCACGAGACGGGCGGGCCTGAAGTACTGCGGCTGGACGATCTGCCCATTCCTCAACCGGGCGCAGGGCAGGTGTTGATCCGCGTGGAAGCGGTCGGGGTCAACTTCATTGAGCTCTACTTCCGTAAAGGTGTGTACAAGGCTGCGTTGCCATTGACACTCGGCAGTGAGGCGTCCGGTACGGTGGAAGAGCTCGGCCCCGGTGTCACCGGATTTGCGGCGGGAGATGCTGTGGCCTCGGTGAGCGTGCTGGGCAGCTACGCCGAATACGCGCTCGTTCCAGCGGCGTCGCTGGTCAAGGTGCCTGATGGCTTGAGCATGGAGCACGCAGCCGCAGCCATGCTTCAGGGGATGACAGCGCACTACCTTGCTTACTCAACTCATCCGCTCAAGGCAGGAGATACGGCACTGGTTCATGCCGCGGCTGGCGGCGTCGGTTTGCTCTTGACGCAGATGGCGGCGCGTCTGGGCGCGCGCGTCCTTGCCACCGTCTCCACCGAGGCCAAGGCCGAACTGGCGCGCGAAGCAGGCGCCTCCGATGTAATTCTTTACTCCGAGCAGGATTTCGAAGCGGAGGTAAAACGCCTGACAGGCGGCAAAGGCGTAGACGTGGTCTATGACTCAGTAGGCAAGACGACTTTCGAGAAGAGTCTCAATTGCCTGAAGCCTCGCGGCCTTCTCGCGCTTTTTGGCGCGTCCAGCGGATCCGTTCCGCCGTTTGATCTGATCCAGTTGGCCGGCAAGGGATCGCTCTTTGTTACCCGGCCCACCTTGTGGCACTACATCGCCACGCGGGCAGAGCTGGAGTGGCGCGCGGGCGATGTGCTGGGCTGGGCCGCCAAAGGCGAGCTGACTTTGCGTGCCGAGCATATGTATCCGCTGGCCGACGCCGCGCAAGCACAGAGCGACCTCGAAGGCCGTAAGACCACAGGCAAGGTTTTGCTGGAGCCGTAAAGCAGCCTTCAGCTATCAGGTCGGCGCTTCGTATGAAGGCGTTAACTCCGCAGCGAGGGACGTTGACGCTTTGGCAACAGTCTGAAAGCTGATGGCTGATAGCTGAAAGCTGGGAAACGAGACCATGTCCACCATCACCATCAGTCCTACCGACAGCGTCTTCGTCCTCACCGGCGCCGGCATCAGCGCTGAGAGCGGACTGCCTACCTTCCGCGCTTCAGACGGCCTATGGGCGGGACATTCCATTGAGGATGTCTGCACACCGGAAGCCTGGCAACGCAATCCAGAGCTGGTTTGGGAGTTTTATTCTCACCGCCGAGCGGATGGCGCGAAGGCTCAACCCAACCCCGCACACGTTGCTCTAGCAGAACTCGAACACAAGTTGGGCAGCCGCTTCTTTCTCTGCACGCAAAATGTGGACGACCTGCACGAGCGCGCCGGCAGCGTGCGCCTCATTCATATGCACGGAGAGTTGGCCAAGGCGCGCTGCGGCAACGAGTGCGGTGAGCCGCCGGTCGAGGACCGCATGGTCTACAAGAGCCTGAGCGAGGTGGGCCGCTGCTCGTGCGGCGCGCGCATGCGGCCGCACATTGTCTTCTTTGGTGAAATTCCCCTGGAGATGGACCGCATTCAGACCGAGATCTCCAAGGCAACGGTGATGGTGGTGATCGGGACCTCCGGGTCGGTCTATCCGGCGGCAAACTTTGTGCACTGGGCGCGGGCCGCCGGCGCGCGGACTGTCTATGTAGGTCCCGAGGCACCCCTGAACGCCAACGCATTCACGCATGTAGTAGAAGGCAAGGCCGGAGAAGTGCTACCAGGCCTGTTCGTCTAGCTCCTGACCGCTCATTGCTGTTCAAAAGTTGGGTGCCCCATCCATCGTGCAGTCTCTCCGCGCGATGGGTGGGAAGCATGAACTTCGGTCTCCAATTACCATCTTCTGCAGTTTGAAGCTCACCCGGCTCTCTTGATGAATTCCCTCCGTCGAAACCGCAGCCCAGTCCAGTCTTCATCGATCGCGATTGAACGCACGGTGTCAAAGCCCGCGGCCTTCAGAACATCCCAACCGGTGTCGCGGTTGAAGTCGCACTTGTACTTCTTCGATGTGCCCTTGGGATAGGCAAACCAGACCACGGCGTCACCTTTGGCGCGCACTGCGATTTTGGGTGCGAGCGCATCCACTTCGCTCTGCCGAGTAACGAAGGCCAGCGAAAAGCGTATCTCCGGAACCGACTCGACGTGACGGTTGATGGTGAGGACGGGCAACCGGGAAAGCTCCTTCTCAAAGCTCTCCGGTGCCTGCAATACAAGGATTTCCTGAACGTCTTTGAGCTGGAGTTTCTCGATGAGGGTCGCCATGGATTCCGATGATAATTGAATCCGGGAAATAATCTGCAAGCTAAATTCGCCCGACGCTGTTCAAAAATGGAACCGGTACCGCACCTCGCCGGAGACCATGCGCGGATCGTTCCAATGGAATCCTCCAACAGTGACGGAGTTGTCCTGCAATACGCGGTGATTGGTCACGTTCAGGACTGACACGGAGAACTTCCATCGTTCGCCGATCGAATGACCAGCCGATGAGTCGAAGGTGGTGTGGACGGGAAGATACGGGCCGTTATAGGGACCTTCATTTGCGTCGGCAAGCCCGTTGGAGAAACCGGAACCATAGTAAACATTGCTCGAAAACCAGGTATGCATCGGTAGCCTGGCCGTCAGGCCGGTGTTGAGCGTGTTCCGCTGGTCGTGGTCGAGGGCGATGTAGTTGAACCCGTCGTTCGCGCAAACTGGGTCAGTCGGAATGCTGCACACAAGCCCGCCGATGATGGGGCCGCGCTGCTCCGCAATCTGGTTAGCATAGGTCACGTAGAAGCGTCCCACACGGGCCAGTTCCGGCGAGCGAAGAGTCATCTCCCAGGCCCGCACCAGGGCGCCGTCCACAGCAATGGGGACGCAGGCGTTTGACTCGCCAATGCATGAGTGATCGAGAAAGTTGTTCACGCGATTCTTGACCGTATCCACATCCAGAAACCAGCCCTTCAAGGGAATCTGAATCCCGAACTGGTGCTCCTCATCCCGCTCAGACCGCAGTGGCGTGAACGTGTTCTCACCCGTTGGCAGGTTGCTGGCGTAGTTGAGGAAGGAACTGGAGATGGTCAGCAGTGGCGCAGGTTGAAAAAAGTGGCCGTAGAATCCGCGCAGTACCCAGTGCAGCCGCGGAATCTCAATGGTGGCCCCGATGCGCGGATAAGTCGCGGTCTCGTCGTATCCGCCGTTAAAGATGGAGAAGCGCTCGCCGCCAAGCAGGGTAATGTATCGCCCCAGTCGCCAGTGGTCCGAGAGATAGAACTCAACTAGCGCAGCGCCGGCGTTGGCCGTGGTGTTGGGCTGAGAGGTCGCGCTGCCATCGTTCACCTGCACGCCAAACAGATCGTTCTCTCCCTGGTAGAACGAGTAGAAGCCGCCAGAGAAGCTGTTCGGTCCTGCATCGAGCTTCAAGTCGCCCTGGCCGCCCGCGTAATTCGAGGTTTGATGCCATGTGGTAGCTACCGGCAAATCAGTCGGAAGAGAGTCGTAGTCTGCCTGGTTGAAATGGTAAAACGGTGCCACGGATAACAGCGCCTTCGGCGAGAAAGTGTGCACCCAGTTCGCAATCACAAAGGAATCGCGCTCAATTTGCGCGTCGCGCAGTCCAACGGAACTGTAGTACCCGGAGGTCGTCTCATAGTCGTTTGGGTTGGGATCGTACGGAATATCAAAGTAATCCTGCCGGTATTGAGCATTCAGGCGGAGCTGGTCTTTCGGCGTCTGATTGCGAATGAGAGAGGCAAAGCCGCTCTCGGAGTTGGTGGCGTCGTGATAGATGTTGGCGACTGGAGTGGCCAGGCCGTAGTTAGACCGGGACCCGGCGAGGCTCGCGTACCAGGCGGTTTCGGCGTTGTGATCACCGAGTGAGACCTGGGCAGAGCCTGTGTATAGATTGCCCGCGGTGAAGACTGCTTCGCCGTCGCGGCTGCCCTCAAAGCCATTGCGCGGCAGAACGTTGAAGACGCCGTAGGTTCGATCCCCAACGTCAGAGGAATAACTGCCGCGCTGAGTTTCGAGGGAATCGATATCTTTGGGGTCGATTTGGGGGCCGACATTCGACGCGATCTTTGTGTTGGGGATCGAGATTCCATCGATCAGCCAACTGGTCTGATGCCCGCCGCGCATGTGCAGCATGTCGTGCGTCATGTAAGCGCCGGGAACGTAGTCTGTGATCATCTCCACGCCGATGGTACGACTCGCGCCGGGAGTCTCATCGATCATCGCGCGGGTAATGAGGGTAGTGGGAGTTACAGAGTCGGTGGCGGAGAGTGGATCTTCCATACCCTGAACCGTAACGGTCTGGGCAGTTGAGGCAATCGTCAGCGCGACATGCAGTACGGGGTTGGTGCCGGAAACCACTGTGAGTGGTTGCTCCAACGTAGCAAAACCCTTTGAGACAACGGTAAGGCGATAGATCCCGATGGGGGCCTGGGGAAGTTCGAAGTCGCCATCGGCGCCGGTTTTCGCGCGCAAGGTGAAGTCGGAGTCTGTAGCTTGGAGCGTGACGTCCGCTGAGGAGATGGGGCGGTGCTGAGGGTCATGGACAACTCCGCGCACAGTGGCAAACACCGTGGCGAAAGTGGGCAGGGAAGCGGTCACGAGCAATGCCGCGACAAGAAAGTAAGAGCGCATAAATAAGTACGACCTCCGCGAGCGACGCGGCGAATGGCCCGTCAGCTCAGTGGGCGAGCACATGAATGGCACTGCCGTTCAGGGGAAGGGCAGTATCTTCCGGAGATTTTCTAGGCGAGTGCTGAGGCGGGGGGGCCGCGGCCGGCGCGCGTGCGGATCTGGCTAAGGCGGGCTGCGGCGCGCGTTGCGGCAGGCGAGTGAGGCTGCGCAAGCAAACCAGGAATACCGGCCGGTAAAAAGACGAGTGCGAAAACCGAGATTGAAGGTGCAACTGTGTAACCCGGAAAATACGGGCACGTTGTAGGAGCGCTGAGGG
>JBAWCO010000392.1:0-2248 GCA_049590315.1 Occallatibacter sp. | reverse complement strand
GAAAGACGATGACCGAAATCCACTTTCTCATTCACTCATCCTTTTGCAAGAGACTGATTCTAAATGATAGCTGCGAGAGAGTAGCCTTGTTGCCACGGCGGAGACCGCAGGTGCCGAGGAGCATATCTGCGATACTTGACAAAGTCAACTAATATTGACTATACCGTCAATATGGCGGAGCGTCGAATTGCAGTGGGCAGCGGCACTGAAACGGCAAGTTTTCGCCGGTTCAACCGGATGTATACACGGTATATCGGGACCTTGAACGAAGGATTGCTGAACAGCGGATTCAGTCTGGCCGAAGCCCGCGTCCTCTATGAACTGGCAAACCGCATGGCCCCGAAAGCGAGCGAGATCGCCGAAGGCCTCGGGATGGATCCCGCCTATCTGAGCCGTCTGCTGGCAAAGTTCGAGCGGGACAAGTTGTTGCGCAGAGCGACGTCGCAACAGGATGGGCGCTCTGCCGAACTGGTCCTGACGGCGCGGGGCAAATCGGCGTTCAAGAAACTCAACGCCTTGTCAGAGAATCAGGCTCGGACCATTCTGAATGGCGTTGCGCCCGCGGTACGAACAGAGCTGATTCGTAGCATGCAGATCATCGAAGACATCCTGATGAAAGCTGAGCGGAAGCAGCCTCCCTACATACTGCGCCCCCATCGGGTAGGCGATATGGGGTGGGTGGTCCATCGGGAAGCCGTCGGCTATGCCGAGCAGTTTGGATGGGATGAGACGTTTGAAGCGCTGGTGGCGCGCATCGTCGATGGGTTCATCACCAACTTCGACCCTCGGCGCGAACGTTGCTGGGTCGCCGAGATCGACAGCCAGAATGTAGGGCACATCTTCCTGGTCAAGCATCCCAATCATGCGGACTCGGCGAAGTTGCGCCTGTTATTTGTCGAGCCATGTGCGCGGGGCATGGGCCTCGGCGACGCTTTAGTCAACGAGTGCCTTCGTTTCGCGCGGACGGCCGGTTACAGGAAGGTGGCTCTCTGGACACAGAGCACTCTCACAGCCGCTCATCGCATTTATCAGCGGGCTGGCTTCCGCCTCATCAAAGAAGAACCGCACCACAGCTTCGGGCACGACCTCATCGGCCAGGAGTGGGAATTGGATTTGAGCTGATGGACTTGTGAAGCCCCCGGATTCCAACTCATTCGATCACATCTTGTCGAGATGTCGAAATCCTTCAGTGCCCAGCAGCATGAACGAGAAGAGCAGGCAGTTATAGGAGGCATGGACAAAGACGCTGGCCGCCAGGGAGCGGGTGCTCAGGCGAGCCCAGCACAAGACCATGCTCACGCAGACAAGCAGCAGAAACGGCCCAAGCGAGTAGCCGGTCTGCTCGGCGTGCATCAGGGCAAAGGGAATGCTGGTGAGGATGGAGGCAACCACCATGGAGACCATGGACCATTGGGGATGACCAGTGACATCGAGCGGAATGGTCGGCTGGCCGGTGATCTTCTCCTGTGTCCAGTCAAAGGCCGTGCACAGAGCCGGAAGCAGAAACCCCCGAAAGAGAAGCTCTTCAAAGAATGGCGCGGCCGTGACGCCGAAGGCGAAGAGCAACCATGCAGCACCGGGAGCGCGGAAGATCTGGTCGATGGGCGTGTTGTCCGGGCCCGGCATGAGCCAGCCGTTGAGCAAGGCGAAGACAAAACAGACAAACGCCGCTCCAAAGAGTCGAAAGCGTTGATGAAGAGCCGCGGTGCCGTTCCATTGAATTCCGTCGAAGAAAGTCTTGTCCCACAGTAGCGGAAACACAATCAGGCTGGCGCAGAAGGTGATGAGGTAAAGCGCGATCATGCTACCCAGCGTGTAGTGGACATCGGTCATCGCTTTTTGGATCGACGATATCCCAAAGAGACGGAAGTGGACCGCGGCCAGTCCAAGCAGGCCGGCGCCAATCCAACCAAAGACAGCCAGAACGAAAAGAATGCCGAGATGGGCGAGATTCGGAATCCGCGAAGGCAGCGGGATTACTGGCTGATTCCAGGGATGAAAGTGTTGCTGCTCTCCGGCGGGTTCACCAGGCGTTTGAGAATCACTTCCTTCCGGAAATGAATTCTGAGCGTCCTCCAGCGGGATCATGATGATGGTCTCCGTCTGCGGCCACTCGTCTCCGGGCTCAGGATCGGTCGACGCTGCCTCCGCCTGTGAGGTTGATTGATACGGGTCGAGAGGGTCAATCTCGGGCGGGATGCTCATGCGATTCCTGTTTTCTTCTTGCGTTGTACGGACGGCTCTACAG
>JBAWCO010000391.1:0-18236 GCA_049590315.1 Occallatibacter sp. | reverse complement strand
GTTCTGGTCGGCATAGCGCAATTCATCTTCTACTTATTGCTCCTCTCATTTACCGAGAGGATTGGCTTCGACCTCAGCTTTCTGATGGCTGGTTCGGCCACAGTGATACTGCTGTCAGCCAATGCAGGGTGGATTTTTGTCAGCCGCGCACAAGGATTCCGCGCACTGGCCTGCTTCAGTTTGCTCTATTCCCTCATCTATATGCTTTTACGGCTCGAAGACAATGCGCTACTTGTGGGTGCTCTCGCCAGCTTCCTCGCCGTGGCCGCTGCGATGTATTTCACGAGAGGTATCGATTGGTACAACTCGATTCCGATGCCGGCAGGACTCGAACAGCAAGGCTCGACGCTTGTTGCGCCAAAGGACACAGCATGATGCAGACCGGAGCCCACGAAGGAATGCATGTGGCCATCATCATGGATGGCAATGGACGCTGGGCGACACGGCGCGGATTGCCGCGCGTGGCCGGCCATCGTGCCGGACTAGGCGCCGCGCGGCGTGTCGTGGAGCGTGCGTTGGACGTGGGTATCTCCCGGCTCACGCTTTACGCGTTTTCTTCAGATAACTGGCGCCGGCCTGCGGCTGAAGTGCAAAGCATCTTCTGGCTGCTGCGCGCTTTTCTGCGGCTGGAGACGGAACGGCTCCGACAGCGCGGCGCGCGACTCCAGGTGATCGGCCGGCGTGACCGCTTGTCCGAACCCGTTCTGCAGGTCATTGAGAAAGCGGAAAGGGCGACGGCCGACGGTACACGCATTCATGTGTGTGTTGCCATCGACTACTCATCGCGCGATGCCATTACACGTGCGACGGCAAGCGTGGTTGATGCGCTCTTGAACGATGAGACTGTATCGCCTGATTCGCTCGGGCCTTTGTTGATGAAGGCTCTGACCGGGCAGGGCGGAGACGTCGACCTGTTGATTCGCACCGGCGGCGAGAAGCGACTCTCGGATTTCTTGCTGTGGGAGTCCGCGTATGCCGAGCTCTTCTTTACAGACAGGATGTGGCCAGATTTCGGCGAAGCGGATCTGGAAGCCGCATTGGAAGAGTTCAACCGCAGAGAGCGTCGTTTTGGCGGAGTGCCTGCAAAGGTCGCTCTACCGGTTGGCGGTGCGCAATGATTGCTTCCGCACTACGCCCGCCTCACAGCACACGCCCGATCAATGCCAAGTTCATTCTGCCCGCTCTTACCGAGGCGACCGGCCCTTACTGGCGTCCCATCAAATACTCTCTATTCCCGCCGCTGGGTTTGGCTACGCTGGCCGCATATCTCAGCCCAGATGATCTCGCGACTATTGTGGACGAGCATGTGGAACCACTTGCTCTCAACGACGATCCTGAGTTGGTCATCATTCAGGTCTATATCACAAACGCGTATCGCGCTTACAGAATTGCCGACCACTACCGAAGCCAGGGGGCGTTTGTTTGTCTTGGAGGGCTGCATGTTACTTCGCTTCCAGAAGAGGCAGCGCCGCACGCAGACGCAGTTTTCCTGGGACCCGGAGAACAGACGTTTCCGAGATTCCTACAGGATTTTCGCAATGGCAGACCGGAGCGCGTGTACTCCTCCACGTCGGACCGTACACTGGAACGGGTTCCTCCCCTCCGCCGCGATCTGATCCGGCGCAACCGTTACCTTGTCCCAAACTCCATCGTTGTGACACGCGGGTGTCCGCAGCATTGCGACTTCTGTTACAAGGATGCTTTCTTTCAGGGCGGGCGAGGCTTCTACACGCAGCGCGTCGACGATGCGCTAGCGGAGATCGACAGGTTGCCTGGGCGCCATCTTTACTTCCTTGACGATCATCTTCTCGGCGACCGGCGCTTTGCGGAGGAACTATTCGAAGGAATGAAGGGAATGCGGCGACTCTTCCAGGGCGCAGCTACTGTCGATTCAATTCTGCGCGGCGATCTGATTGAGCGCGCTGCGGAAGCAGGGTTGCGCAGCATCTTTGTCGGCTTTGAGACGCTTACGCCCGAGAATTTGAAGCGGAGCAACAAACGGCAGAATCTTGGCCGCGATTACAAAGCCGTTGCTGACAGGTTGCACTCGCTGGGCATCATGATCAACGGGAGCTTTGTGTTTGGAATGGATGACGATGGAGACGACGTCTTTTGCCGCACGGTAGATTGGGCGATGGAGCAAGGAATTACCACGGCAACTTTTCATATACAGACGCCGTATCCTGGTACGCGACTGCACGCACGCATGGAGAACGAGGGTCGCATGCTTACGCGCGATTGGAATCTCTACGACACGCGCCATGTGGTCTATCGCCCGGTGCGGCTAAAACCTGAAACACTGAAAGAAGGATACGACTGGGCATATCGTGAGTTTTATCGATGGAGTTCGATCGCGCATGCATCGCTGCATCACGGTACGTTGAAGCACCAAGCCAAACACTTCTTCTATGCGGCAGGGTGGAAGAAATTCGAGCCGCTTTGGGACATGATCATCCGGGCTCGCCAACTTACACGAGTAACGCCTCTGCTGGAAGGGGTGCTGTCCCGCGTGACGGGTGGGACGAAGGTACTGCGGACTGAAGCTCTCCGCGAAACTCTGCCGATCGTATGTAATGATTCAATCGATCAGAGGCTTCGTTCGACCGCTGGGTCGGTGTTGGCTACCAACCGCGACGGCAAGTTCGTTGACAGTACGGTGCTTGTTCAAATCCATGACACCAACTGACCATCTTCGCCGCATTCGCTTTTGGCTCGCCGTCTTCATCATCGGGCTGTTGCTGAGCGGCATTACGGCCTTTCCGCTGCAGACGGAACTGGGCTGGCTCGATTCCTTTCTTCACGGGGATACATTGCGGCCTGTGGCTGAATCCACGGGGTTGCTGATGTGGATTGTTCGCGTGAACCAAGGGCTGATTGCAACAAACGCAAAGTATCCGTTCCTCGCGTACGGAACCGACTGGCTCGCGTTCGCCCACCTGGTGATCGCCATTGCATTCTTTGGCCCGTACATCGATCCAGTCCGCAACAAATGGGTAGTCACCTTTGGCCTGATCTCGTGCGCCGGGGTGCTGCCACTTGCGCTGATCGCAGGCGGTGTACGAGGTGTCCCGCTCCCGTGGCGTTTCATCGACTGCAGTTTCGGAATCGTCGGGAGTATTCCACTTCTGCTTTGCAGGCGGTCAATCGTTGCTCTCGAGAGGCGAGACAGATCGACAGCAGACTAGTCGGGGTAGGGTTCGCCGGGGTGGACTATTCGGATCAGGTGATCGGTGAAGGCCACGTGGCCGCCGGGGAGTTCAATTTTTGGCATGTGGCAGGTTGCGCACTTTTCTCGGCCAACTGGGCAAGACTTGATGGGGGATGAGTCGGTGGTTATGGACGAAGCGACGGTTGGGGATGAAGCGACGGATCCGTAAGAGTTGGGGGTTGCGGAAGAGGACGCTGCGGAGGTTTTGGAGGGGGCGTGGCAGGCCTGGCATTTGGCATCGTAATAGGCCTGGTTGTGGTTGAGGGGCTGGTGCGGGTCGTGACACGCGAGACAGCTGATGCGGCGGTCATTGGCGATGAAACATTTGCTGTTCTCCAGTCGATAGGGTTGGAAGCGGACGTCTATCTGTCCTCTCAATCGATATCGCACGACGAAATCCCAGGTGCGATGGCACTGGCCACAGAAGTTGGCGGCCTGGTCGGCGTCCATGGGCCTGAGCTTGGGTGGAATGGTGGTGAAGTTATCCTTTGCGGCATCGGCCATGTGCTGGAGGGCACCGAGATGGCAGCGCTCGCATTGGATGCCGGGACGGAGGGTATCGAGGGTGAGTTTCGGCCCGTCGGTGGCTCGGGTGGCGTGACAACTGAAGCACTCGAAGGTCTCCCAGGTATTGAGCAAACGACCCATAGCCTCTGAAACCGAATGCGGAGTGAGGCGGTCGTCGCCAGGGGTGGTGGCGAGTCCATTTTCACGCGGGAAGTAGCTGACTAAGCTCTCGTAGAAATGGCCGTCCTTCTCAAGGACCCAGGTTTGTGTGTGCTGACCGAACATCCAGCGGATGGGTAGGGTAAGTGAGTCTTTGCCGTCGGTGACGGTATAAGTGCTATGGCCGTCTTTAGTCGCGACGGTGTAGGTGTAGCCGTCTTTGACTAAGGTGAGGTTGGGATGAGTGTCGAGGACCGGATTGGCGTCGGGACTTTCAAGAGCGTGGCGCATGGGAGCGTGCACATAGGATGTGGCCACTCCGACATGGCAGGTTGCACAGGTGGGCGACGAGGCGGAGGACTGCCGGGATTGGGCAAAAATGGAATGAGCCGAAGGAAGCGCGCAGAGGAGGTACACGAGAGCGGGCAGAGCGAGCGGGCGTGTCATGCTACTTTTCCAGGCCAAGGCAGGCCATGCGCTCACGATAGGCGTCCTCTCTTCTTCCAGTGTGTGAGTAGACAGCAGCAAGGCCCATGTGTGCCTCAATGCTGTCAGGATAGAGGCTCAGAACGTGATTGAGCACCTCGGCGGCATGCTGCTCGTCTCCTGTTTCAGCCAATGAACGGCCGAGGGCCAATTGCGCCATTTGCGTGTCTGGTGCTGCCGCAAGGGCAGTTCTGGCTTCAGGCAGGGCTTCAGCATAACGACCAACAAGCATGAACGTAAATGCCAGTATGGCGTGGGCCTCCGGATTGGAGGGCGAGAGTGCTACTTCGGCCTGAAACTGAGGGACGGCAAGCTCGGGGAAATGAGTAAAAAGCAGAGTCCCATAAAAGAAATGGAGATTAGGAGTGGTGGGATAACGCGCGAAGAGCTGGTTGAAGAGAGTATCTGCCTCCTGACTAAGGCCGGAGAGGAAGGTGAATCCGGCACGGCCGGCGGCCTGATATAGAACCTGATCCCGCAAGGGGATGTCTTTGGGGAGAGTGGTGTTGCGCATGCCTGCGAGTCCGAGACCGAGTAGCAGATCGGGGTCCTCGATTGGGCGCGTGGCGAGGAACTGGTATTGCGTGACGGCGCCCTGAAAATCGCCCGAGCGGGCGAGTAATTGAGCTAGGTGGTAACGGATGATCAGCCCATTGCGGGGCTGGTTTGCAGCACCTTTGGTGACGGCTTCCGAGAGATCGCGGAGGGAGTCGTCATAGGCCGCAGTTTCAAATTCGCAGAGGCCGCGCAGGGCGAGGGCCGGGGGCGCGCCAGGTTTCAGCTGAAGTAGATGGTTGAAGGCATCGATTGCCGGCGGGTAGCTGTTGGCGGCGTACTGCAGCATGCCGAGATAGAACCAGCCTTCTGCCCAGTCGGGCTTTAGTTGCTCGGCTTGACCGTAAAGATCAATGGCGAGCGAAAGATTACTTTGATCGCGAGCGGCCGCGGCTCGGGCGGCTAAATTGTCGAATTGGGAGGACGGTTGCTGTGTCTGCGCGTGGGCGGGGCGGGGAATGAATGAGAGGGAAAGCAACAGGGCTGCGAGCGCCGCGGCGGGAGCCATGGACTGCGGTTTATGCAGTTTGGAATTTGAGATGCGCTGTGTGACAGCGTTCGTAATGGGCGCAAAAAACATCGCCGGCTGGATTCCTCAGGAGAATTCGATTCCGGCGCGCCCAGAACCCCGCACCTCGCAGCCATACTAGCATGCTGAAGACTGACAACGTTTGGGCCCCGAAGTTGAGGGCGGACTACTCGGTGCGAAGGGCCTCAACGGGTTCGATGGCCGCGGCATGGCGGGCAGGAGCAATGGATGCTGCGAGCGTGAGCAGGAAGATGATGACGGCGGCAAAAACGATGACGGTAGGGTCGAGCGGATCGACCTGAAAGAGCATAGAGCGCACGAGACGAGTGGCGAAGACGGCAGCGACGCCTCCGATGAGACAACCAGCCAGACCAAGCCTGGCGGCGGAACCCAGGATGAGACGCATGACGTTGTTGCGCTGAGCGCCGAGGGCAAGGCGGATGGCTATCTCGTGCGTGCGCAGGGCAGCGGAAAAAGCGATGACACTGTAGATGCCGAGCAGAGCCAGTAATACAGCGGCCGCGGCAAATGCGGAGATGAGGGCGGTGTTGAAGCGGCGCGAGGCCTGGCCTTCGTCGACGACGCGATCCATTGATTCAACGTCAGTGAGGGGTAGTTGCGGATCAAGTGAGTGGACGACAGCGCGCAGGGAGCTGGCCAACTGCTCAGGCGGAAGCTGGCCGCGCACCACAATGACACCGTGATTGCCGGCGACAAAGTTAGCCGTCGCGAAGGGTCCCGCTCCGGCTCTAACCTGGCTGGCTGGGATGTAGAACTGTTCGGCCGTGTCTCCATCGACAGTTTCCTGCTTGACGTCGCCAATTTCTCCCACGACGGTGAGCCATGGCAATGTAGTGGCACGCGCGGGACCGCGGTGCAGACGCTTGCCGATGGGATCCTGGCCGGGCCAATAATGCTCCGCCAAGGTGCGGTTGACGATGGTTACCAGCGGAGCGTCGGGCAGATCGTCGGAGGGGTTGAAATCGCGGCCGCGAATAATGGAAATTCCCTGCGCCTGGAAGTAGCTGCCTAATACCTGAGGAACCCATGCGAGATTCAAGCCGGCTCCCTGGGGTGGAGTGTAACCCTCGGGCGTGAATGTGCCGCGAAACTCGACGTCGGCAGCGGGAAGCATGGTGGTGAAACCAACGGCTTGCACGCCAGGCAATTGCTCGAGTTGGGATCGTAGAGAATGATTGAAGGCATCAATGGCGGGTTGGGTAGAGTATTGCTGGCGAGGCAGGCTGTACGACGCGGTAAGAGTGTGATCGGAGCGAAAGCCGAGGTCGACTGCGCGCATCTTTTGAAAGCTGCGCAGAAGAAGGCCAGAAGCGGTAAGCAGCACCAGCGCGACCGCGAGTTCGGCAACCACGAGAGAGGAGCGCAAGCGCGCATGGCCACCGCCGGCGCTGCCGGTGCGTCCGCCTTCCTTGAGAGCCTCATTGACTCCGGTGCGCGATGCGGAGATGGCCGGGATAAGTCCACAGAAGAGGCCGGTCAGCACGGCGAGGGTGAGAGCGAAAGCGACTACCTGCCAATCGAGAGTGATGGAATTGATGCGGGGCAGGGTTTCAGGAAGGAAACCAACGCCGACACGAAGAGCGACCCACGCGAGAGCGAGGCCCAACAATCCACCGCTGATACTGAGCAGCAATGCCTCGACCAGAGACTGGCGGAGGACTGAGACCGCGCTTGCGCCCAATGCGATGCGGACGGAAATCTCGCGACGGCGACGGATGACGCGGACCAGGAGCAGGCCAGCGAGGTTGGCGCAGGCGATGAAGAGAACCACGGTTACGGCAAGAAAGAGCGTGCGAACAAGGGGACGGGCCAGTCCAATGGTGACTTCATCGAGCGGCTGAACGAAAGGACAAATGCGGCGGCCGGAGAGCGCCGGAGGGAAGCTGCGCATGATCTCCTGCGCTGCACTTACGGCGTCTTGTTGAGCTTGTGCGGGAGTAACGCCAGGCTTGAGGCGGCCCACAAGATAATAGGTCCAGGCACCAGCGCCCTGCACGAGCTCAGCCTGTGTGAAGCTCATGGGCACCCAGAGCTCGCTGCGATTGAGTTGGCCGGGAGTGAGTGGAAACTCGAAATCGCGGGGCATGACGCCGATGATCTCGTAGGGTTTGCGATCGAGCAGGACTTTCTGGCCGAGGATACGAGCATCGCCGTGGTAACGGCTCTGCCATGTTTGGTAACTGAGAACGACGACTTGCTGGCTGCTTTCGTCTTCCTGCCGGGTGAAAGTGCGCCCCACGAGCGGCGAGACGCCGAGCACGGAGAACATGCTGGCGGTGAAGCGTGCGGCATTAATCTGCGCGGGCTCGCCCAGGCCGGATAGCTCATAACTGGAGTTCTGGAAACCGCCGAGGCTCGAAAATGCTTGCGTGTCTCGCATATACGCTTGAGCGCCGGGAGCGGTGACGGCGTGAGCTTCGCCCTCGTGAAAGGTGACCCCTTCAAGCTTGTCGCCCAGGCTGACCAGCGATGTCTGCACGGGGAATGGGAGCGGGCGGAGTAGAACGCCTTCGACGATGGAGAAGATGGCAGTGGTGGCGCCGATGCCGAAGGCCAGCGTGAGGATTGCGGTGAGAGCGAAGCCAGGCAATCTGCTCAATTGGCGAAGAGCGTAGCGCGCGTCTTGCATCAGGGATTCCATTCGGGCCTCCGGGCACACTGGTCCGTGCCTTTAGGAAAGCACGTCCGGGGCCAAAGTGCCGCGAGCCTTCATCGGGGCAACCGGTTTGTTTCGAAGGAAATGTGGATGCGAAGGCACGATTTGGGTCGCGAGGTTTGTGCGGAAATGAGAATCGATGTTCGAAAACGGACGGGGCTATGCGGCGTAAGAAAGCCGGACGTGCCGAAGGCCCCGGAGATCAGACGCGCACGATCATGACTTCAGTGGACTTGATGAGGGCTGCGGCGGTTTGGCCTTTGCGGAGCTGCATTTCGCGGACGGCGTCAGACGTGATGATGGAGGTGATTTTCTGGTCTCCGATTTCGAGAACGACCTGGGCGAGCAGGCCGGAGATTTTGACTTCAACGATTTTGCCGACCAGCTGGTTTCGGCCGCTTACGGTGCGGAATCGCTCGCGCGAGGCGCGGGTAGCGGCGGTGGGTTTTGATTTGAGCAAGGGTGTGAGAGCGTTCTGCGGGATGCGATGGTGGCCGCCGGGGGTTTTGATAGTCTTGATGGTTCCGGCGAGGATCCAGTGTTTGAGGGTGGGGTAACTTACGCCCAGGGCTGCGGCGGCCTCGCGTGGTTTCAAGAGCACATTGACATCTGCCATGGTCTCACCTCATTCGGGCTGGACTTGCCCGGGTGAGAAAAAGTATAGCGGAGGCGCGGCTGTGGGGCCTGGTAGAGTGGCCGATTTGCGGCGTTCCAGATATAAATCGATACTTCTATTCGTATAGAATCGATACATGGAAAAGGAGAGACTCTTCCCCGCTCATTCTTCGCTTCGGCGGTACGTCGCACGGACCTTCCTTCTTACCTGCATTGTTGTTGTCGGCACCTCAGTTGGCGTGGCAGAGGAACCGATTCAGCCGGCGTTGCCGGACTATGATGCATTGCAACAGATGGCGACGCCAATGGGCCAGCAGCCAGCGACACAGCCGGATACGTTTATCGGCCGGTGGCAGGCGCGGGCGACGGCGACGCAGAAGATGCAGCCGCATTGGGTTACGCCACTGGTGACGGTTACGCCGCGGCTTGAACAGGAATTTCGGACCGATTTTGTACATGACTACAACAACAGCGGTCACGAAATCTGGAACTACGACAACGGAAAAGGGCTGGAGCTGATTCCGGAAAAGCATACGGAGTTGCTCTTCAATCTACCGCCGTTTTTCGACCGGTCGAATGGCGCGAAGGATGGATTTGGTGATGTGACGTTTCTGCTGAAAGAACGGATCTTCGCCCGCAACGAGGAGAGCGGGGATGCGATAGTGACGGCATTTCTGGGAGCAAGCATTCCAACGGGCAAGAATGCGAATGGAAGCTGCTGCGCAGTGGTTACGCCGACACTCGCGGTGGGCAAGGGCTGGGGGAATTTCGATGTGAATTCAACGGCGGGCGGGTCGCTGCCGGTAACGAATGCGCAGGGCCTGGGACGAAGCGTGATTTGGAACAACGTGGTGCAGTACCGGCTGGCGAAGACGGGGTTGGCGCGGTTTTTCTGGCCGGAGATTGAGGCCAATACGACCTTCTTCAAGGGTGGGCCGAACGATGGGAAGACCCAAGTATTGGGGACACCGGGCCTGATCATCGGGCGCATTCCGCTCTCGCACGATGCTAGCGGGAAACCGGGAAGGTTGGGATTCACTTTCGGCGCGGGCGAACAGATTGCGATGACGCGTTTCCACACGGCAAACCACTTTACCGTGCTGACGTTTCGCATCCCATTCTAGGGAATTGAAACCTGCGATGCAGTCAGCTTTCATCCATCGAGTCGCCGGGCTAGCCTTATGGGGCGTCATTGCGAACACAGCCAAACTTGAGGAGATGAGTATCCCAGGTCCCGAAGTTGGGACCTGGGGCACCCATTTTTGCTCATTGGTTCGGGCAGGATCGGACTCTAGTGGTGTCCACCTTCATGGCCACCGCCGCCGTGATATCCGGGAAGGGCGTGTTCTCTGCCAGCATCATGCCCTGCGTCGCCTACATGGCCTCGTCCATCGCGCCCTTCGTTCCCATGGAAGTGGTTGAAGGGCTCGGCGCCGCGGTCGGGGAGCGGTCCATGATAGCCGTGGTGAGGGTCATAGCGATTGTCGACGTGGCCATAGAAACCGTGATGTCCGTGAAACCACGGGCCGGCGCCAATGAAGACTCCGCCAGTAAACCAGTCGGGGCCGTAGTAGCCGTAGGGAGCGCAATCGTAGGGAGCGTAGTCGAAGTAGCCATAGGGGCAAACAGGCGCCACTCCAATGTCGACGCCAATCTGGGCGTGCCCCGAAGACGAACCGGTGAGCAGGGCAATTGCAAGAACCGAAAAAGCAAGGACTTTACCGTGGGACATAATCCCTCCTTGATGCGATTAGAGATGGGAAGCCGGCGATGGGTTGCATTTGCTGGCGATTTCAGCTGGGGGAATTCACGGCCAGGTCAAACTCTATCGGCTTGACTGCAATGATGATATCTTCCAGAGACGTTTCCGGAGGGCACTGGCGCGGGGTCCGTGGGATGTGATTGAATCGAAAACAGGAGAGATTTGAAATGGCTAATTCCCTGCTTCCCCCCGAAGAACGCAACCTGACTCCAGACCAGGTGGAGGCACTGGACAAACGGCGCGACCTGGGGCACACATTTCTGGTAATCGCGGGGCAGTTTGCGGTGATCGCCACGATTCTGCTGCTATGGGTTGGGCAGGATCTGAGCTACTCGCCGGGATGGACACATCCAATGGCCTACTACTTCGCCATTGCGATTGCGATCATCCTAGTCTTCGGCATCACGGGAATGGTGCTGCGTAAGGGAACGCCGCGACTGGACTGATCTTCAGGCACACCCAGACTCTGCCTGGGGCTTCTTCCCTGCGACTCCCTTTCGAGAAGGAGCAAACACTCATAATGAAGAAGAAGAGTGGTTCTAAGAAAGTTGGATCTGCGGGTCGCCAACCCGTGTCAGTTTCGATCGACGCGAAAAATGAGCTACCAAGCGACTGGCGCGTAGAGATGCTTGCTCACATCCGCGCTTTGATCAAACAGGCTGACCCGGACGTGGTGGAGGAGGCCAAGTGGAAGAAACCCTCTAACCCCTGGGGGGTGCCGGTGTGGTCGCACGGTGGGATGATCTGCACCGGCGAGACGCACAAGAGCGTGGTGAAGATGACATTCGCCAAAGGTGCGTTCCTGGATGATCCCGCTGGTCTCTTCAATTCCAGTCTCGAGGGGAATTTGAGGCGCGCGATCGACTTCCGCGAAGGCGACAAGGTAAACGAGAAGGCACTGAAGGCTCTGATTCGCGCGGCGGTCGCGTTGAATACTTCCAAGGAGTGAATGCGAGTGAGGGGATTCTACCTCGCCTACTTTGTCGTTATGCTCACTCGAATTTTGCCGGGGTCGGGATTTCATTCGTCCGGAGAGAGCATTGAAGCGTGCACAAGCTAGCGCAAATCTTTGACGGTTGGAATGGTTACCAGACGAGCCTTTTGCATGCCGTCGAGCCTCTAACCAGCGCTCAACTGTTGTGGCGCCCAGTTCCAAATCGCAGATCGGTGGGCGAACTCGTCCGACACATCAGCCTCGGAAGAATCACTTGGCTTTCGCGCATCGCTACGCCTCATATACATGAAATCGGATTGCGGATACCCCAGTGGTACGTCGACAGTGACGGTATGCGTCACGTCGTAGAGGAATGCATTCCTTGCGATCAATCCGACCTGCTGGTGGAATGGCTCGATCTAAGCTGGCAGCCAATCCACGAACTACTGAATGAGTGGACCGTTGATGACCTGGCAGAGACTTACCCTCACCGATTTCGAGGAACCGACTACGTTATCTCGCGTCAGTGGACAATTTGGAGAATCATGTGCCACGACATTCATCACGGAGGGCAACTTGCCACAATGCTCGGAATGCAAGACATCGAGGCATTTGAATTGAGGACACTCGGCGGACATATTGTTGAGCCGAGCCGGGCTACCCCCACGGACTAAATCGGCTGGAACGCCGGAGACACGTCAGCGACTGCCGGATTGGCGCAACTACTGATCGAGAAGACCTTTTCCCTTGAGAATATGCGGCAGATATTTCTGAACCCGCGACTTGCGAGTTTTGGATTGCTTGGGAGCGGAAAAATGATAGATATAGGCTCGTTGACGGCCAGGCGTCAAGGCATCAAAAGCGGTTTTGAAGTCGGGGAATTCGTCCAGCATGGTTTGCAATTCTTCGGGAAACTTCAGATCCGAAGTCTTTCTTAGTTTCAGTTTTACTCCGGATTTTTCTACCTCAATAGCTTCGCGAATATAGGCCTTCAAGACAGATTTCATCTCTGCAATTTCTCGCACAGATGTGAACTTGATCCAACGTGTGGACTGCGTATGCTGACCAGGCGCCGATAGAATGCCATGGACATCCTTCATCAAGGCACCTTTGAAAAAGGCGAACGCGCAGGATTCCTTTAGTTCATTGATGACGACTACGTTCTTTCCCTGGAACGTGTAGCACGGCCCATTCCACTTGAATTCTTCAGTCAGCTCGGAGTCGAGAAGGATCGCTCTCAGCTTCTTCAACTCTTCAGGCCACTTTTTTGCGCTGGCGATAAAGACATCAACCTTGGGATTAGCTTTACTGGTTGTCATGGCCGGCGATTCCAAATTCTCTGGTTCCTCTGATAATAGGATGGCGGATCGCGCCATGGTCTCTGCTCCTGCAGCTAAATGTACGTTGCGCCCGCGCCGACGCGCAACCTTCGCACGGATGCGTAATCCCACTTTACGCATCCGTTGCACGGTGCTCTAATTCCATTGTTCGGATTTGTTGCAGAATTCTAACGCGGAAAGCGCGGATGAACCCTGCAACCGGTCATCAAAGGGGTGTGCAATGAGACCTCTTCGTTCCAAGAATCGCCGGGATTTCAACGTCGCGTCGGCCGGATATTTCTCAGTCCTCAAGACTTCCCTGCGCACCGTGACATTGCGCCCGCCTGGCGGCTACCGCTCTCTGTTCAAGCCTTCCAACGCGCCGGAAACGTCCACCGAAACTCCGGAGCAGCTAGCTGACCGCCTGCACACGACCAAAATCCCGCTAATTGGAGATTCGGGCATGATTGATCGCGGCTTGATTCGGATGGCCGTGATCGTCTTGACCGCTGCCTCGTTCACATTCTTCATCCTGTGGTGGATGATGGGTGCCCGTCACTGAAGCCGGCATGCAGCCTGCTGCTCGATCGCGTTCGCTACCTTCAGGGTTCGAGTTTTAACACATGGTGCGCAGGCACAGCGTTCTCAACTACGCGAGCGTATTGGTCTGGTTAGGGCGTGACTGTTCTCCGTTGTTGAGCCATGACTTCATATTGACAGCGTAGATGCAAATACAAAACACGTTTGCCGGGATGAATCCGTACTGAGACGTATGGACAGCAATGACGCATACGATCAGGCTGTTGACGCCTGAGACGACGAGTCCGGTCCACTTTTTCCGGCCGACCAGGATGGTTGCAACGACGGTGAGAAGACAAGAAAGATAGTCCAGGCGGAACATCTCCACAGTGCGCCTCCAAAATCAAGAAGACTGACGGAAGAGAAGAAGCTGACTGCGTTTCTCGTGTCTTGCCGCCGCACCTTGTAACGCAAGCGCCGTGCCAAATTGCGCATGGTGGGCGCCAAGACGGTTCATCACTGACATCAATCAGTTAGCGGCGAAGCGCTGGATTTGTGGCATCAAACGGATGGGAAGTGACGAAGCCAGCATGACGATATTTAGTCACGGTGACTTCATTTAGTCATGGCTTGCCTCACTGGCCAAAACGACTAAGAGCTCATCGCCGGTGTTCGCTGCTCCCTTATTGACACCTGCTCCACATTGGTCGCTGGTAAGAGAATGCCGATTTTACGGCTATCCGGCCGAAGGGCCCACGATGCCACAGTGAAGCCGGTGATGATGAGGGGGGCGATGACGTGGAAGGCGTACGCGCCGTAACCGCCGACCGCGGCACAGGACGCTGCTGCGCCTGTGAGGTCAAAGAAGATGCCGGCGTAGGCCCATTCCTTGATTCGCGGAAAACGCGGCACAAGGATGGCAATGGCTCCGAGCACTTTCCAGATGCCCAAGATGGCGAAGAAGTACATCGGGTAGCCAAGCTGCGGCACGACGCCATGGGGGTTGGCCTGATATTGCCAAATCTGCGAGGCACCACCGCCGCCGATAAAGAACGCGACGAGTCCGGTCATCGTCCAATAAACAATGGATTTTGCTCTCATGGTCATTCCATCCCTCCAACGACGCGATCCATTTTGTTGATGAAATTCGTCCAGCCATATTTTGCGCCCTTGTAGTTGGCGCCTTCTTCCGATGGGAAACCGGATTGCTCCATGCGGAGATGAGTGCCGCCCTCTGTCGGCGTCAACGTCCAGGCGACGATGGTCTCCAAGCCCAAGGTACCCCAGCCATAGGAGAGCCGCGATTTCGGGTCGACCACCAAGACTTCACCGTCGATGATCCCGTCCCAATTCTGCGCTGGTGTAGCGCGAAATTTGAACCTGTGGCCCACGACCGGCTGGAAGTCATTTTTCATGAGCCACTCCTCAATCAACCTGCCTTCAGTGAGGGCCCGCCAGATTTTTTCCTGTGGATGCGGCATCTCCCGCTCTATGACTAGAGTCCGCGTTGTTGCGGTAGTGATCATTTGTCCATCCTTTCCAGTAGGTTTTCGAGTTGATCAAATCGATCGCGCCAGAAAGCATCATATTGGTTCATCCAGTCGACCAGAGGGGCCAGAGCTTTCGGTTGGGCGCTGTAATGAGTCTCGCGTCCTTCACGGCGATGCCGTACGAGTTTCGCTCGCTTTAGCACGGTCAGGTGCTTGGAGACTGCCGGTTGCGATACACCGGCGCGATGAGTCAGGGCGTGCACGGTCTGTTCCCCATCACGTGCCAGGTGCTCGAAGATCGCCCGACGGGTTGGGTCGGCAAGGGCCCTGAAAAGATTGTCGGTTATGGCTTGCATCGAACCCTCCCCTGAGTCACGGGTCGTGTTGCCAGACGGCTTACCAGACCATTTACCAATCCAGGTGTGTGATCTGAATGAGATTTCCGCAGGTATCGTCAAGCACGGCAATGGTCGATCCTGTAGTTTTAGTTGGCTCCTTGGTGAACGTTACGCCGAGTTGTTTTAGTCTGTCGTACTCCTTTTGGACGTCTCCGACGAAGAAATTTGCCGCCGCTATCCCACTCTGGTGAATCTGCTGCTGATACGGTTTGGCTGCCGGGTTGTAGCCCTCGTTGGCTTCAAGGACCAATTGCACGCCTTCCGGCTCTTCGGGGGAGACGACTGTGAGCCATCTATACGTCCCGCCGCCCGGGAAATCATGTTTTTTTTGGAAACCCAGAACGTCGGTGTAGAACTTCAGGGCTTTTTCCTGATCGTCGACGAATACGCTGGTTAGTTTGATTTGCATAGTTTCTCCTTCTTGCTCTGCATTGCAGGCATTTGGAATGGTTTGTAATTCAACATGCTGCCGGCGGTGGAGCGCTCAGAGGTCTCGCGACGAGCAGGATCGACGAGGGCTCCGAGAAAGTCGTCCGTCCCGGCTTTCATAGAGAAACCATAACCAAACGGTTATGGTTTGTCAAGAGCGAATTGACCATAAAAACAATTGGGGCTGAGAGCAAATTTGACAGCAGAACGGCAACGGCGAGTCGAGATGCTTTCCATCCGCATCTGAGGCAGTGTAGCCTTAAGGATGCCGATGGTCTCCGCTTCCCTGCTTCCGACCGCTTCGCTTGTACCGTCTACTCGCCTCGTGGATGGCCATGGACGTGTGATTCATGACCTGCGCGTTTCGATTACCGACCGCTGCAATTACAAGTGCGTTTACTGCCGGACCGGGGAAGTGGGGGCGCAATATCCCGAACTGAGCATTGAGGAGTATCTGCTACTGATCAAGCTGTTTGTGGGACTGGGGATCTCCAAGGTTCGTTTGACGGGTGGGGAACCTCTGCTGCGACGGGGGCTGGTAGAACTGATTCAAGAGCTGGCGCGGTTGCGGACGCATGATGGCGAATCGCTGGACCTGGCGCTAACCACCAACGGCCATCTACTGGACGGACTGGCAGCGCCGCTGAAGGCCGCCGGGCTGAACCGGGTAACGGTGAGCATGGACGCGGTGGACGCAGCAACTTTTGAGCGGATCACCCGGGTTCCTGGAAGCTTTGAGGCGGTGTTGAGAGGGGTTCGCGCGGCGCGGGCGGCCGGACTGACACCATTGAAGATCAACTGCGTACTGCTGCGCGGCTTCAACGACGACCAGGTGGAGAGCTTTGCCCGATTCGCGCGCGAAGAAGACGTGGTAGTGCGGTTCATCGAGTTCATGCCGCTGGAGGAAGGGCGGCTATGGACGCCGGAGATTGTGGTTCCACTGAAGGAGATTGTGGAACGCATTGGCAGAGTGCTCCCGCTGAGAAGTTTGCCTGCACGCGAAGCTGGCGAGACGGCGCGTCGCTATACTTTTGAAGATGGTGTAGGCGAGATCGGGATTATTGCGCCGGTGAGCCAGGCCTTCTGCGGCGCGTGCAGCCGGGTGCGGCTGACTTCGGACGGGAAGATTCGCACGTGCCTGTTCAGCCAGGTGGAGCACGACCTGTATGGACGATTGCGGGCGGGAGCTGCGGAAGAGGAACTCCGCGCGTACATTGTGAGCACCGTGAAAGGCAAGGAGGCTCGTCATCACATTGGCGAAGCGGGATTCCTGAAGCCCTCGCGATCGATGGTTCATATCGGCGGCTAACACGGAGGAGCGCGACGAGCACCTATCCCGCCGCTTGTCAGATCAGCTCTCGAGCGACCGATGTTTGTCTATCGCAATTACCAGCCGATGTGACAAAATGCTCGAAGGCTCTAACCCTATGGGTACCTTGATGAAGCACGAGACGGAAGGCCGCATTCCTCTGCGAGACTTGCTTGTCTTCCACGATTTGACCCGTTCGCTGACATCGAGCTTCGATCTGGACACCGTGCTGCGCACCATTCTGGAACACATGGAGCGGATCATCGAGGCGGAGCTATGGACTCTGCTGATGCTGGACGAGGGCCGCCAGGAGCTGCACTACGCGCTTGCGGCCGGTGGAGAACAGGGGGCATTGAGCGATTTACGCGTGAAGGTGGGTGAAGGTGTAGCCGGATGGGTGGTTGAACATGGCGAGACACTGATAGTGCCGGAATCCATGGATGATCCGAGACTATACAACGAACAAGGTGTGACGCAGCGGCGGGTTCGCTCAGTGATTGCCATGCCGCTGCGAGGGCGAAAAGGCACTCACGGCGTGATCGAGATTTACAACCCTCGCGCCGATCAGATGACCGACTACACGATCGCATTCCTGCACATTCTGGCCGACCACGCAGCGATTGCAATTGAGAATGCACGCGATGTGACGCGGATTCAGCAGCTGACCATTACGGACGATACGACCGGGCTCTACAATGTGCGTTCACTCTATGACGTTCTGGGCCGCGAGCTTGAGCGGAGCATACGGCTCGGGCTTCCACTGAGCCTGGCGTTTCTTGATCTGGACCGATTCAAACTGGTGAACGACGAGCACGGCCATTTGGTGGGCAGCGAACTGCTGGCGAGCACGGGAGAACGACTCAAAGAGTTGAGCCGCAAGCATGACTGGTGCTTTCGGTATGGGGGAGACGAGTTCGTGATTCTGATGCCGGAGACCGGGGCCGAGGCAGCGATGAATCACGTGAATACGGTTCACGGCGCGCTTATAGAGACTAGTTTTCAGATGAAGAACGGCCTCAAGCTGCGTGTGAGCGCGAGCGTGGGGCTGGCAACGGCTCCGGAGGACGGCAAGACCATCCACGCGATCATTGGCACCGCCGACACCCGCATGTACAGGGTGAAGAGCAATGGGCGGGGAGCGGTGAAGGGAGCGTAGGGCGGATTGAGTGCAAATTGCGGCAAAAGATCATTGCGCAGTGGGATTTATTCCTCGTCTTCCGTAGGCTTCTCAGTGATTTGATCGCCGGCTAGCCGCTCCAACTGATTGCGCCAGTCGAGCGATTCTACAAAGGCCTTGGATTCGCGCCAGTTCGGCTCGACGATTACGTGCAGTTCCAAAT
>JBAWCO010000390.1:0-13099 GCA_049590315.1 Occallatibacter sp. | reverse complement strand
CCACATGATCTGGTCGAAGGGGAGCTCGTTCGCCCTGAGAATTGCCTCACCGGCTGCCCAGTCTCCGCGATCCTGACAGGTCAGAAAATCCAGCAGGACGCCCTCTTGATTGTTCTTTCCCAGCAGTGCCTCGCAAGCCTTGAGCCGCAATGGCAGCATGCGCACCAAGTCGTCCATCGAGATGCGCAGCATGGCCGGGAACATGCTCACCATGCCAATCAGGTATTGCTCGCTCGGATTCAATTGCAGAAGCCCGGCGGCCAGTTCGCAGAAGCGCCCTCGCTCAAAAGACATCCGAAGAAGCTCTGCCGGCTGGTCGGCGTTGAACTCGCTGGCAATGGCCAGCATGGCAATGCGGCGGGTTCTATCTTCTCCCAGCAGCAACAACGCCGAACGAACTGAGGTCACGTCGTTGCGGACTGCGAATAAGGGTGAGTTCACCATGCGAAGCAGCCCGTAGGTCAGAGAGGCATCATTCATCACCAACTGGCTCAACCGGTCCAAATCGACGGGGTCGTCCTGCAAAATCTTCAGAATCTCCAATTGCGCCAGGTGATTTGAGGGGATCTTGTGATCCCTCACCAGCCTTGGACGGCAGAAATAATACCCCTGAAAAAGCTCGAAGCCTTCCGCGAAGACTTTCTTGTAGTCTTCCTGCGTGTGAACATTTTTCGCGATCGGACGGGCAGATTTGGCCTTCGCGCGACCGATCAGGCTCTTGCGCTCATTGGCGTCGGCTTTGGAGATATCCACCTTCACAAAGTCGGCCAATTCCAGCAGCGGCCCGTCCACTACCTTTCCTGTAAAGTCGTCCAGCGCGAGCTGAAATCCCAGCTCCTTCAGCGCCTCGCACGATTCCAGCAGTGCCTGTGACGGCTCGCGCTCTTCCCGAACTTCCAGCACGGTCAGGTCCGGATCAAGACCCCGCACCCAATCCTCGCTCAACGAGTCGGAAGTACAGTGCACAAAGGCAGGCAACCCTGAGGCCAACTGCTCCACGCCAACAACAATCGCGTTGCCGAGCATGGCTCTCACGGCCAGCTCACTGCCAGCGCCGAATACTGTTTCCATGCCGTTCCAAAACAGCAGCTCGTAGCCATAAACTTTGGTTCGCTTGTCCAGAATCGGCTGCCGCGCTACGGCGCGAATTAGACCAGACCGCTCCTGGATCGAACTTTGAAGCAAATCCTGAAGACTATCGTCGCGCCGATTGGGAAAAAGTGAATCCGCAGCCATTGGGTTTGTCCCCTAAAAATCGTTACTACAAATTAGAACATGATCCGGCCCCGCACTTGGTGAGTTTCAACACGTCCGATACTCCGCCCAGGCCAATCACCTATAGAAACTCTCCTCCCAATTCGGCGAAAAGCATTCTTCATGAACAGTTTCCTTATCGCGCAAGGTGTAATCTGTCGCTAGGACACTTAATGGGATTTCTCAGTCATCTTTTCTATCCTTGGAGCCTTCTGCTCCAGGTGGGCGCCGTGATCCACTTTATCCGGCGTCGACCGAACGTTTATTGGCTCTACATCATTGTCTTTCTGGGCCCCATCGGCGCACTCGTCTACCTTTTCGTCGAGGCCTTGCCCGATGTTGGCCTGGCGCGCGAGTCCTTCAAGGTCTTTCCCCGCCGCAAGCGCATCAACCAGCTTGTCATCGCGATACGTGACAACCCATCCGGCGGAAATTTCGAAGAACTCGGCAACCTCTACATGGACGACGGCAAGCTTCAGCTTGCCCGGGACGCCTTCAACAAGGCGATTGCCGCCCGCGCCGACACGCTTGACACTTTCTACCGCCGCGGCGTCTGCGCTCTCCAGTTGGGCGATGCCGCGGCCGCCCTGCCCGATCTGGAAAAAGTGGTTTTCAAGGAGCCAGACTACGATTTCCGCCGGGCCGCCGGATTGCTTGCCCACGCGTACGCCCTGACCGGACAGAAGGAGAAGGCCGAGGCGCTCTTCCGCCAGACCGTCGTCACCTCCACTTTGTCTGAGACCTATCTGAACTTCGCAGACCTGCTCGCTTCTCAAGGCCACTCTGCCGAAGCCCGCCAGTGGGCACAGAAAGTGCTGGACAAGCGCCCCACCATGCCTGGCTACCTTCGCCGCCGCGAACGCCCATGGTTCCGCAGCGCCAGCAAAATCCTTCGGCGGCTTCCCGCCTGAAAAATCGCATTACCCACGGATTACCGGCTGCACGAAGATAACTACGCAGGAATCTCCGGAGCGGTGGACCTCCTGCATTCCCGCGCGGCCGGGGATCGCTCGATGCTCTTCTCGAAACATCCAAAATCTGAACAGGCTCGACCCAATCGTGTTGGCTCTAAGGAGTAATTTTCCCAATTTGATACATCCAGTCCCAGACCAATCCTCCCTGTGTGCGTGAACAATTCACAAAAAAGGTTCTTGATATTTCCCCCCTGGCGGGTTACTCTTGCTCCAAAGTAACCCTTTAAACTTACCCTGATTGCCGCTTCTTGAAGTTCTTTTGTTCCTTGGTGTCCCCGAACGTGGAGCATTTGTGCGAGCCATATCTGAACGTATTGGCGCGATCAATTTCGCGTTGCCTGTGGCATTGTTGGTCGGCGCTGCCATCCTCCTGACAGGGTGCGGCAGTTTTTCCATCACAAATCCAAACACTTTCGCCTTGATCTCAGGGCCCACCACCATCCGGGTCAATCAACAGATCCAATACACCAGTCCTGCGCTCAATATCGGATCGCCGATGACTTTCTCTGTCAACGGCATTCCCGGCGGCAATTCGGAGATCGGAACAATCGATAACAAGGGCCTGTACACGGCTCCGGCGATTGTCCCCGTTCCCAACACCGTCAACGTGACGGCTGTCGCCACCGACTATCCAAGCTACCCTCAAGGCTCCGCGGCAGTGGGTGTTTTGAACCCGATTCCGATCATCGGTGGTGTTACGCCGTCGACCTTCCCGGAAGGAACCGCCCAGGTCGTCGTGACTGGATCTCAGTTTGTCTACGGCGCGCAGATTGTCTGGAACGGTGCGCCGGTTCTGACCACCATGAATTCGAGTTCCGAGCTGATTGCGGTCATTCCTGCGCCGAATCCCGGAACCTATCCGCTGCTCGTGAGCAATCCAAATCCCGGCTCGGCCAACTCGGCCACCGTCCCGGTGCTGGTCGGCCCAGGCCAGGTGGTGCTCACACTGGAACCCAATAACGGTTCAGACGTCCGCGTGAGCAATCAGTTGAGCTTCGGGCTGATGGTTAACGGAACCAACCACACCGGCGTGACGTTGCAGGTGAACGGAGTGCCCGGAGGCAATGCGCAGTGGGGCACGGCGGTCTCGAATACCGACGGCTCCATTACCTACACAGCGCCCCCGACTATCCCGGTCTCCACTGCGGTGCCAGCGTATCCCAATGTCGTCCAGCTCACCATCACCAGCACCGACAATCCGGCGATATCCATCAGCCAAAACATTTCTGTGCTGAACCCGATTCCGATTCTCAACTCGGCAACGCCGATGAACTTCAACGTTGGACCGCCGGCCACCAGTGTTGTACTGACCGGCCAAAGCTTCATCAATGGCGCGCAGGTGCTGGTGAACGGAGCCCCTGTAACAACGACATTCAATAGCGGAACTCAATTGACCGCCAGCCTGGATCTGAACGAACCCGGCAATCTCGATTTGCAGGTGTTGAATCCCAGCCCCGGCCCGGCAAAATCCGCAGACCTGATTGCGCTTGTGAACGGTACACCGCCGCTACCTGTAGTCACGCCTCAAGACGCCTCGCGGTTCCTTGAGCAGGCAACCTTCGGCGCCACCGACGCGGATATTCATCACCTTTCCCTCATCGGTTTTCAACCCTGGCTCAATGAGCAGTTCGCCATGCCGCAGACACTGCATGAGCCTGCTGTCGAGCAAGCTGTGATCCTCAACAATCCACCCTGTGCGGCAGGAGATGTCACATGCAACGCGAAGCTCTTTGAGGGGAACCCGCAGGACGAGAGCTTTGTCCAGGACACTTTCTGGCAGCAAAGCATCGCCGGCAACGATCAGTTGCGTCAGCGTGTCGAATATGCACTGACCTCGCTGCTGGTTATCTCCACCGAACCAAATTTCAGCATCCAGAGCATGCCTCGCGGAGAGGCCAATTACTACGACGTTCTTGGCGCGGACGCATTTGGAAACTTCCGCACGCTTCTGCAGGATGTGACCCTGAATCCCATGATGGGCCAGTTCCTCAACATGCTCGGGAACGACAAGGGAAATGCCAACACCGATCCGGACGAAAATTATGCGCGAGAGATCATGCAGCTCTTTACCGTCGGCCTTTACAAGCTGAACGACGACGGCTCGGTGCAGTTGGATTCAACGGGCAATCCCCTTCCGACTTACTCGAACACGGACGTACTGGGTCTGGCCGCGGTCTTCACAGGCTTCGGTTGGAATATACCCGGCAATAATTCTGACACTGCCTGGGGGAACTGCTGCCTGTATGTCGGTCCCGGATATGGCGAAGAACTTCTGCCCATGCAGAGTTTCCCCGGTCACCATTCGACGGTGCAAAAGCAATTTCTTGGCGTCACCATTCCGGCTTCTGGCAGCTCAGACCCCGATGGCGATCTCAAGTTCGCGCTCGACACGATTTTCAATCACCCCAACCTTCCGCCCTTCTTCTGCAAACAGATGATCCAGCACTTGGTCACCAGCAATCCAAGTCCGGGATATATCAGCCGCTGCTCCGGGGTGTTCAAGAACGACGGCACAGGCGTGCGCGGAAACCTGAAAGCAGTCATCACGGAAATCCTGCTTGACACGGAGGCGCGCAACTCCGCCACGGACTTCGCCAATCCGCAATATGGAAAGGTACGCGAGTCGCTACTCCGCTATACGGAGTGGGCGCGCGCGTTCACGGCCCAGTCGCGCACAGGTTCCTATGACCAGGGCAGCACCGAGGATCCAATCTGGGGACTTGGCGAAATGTCTCTCCGGTCGCCAACTGTTTTCAATTGGTTTGCCCCAAACTATATTCCCCCCAGCACGACCATCGAAGCGGCCGGACTCGAATCGCCTGAGATGCAAATGACCAACGTTTCCACGGTCGTGGGCTACATCAACTACATGCAGGACGCCATCGGCAGCAATGCAACCGGCGGTCCTGACATGTTCTCGAGCTATGAAACGGAAATGGCCCTGGCGTCAACACCCAATGCACTGCTGGATCGCATCAACCTGCTATTGATGGCCGGCGAAATGGACAGCACACTCTACGGCCAGATTCTGGGCGCAATCAATGCGATTCCGATACCAACCGGCAATCAAACCGCAATCAACGCCGCACTTGCGAACCGTGTACAGACGGCAATTTACCTGACGATGGCATCGCCATCCTTCAGTGCACAGTTTTAGGGAGCCCATGATGAACAAGTTAGAGCGGTCCCGGCGGCATTTTCTGAGAACGGCTTCGATGGCCTCAATGGCAGGCCTCTACGCGACTCCCTTTCTCGTGGAACTTAACTCTTTGGCTGCGATGGCGCAGGGAACAGGCACATCCGGCTACAAAGCGCTGGTCTGCGTCTTTCTGCAGGGGGGCAACGATGGGCACGGCGCCGTCATCGCCACAGACACTGACTCCTTCAGCGCTTTCACAACGGCACGGGCAGGAGCCCCGGGACTCGCCTATCCCATGTCCAATCTGCTTCCGATTACGCTGAAGACTCCGCAGAGCGGCCGCACCTTCGCTCTTAACCCCGCCTTGGGAGGAGTTCAGAATCTGTTCAACGCCGGCCGCGCCGCAATCGTTGCCAATACCGGCACATTGATTGCGCCCGCAACCAAAGCCCAGGTAAATGCCAACTCCGTTCCCCTGCCTGCTTCTCTGTTCTCGCACTTCGATCAATCGGCGGCATGGCAAGCCATTGCATCCAACGGCGGCAGCGCCGAGCATGTTGGATGGGGTGGCTCGGTTGCGGATCTCATCGAGAGCATGAACCTGAATTCGAACACTGCGTTCACCTGCATTTCAACGGCGGGCATCGCTCTGTTCCTCTCCGGCCAAACATCGTATCAACTGAATGTCACCTCGGCAGGCCCGATTCCGATCTACGGATTGGCGCAGCCTCCATTCGGATTGCCCGCCGCGGCCAACCCACTCGCTTCCATTCTGACCAACGAAGAATCCAATCTCTTCGCCAAGGAGTATGGAGTCGTCGTCAACCGCTCCATCGCAGCGCAGAAAACCCTGGCAAGTGCGATGCTTCCGGCCGGCGTGGGAGGAATTCCGAATCCACCGCAGTATCTCGACCCGCAGACGAACAAGCTCGCCGACAACCAACTCGCAGTCTCGTTGCAGACGGTTGCGAGGATCATCGGCGGAGCCGGCAACCTCGGCGTGACCCGGCAGATATTCTATGTGCAAATTGGCAGTTTCGATACGCACAACAACCAGGCCATACAGATTGCGCAACTCCTGGGTCAACTTGGCGGGGCGCTTGAATACTTCGACGGATTGATGGTAACGGCCGGCCTGGGCAACCAGGTAACCACGTTCACGGCTTCTGACTTTGGCCGCACTTTGACCAGCAACAGCAACGGCACGGATCACGGATGGGGAAGCCATCACTTCGTCGTCGGTGGCGCGGTCCAGGGACAGGACATGTACGGTCAGTACCCGGTGGTCGGCGTGAACCAGGCCAACGACGTGGGTCAAGGCAGGTTAATTCCCACCACCTCGGTAGACCAATACGCGGGAACCCTCGCCCGTTGGTTTGGACTATCCGACGGCCAGGTGCGGCAGGTATTTCCAAACTTCCACAACTTCGGCTCCAGTCCGTATCTGGGCTTCATGGGCTAAATCCGAAAATACACTGCAGAATGCCGAAGGCGCACGCCGCCTTCGGCATTCGTGTTTCAGTCCGTCTTATGCCCACCTGTCCACCGGAGGGTCTCGTCGACTTGCGGCTGTCCCCTGGGCGACTCAAGACTCATGCTCCATAGCAACAGACCTGTGCCGACCGTTACATGACTCCAGCCCATAAAAGGTGAAAAATAGATTCGCGGTGTTCCAGAACAGGGCGGTGCCTCGGAGCGCGATCCGGCATTGTCGAAGACGAGGCTGTCCGATTTTCGAATCTGCGATCACGTCTATAATCGAAGGCATCGACGACATCTAAAGGGCAACTTCCATGGCTGCAAAATCACCAGGGCCAAAACCCAACAGTTCTCTGCACGATATGGCGCAGAAGTCCCTCCAGGGAAAGGACGGGGAAGCTCACTATGTGGTGCGCCTACCAATCCTTGATCCGATGTGCAACGTGCAGGCCTACGAACTGCTCTTCTGGGATGGGCAGCAACTGAGCGTCGGTTGGAAGAACGAACTGGCCACTCACGCTGTGTTTAGCAACGCGATGGTTTTCGGGATAGAAGAATTGACATCCGGAAAACCGGCGTTTGTGCAATGCACTGCAGAGGCTCTGACTGAAGAGTGGATTTGGAAATTGCCGCCCGACTTGACGGTCGTGGAAATCCTTGAAGACTCCAGACCCTCTCCGAGTCAGCTTGACGCCTGCTCAAAGTTGAAAAAGCTTGGTTTCCGTCTGGCCCTGGGCGACTTCACCGGGAAAAAGGGAGCCCTGGCACTTTTGGAAATGGCCGACTACGTGATGGTGGATATCGCCACAGTCGCCTCCAAAGAGCGACGGTTTCTGCGTGCCTTTCTGGAGGGCGTTACAGCCTGCCCGATTGCTAAAAATGTGGAATCGCAGGAAGAGTACAGAGAGGTCTGGGGGGCCGGCTTCAAGCTCTTTCAGGGACACTATTTCTGTCGTCCCGAGCCGGTTCGAGACCATCAGATTCCAGCCAACCGTATGCTCCACATCCAGATATTGGAGGCGCTGCAACACGACCCCGTCGATCTGGATAAATTAAGCCATCTGATCATGGGCGACGCATCCCTGACCTACAGTCTGCTGCGGCTGGTCAATTCCCCTGCCTTCACCATGCGCCAGGAGATCACCTCGATCCATTCGGCACTTATGCTGATGGGAGAAGAGAGGTCGCGACGTCTGGCCATGCTGGCCATCGCTACCGACTTTGACAGCGGCCAACCGCCAGAGCTCCTTCGAATGGCCTTCGAGCGAGGCCGTTTCTGCGAATTGGGGGCAGAGCTCCTGGGGCTCCCACCCAGCGAACAATACCTGATCGGGATGGTCAGCATGTTTCCGGCTATGCTGCGCATGACCCCCGAGAATCTGGTGCCCTTGCTGCCGCTGCGCGAGGGGGCTCGCGACGCGTTGCTGGGTGGAGAAAGCCCGGAAGGAGTACTTCTCAATTTGTTGCTGTGTCAGGATCGCCGGGACTGGGCAACCCACGATGCGCTCGTAAAGACTTACGATCTGCGCGTCGATCAGCTCATGTGGCGCTGTGCCGAGGCACGAGATTGGGCCAACGCCGCAATTCAATCTATGACCTGATTCGCCTGCGCTGGTTTTGGCATTTCGCTACGTAAGGTTCTATTGGAGATTTCAGAGGCACACCCGCCGACTCACCGCTTTGCCAGCACCAGCATCACCACAAACAGCACCACAGGCACCAGCGCCAGCACCGCGTAGATCATTGCCTTCCGCTTGTTCAGGGAGAACCGAATCTTCAGTGACGGCCGCGCGTCGTCATCCACGCCCACCAGCTCCTGATGTTCCAGTTCCCACGCCATCTCGCTGGCAGTCTGATACCGGTTCCGTGGCTCCCGCGCCAGTGCCCGGTTCAGAATCTCCTGCAGCTCCGGTGAAATCTCCGGCCGCAGCTTCCGAGCCGGCTTCGGATCGTTCAGAACGCGCTCATTCATCACCGCTAGCGGGTTCGGCCCAATGTACGGGACTTCTTCGGTCAGCATTTCATACAGCATGATCCCCAAAGAGTAGATATCGCTCCGCTGGTCGCCGCGCTGTCCCTTCACCTGTTCCGGCGAGATATAGTCGGGCGTCCCCAGCATCGCCGACATATCCACGAAAGTAAGCCGTCGCGCGTCCTCTTTCATCGCAATCCCGAAGTCGATCAGCTTGATCCGGTCATTGTCGTCCACCATCACGTTTTCCGGTTTCAGGTCCCTGTGCACCACGCCGTGCTTATGCATCGTGTCCAGCGCGTCGCAAATCTGCAGAGCAAAGTTCACCGCCCGCTCAATGGGCAGTTTCCCTTCCTCATTCAGCAGGTTCCGCAACAGCTTGCCCTCAACCCACTCAATCACCATGTAGAGCCGGCTGCGTTTTTCCCCGTCATAAGTCTTCACCACCCCGGGATGGTCCAGCTCCTGCCCAATCTCCTGTTCGCGCTTGAACCGCTCCACCAGGGTCGGGTTGGCTTCCATCTCCGCATGGGGAACCTTGAGGGCCACCTGCTTGCCGTCAAGCAGATCCGTCGCCCGGTAGAGCATGGACATCCCGCTGCGCGCAACCGTCGCATCCAATCGGTAGTGGTCCAGCGTGTCTCCGGGTTCGAGTGTCGTCATGAGAAGGGTCTGCATTTAACTCTAATTCTTCCACCCAAAGCGTAAGAAATCCCTCAAGGGAATCAAAAAGTAACACAATAGACGCAAACTAAATGGCTTAACCTTCACCCAAACGCAAGCTAGAATCGATCTGAGACTCACAGATGCTGCTCGCTGCTCGATTTCCGGTTGTTTGCCTCTCGCTTGCCGCTCTGCTGGCGCCTGCTTTAGTGCGCGCCAATGCGGCAAAGGAGCACCCGGTTCACCCCGAGCCGCTGCAGGAGACGGGCTTCCTGAATCGAAAGCTCGAGCTGCACGGAGTTACCTATCGTTTCCAAGTCTATCTCCCTGAAGAGTGGCGCCGCGACGACCACAAGCAATGGCCCATTATTCTCTTTCTCCATGGCCGCGGCGAGCGCGGTTCTGAGGGCATGTGGCAGACCCAGATCGGCCTTCCCCAGGAGGTGCGCGACCACCCTGAGCGCTGGCCCTTCATCATCGTCATGCCTCAATGTCCCCAGAACAGCTACTGGACCGATCCTGATGGCCTCGCCATGGCCACGGCGGCTCTCGACCAGGAGACAGCCGAGTTCCACGCCGACGCCGACCGCACCTATCTCACTGGCCTCTCGCTCGGCGGCTACGGCGCATGGGAGCTGGCGCGCCTTTATCCCCATCGCTGGGCCGCCCTGGCCATCGTCTCCAGCGGCGTCTTCTGGAGCTATGCTCCTGAGCGCTGGCAGGAAGCCTCAACCCTGCCTGCCGAATACGCCCACGCCCTCGGCCGAACCTCGGTATGGCTCTTCCACGGCACCGACGACAATGTGGTCACCCCGCGTGAAAGCGAGCTCATGTTCGAGGCCTTCAAAGCCGCCGGCGGCCGAGTCCGCCTCTGGCTTTACCAGGGACTCAGACATGACTCCTGGACGCGCGCCTATAACGAGCCGGAGCTGCCCCGATGGCTGCTCGCCCACCACATCGAGGCAAAGCCTGCCGTGGAGCCACCGCCGTTCTCTGAGCGCCTCCTCATCCCGCTCCACCCGCCCGCAATCAGATTGCCCGTCGCCACGCTCGATGCACTGATCGGTGAATACCGCGACCGCAGTGGTCGGCCCGAGATCACCATCTTCCGCCAGGGCGATCAGCTTTTCGAGAAAACCCGCCTCGGCGAGATCAACGAAATGGCCGCGGAATCGCCGAACGTATTCTTTTATCCCAACGGCTCCAGCATTCCCCGTCTTACTTTCGAACATGACCCGCAGGGCCGCGTCACTGTCCTCGTCTTCCGCGACGACCGACACGAAGAGCGCTGGGAAAAGCACGTCCAGGCCGCCAGCCGCTAGCGCGTGGCTCTGGTGCTTGATCCCTGATCCCCTCTTCTGATGGCTGTTGGCGAATTCCCCAAGGTGCTTCCGCAAGTTGCAGCAACTCCAATTTTCCGCGGAGAAGCCTCTTTGGATTTGATAGACAGATGCTGAAACCTGAACCAATGGAGGCATTTGCAAACGTTAAAGATAACGGTAGTTTTGAATTACACTGTGTATTCGATATAGGTAACTATGACGATGGATCATGATCGTCCGAAAATCTACACACGCACCACGACCGTGATGCTGCTTGCAGGCTGCAGTGGAATCCTGTTTATAGCGACCTTTGTCGTTCTTGGCTTCCTGGTGCCCGGCTACGACTCTCTCCACGACACCATTAGCGCGCTCGAGTCAACACCCTTAAAATTGGCGCAGCAGATCAACTTCTTCGTCTTTGGTTCTCTGCTTTGCGTGTTCGCACTGGGCCTGCGCCGAGAGATGCAAGAGGGTTTTGGCGCAATGCTGATTCCCTCGGTCCAGTTCCTTGACGGCCTTGGTGTAATCGGCGATGCCATCTTCATCCGATCTGCACCGCATTTGGCCTGCGATCTTGTCGCCTTCAATGCCGCGCTGTGCGTTCTCTTTCTCTTTGCGTGGCGCTTTCGAGGCGATCCGCGCTGGCGCGGCTGGACCGCATACAGTATCCTCACGGCAATTGCGATGATGGCGTTGTTGTTTGGGTTCGGGATGGCTAGTCATCTCGGTGGCCCCGCCGGCCTGATGGAGAAACTCGCGACCGTCGTGCGAACCACTTGGTCGATTCTATTTGTGAGGAGTCTACTGGCGGGAGCCCGCCCGGCTTTCACGCCCAATCGGTCTGCAGCGACCCGATTCTGAACTTCTGTACCCCACATCATTGCTAACTCACACATCGACATGCTCTTCTGCAACGCCAGTCTGAGTTCCGAGGTTTACCGGCGATCTTTAGATTTAGCTGGAATGTCTGAAGAATTCCACTCTGGGTAATCTCGGTGAGGTAGTGCTTATTCGCCAACGGTGTCCCGTTCTGGTGGAACCCCCGGCCCCGTTCCTGCGTAATAATCTCAGAACGCTCATTTTTTAAGGAGGGCGCCATGTTTTGCAGCGGATGTGGTCATGCTTTACTTCCAGGGCAACCGGTCTGCCCCCAGTGCGGTCGCCCTGCCGCTCCAGTGGTTCCCCCGGTGCCCGACCTCCAGTTTCAGGTCGAAGGCTACGCCGGAAAAATCAAGGCCCTCAGCATCGTCTGGTTCATCTATGCAGGCTACTCAGTGCTGGCAGGGTTTGCCGGGCTCGCCTTCGCCCACGCATTCTTCTCGAATCACTTCGGCGGCTGGAGCCGCGGCCCCTGGGCCAACGGTCCTGGCCTCGAATGGTTCGGACCGGCACTGTTTCACTTGGTCTGGGTAGGCATCCTGGTACGCGCCGGCCTGGCCTTGGTTGCCGCATGGGGACTGCTGGAGCGCACTCGCTGGGCCAGAATCTTCGCCATTGTCGTGGCCATTCTCAGCCTGATCAAGTTCCCCTTTGGAACCGCCATCGGCATCTGGACCCTGGTGGTCCTGCTCGGTTTCCGCAACAGCATGCTCTATCAGCAAATCGAACAGGTCTGAGCCCGCAAGACCCCGCCCACCGTGGGGTCTACGCGGATTCCTTCGGCGACTCACTATTCGCTGCCGTCCTGCTGCCCAACTGCGGAATCTGCATATAACTGCCCTTCAGGCTGCACAGCAGGTTGTAGCGAATGATGTAATACGCCGCTGCAACACCGTCCCATGCAGTAATCTTCTTGCCTTCTTCATAAGTGCGGCCGTAGTAACTGATGGGCGTCTCATAGATGGCGCACTTTAACTTGGCAACCTTGGCGGTCACTTCAATCTCAAAGCCAAACCCGCTGGAGTTGATCTTCATCTGCCGGATGATATCGCCACGGAATGCCTTGTAACACGTCTCCACATCGGTAAGATTGATGTTAGTCGCCAGGTTCGACAAGAAGGTCAGCAGCTTGTTACCAAGAAAGTGATAGAAGTACAAAACCCGCGTCGCCTTCCTGACCAGAAACCGCGAACCGAACACAACGTCCGCGTGCCCATTCAGTATCGGCGCAATCACTTCCGGTATTTCTTGCGGATCGTACTCGAGATCGGCATCCTGCACCATCACAATCTCGCCGCGCGTCAGTTGAAATCCTGTCTTCAGCGCTTCTGTCTTTCCGTGATTTCTTTCGTGCCGCGCGGTCTTGATTTCGGCATGTTCGGCGCTCAATTGTCTCAGAATCAGAGCCGTTTTATCG
>JBAWCO010000389.1:0-22133 GCA_049590315.1 Occallatibacter sp. | reverse complement strand
GCATATATCCATCCATTTGTTAGAGTTACGCAATGTCCGCCATTCCGGACTTCGTTCAGCATTCCGGGTGATCATCCTTCCCGGTCATCTTTCGAGGTCCATCCTTTGCCGTCGTTGGCTGACAGCCGCGTCTCCGAAAATTCAGGCTGCTGCCCTCGAACCAATCCATACGTCTTCTCCCGGTGCACACATGCCGGCACCATTGGTTGTACACTGCAACGTGCTACAGGCGTCTCTGCGCTTCTTCAGCCTTGTTGAGAGTTTTCAGAGTTTGAGAATCGGCTCATGTACCATCTGCAGCGGAAAACCAACGGTAATCTACCCGCTCTTCGGACGCCGCGAAAGCGATACTCATTGAAGCCCATGCTCGATCGCCCACTTACGATGTGCCGTACTCTGGCACCGCTAGCCGCGCTGGGCATTCTGCTCTGCCTGTTGCCGGGAATCCTCGCACATGCTTCTTGCACCGCACCGCCTTCGATCAAGACGCGGCTCGAGAGCAAGCCCACTGTAGACACCTTTGCCGATCTCGGAAAATGGTTTGGTGATCGTAAGCAATTCCAGTGCGCGGCGCAGGCGTTTGCTGGCGCAGTCAAGCTTCAGCCTGATTCGGGCTTCCTCAACTACATGTGGGGGCTCAGCCTCTACTCCGCCGGCGATATCCAGGCCTCTCTCGCACCACTGCGGAGGGCAGCAGACCTCAATCCGGTGGATGCGCGACCTCATCTTGTGCTCGGCTCCGCTTTCGATCGAGTAAGTCGAACTGCGGATGCAGAACGGGAATGGCGAATCGCGTTGGCTATCGATCCTAACTCGGCTGCCGCGCTGGACGGGCTCTCCAGCGATCTGCTCAGCGACAAGGACTACACAGGGACCATTGCCCTGCTTGAACAGCCCGCCCATCAGGCCCAGCGAACAACGCAACAGAGCCTCAACCTGGGAATGGCGTATGCTAAAACGCTGCAACTCCACGAAGCAATGAAGGTGCTTCGTGACGGGTTGGGTGCTGCACCGGATCCTCTCTCGCTGGCGAACGAACTGGCCGTCGTTTTCATGCTGCTTGAAAGGCCGGAGGAAGCAGAAAACGTTCTGTCCGCTGCGCTCGACCGGCATCCAGGCGACTTCGATACACAGGTTCTATACTTGCGAGTACTGGTCTCACGCCATTCAGAGAAAGCGCAGCAGCTTGGGCAGAAGCTAATGTCGGCCGCACCTCGAAATTGGGAGGTGCTCTATCTGAATGCGCAAATGGAAATGCGCGATGGAGACCTAGCGCAGGCGCGCTCACATCTTGAGCAGTCCGTGGCTCTTAAGCCCGATTACTTTCAATCGCACACTACGCTCGCCAACATACTTTTCAGCCTCAAAGACTTTCCGGGCGCAAAGGCGCAACTGGAAGAAGCAATCGACTTGGGCGATAAGGAGCCTGCAGTGCAATACGAATTGGCCAAGGTATTGCAGAGCCTCGGTGATACTGTGCAGGCGCAGGAAAAGATGCAAACTTATCAGGCGATGAGAAAGGCCGAGGCCGATCAGGCGCTCGCCGTTGGCAAAATCGAACTGGGAGATCGGGCATTGGCGGCAGGCGATGCGCCGCAAGCTATCGCGCTCTATCGTGAGGCTCTTGCCGACGATCCGAGCGAGGCGCGCGTGGCCTACAAACTATCAAGGGCTCTCGACAAAACAAATGACCTTGTCAATGAAAAGGCCGAACTCCAGCGTGCGATTGAACTGAACCCGAATCTAGCCGAGGCCCAAAACCAGCTTGGCTATCTGAGCGGAAAGGCTGGCGACCTTGCACAGGCCGAAAGCTGCTATCGAGCTGCTGTCCAAGCGTCTCCCTCGTATTTGGTCGCATGGATCAATCTCGCGGCAACGCTGGCTGACGAAAGCAGGTGGCAAGATGCAAAGCAAGCGGCGGCGCACGCGTTGGAGATAGACCCCAGCAGTGCCGAGGCTCGACGCCTTGCACAAGCAATCGCAGCGGCCCAACCAAATCCTCAATAAATATCTGTACGTTCACTTACCGGGCTCTGGAAGCTTGATGGTCCCTTTGATTCCCTGGCCTTCAACCAGCGAGTAAATCGCATCGGCCGGAATGTCGTTCAATTGTTCTCTAAGTCCGCTCGGCCAAAGAATGGTCACGCTCTTGATGAGCCGCTCACTGCCCAGCCCAAAATGCAGCCGCTGATCGTTGCTCGACAGATAGCTTCCCCCGCCTCGAACTTCATCCGTCTGCTCCATTGACGCCGTCGACACCGTGACCCTCGCGCCGATCCCGCCATTGTTGCTCCTCGTGCCCACCAGCCGAAACAAAACGCGATGATTCGCGTTCCTGGTTTCGTTCAGGTAAACGGAAGGCGGGCCGCCTGCATTGTAGACCACCACATCGATATTTCCATCGTTATTGATATCCCCGAAGGCTGTTCCGCGACGCGACTGCTGCGGCCCGTCGTTTAACCCCGACCGATCGGAAACATCGGTGAAGGTGCCGTCTCCGTTGTCGCGAAACAACTGCAGCGGCTCTCGATAACGCGGTTCGTGCGGCAGCGCATCGGTCAGCGGGCTGAAGTTGCCGTTGGCCACAAATATATCGGGCCATCCATCGTTATCGAAATCCGCAAAGCCGCTTCCCCAGCGCACAAATGCATCAGAACCGTGCGTCAGACGCGATGGCCCCGTAACATCGGCAAAGCCCTGCGACTTCAGATTTCGATAGAGGCTCATTGGCTGATGCATGTACCGGGTGACCAGTAAGGCGAGGTTACCGTCATGGTAAATGTCGCCAAAGTCCGCTGCCATGTTGCTCAGGGACTTTCCTTGTTCATCCACTGCTGTTCCCGACCACAATCCGACATCGTCAAAAGTTCCGTCGTGCCGGTTGTGAAACAGATAATTGGGACCCATGTCATTCGTGACAAACAAATCGGGCCAACCATCATTGTCGTAGTCGCCCCACACGACTCCCATGCCCAGGCGCTTCTCTGCATTGTCCACGCCTGCCTTGCGTGACACGTCTTCAAAGCTCCCATCGCCACGATTGCGAAACAAAATATCAGTCTGTCCGTCCAGTTGCGGCACTTCCATTTGCAATCCCTGGTAATCAAATCCCCGCATACCCGCTTGAGGAAGATGGTGCAGGTCCGAGTTCACATATCGAGACACAAATAGATCCAGATGACCGTCGCGGTCATAGTCGGCCCACGCCGCCGCGGCGCTGAATCCGCCACCGCCCACGTGCGCCTTCTCGGTTACATCTTCAAACTTGCATCCGCCCAGGTTGTGATAGAGCACATTGTGTCCATAGCCCGTTACATAAATATCCGGAAGACCGTCGTTGTCGAAGTCGCCAATGGCAACACCCATACCCCAGCCTTTCGTACTCAGGCCGGCTTGAATCGTGGTATCTGAAAAGTGCAGCGGTGAATCCTGATGATAGAGAGTTACCATCAGCTCTCCGCCTTTGAGATATTGGTCCACGCTCGAATCATTCACTGTGAGGATGTCGAGCATGCCGTCGTTGTCGCAATCGAACAGCGCAACACCTCCTCCCATCATCTCCACAAGGTAGCGTCTGTCGGGTGAGGAGTGGGGTACAGTTGTCACTCCCGCTTCGCGGCTGATGTCCTTAAATCGGATTGCGCCGTGGGGAGCCTGAGCAAAAGATGAAAGCGCAACCGACAGCGCAACCGATGCGTAGACAATGGTGTGGCCGTTGTATTCAGTGATCCTCAATGCTTGTCGGGACGATCGACGCACAATTGATTCCGCGTGTGTCGACTTCCATCCGGGAGCCATTTGCGTCGCCCATTTCCAAATCACAATCGTCAACCCGCCGACTTCGCTCGAATTGTAGCGTAGCGATTGTGCAGTTGGCCGCACGTCTGTGGATCAGAACCATCAACAAGGCACACGGGCTCTGCCGGCCCTCAAGGCTTCGACGGTTTCAGCACAACTTCATACTCCGGAAGCAGCTCCACATTCAGAACCTTGCCGGTCTGCCCATCTGCGTTTATCGGCGCCCAGGCGCGAGCATCCAGATAGATGGGCGCCTTCCGCGGCAATGGCAGAACGCTTACCTCGAAGTTCTTGTTGAAACTCTCCGGCAAGAAGCGCTTGAGCCCAATCTCCCAAGTGCGTCCGTTGTAGAAGTCGTCATCCAGCAGCCGTCCGTCCAGCGAAAGCCTGGCCACATCGCCGGCATAGCGAATGCGCAAGTAAATATCACTCATCCCAGTCATTGGTTGCGAGGGAATCTGCAGGGTCCATTTCGCTGCGCCAGCGAAGTCCGCACCGTCCGGCGCCAAAGGCATGGGGCCCTTGCGCCCATCGACATGTGCGTCCATGCGGATTGGCGGTCGGGAAGTGGCTTCGCGGCTGCTCCTCCAGTCGAACTCGATCTTCCGTGGTTCAACATCAAATGTCTGTTCGCGCCAAAGCGAATGAAGATTGTCCTTCTCGCCATTCGGCAAGTAGATCTGAGCTGAGATACGCGATGGATCAACCGAACGGAGATGTACACCATCATCAGCAGCAAAGGCATCGGCAGGAGAGAGAAGCACCAAATCCTGCACTCCGCTTTGTTCTCCCGGCGAGACTCGCCAGAACTGCTCCGCCTGGGCTTCGGACACGAGAAGAATCCTCACCCTGAGCCCATTCTTGCCTATCACTTCGAGCGCAGTTTCTCTGCCGGGCTGCACATTCTCGGCCAGGATGATCCCATCTGAATGAGTAACTGAGCCGCTGTTTGTTTCAACGGAGGTAATGCTACCTGCGTCAAACGCAAACTCCGAACGCAACCCACGCGGTGCGAAGAAGAAGTACGTCGTCTCCGTGGAATTGTCGAGACGGGTAAGCAACTGCGCGGTGCTGTACGCGAGCGTTCCCGCTCCGAGGTCAAGATTGAGCGGCCAGATAAAATGGCTGTTACCGGGAACCTCGATCGGTGTACGCGGCAGCGCGACGGTTCGAGACGGAAGCTTAATCCGAACCTGGAATGCCGGTCGCTGCGGCATATCGAGATTGCGAACATAGTTGTTCACAAACAGAAATCCGTGATCGCCGTCAGCGCGCAGCATCACGCGCGCGAGACTCGAGTCGGCCGCACTCGCCGGCCGTTTGTCTGCCGCGTAAGGGGTCATCGCCGCAAGATCCGACCCGAACGACTGCAGAAAAAGATGCAGGCTCTTCACTTTGCGAAACGACTCCCGTTCCTGCCCATACTCACCCAGTGGCGCCTGGAAGTCATAAGAGGCTGCGGGTAAGTCATTGGGATAACCGGTTGCGATCGACTCTTGAAGTGTAGTTAGTTTACCGGCCGGGTTTGCGCCACCCTGAAACATGTAATACCCATAGAAATTGACACCTGACCCGAGGGCAGTCAGAGTCAGTGCTGCGATATCGTCTGGCCTGAGCAGCGGTCTGCGATGATACGAGGTCTCCATCCCTCCACCTTGCTCGGCAGCAAAGTACGGATAATGGCGCAGGTCGATCTTGCCGGCCGGATCGCCCAGAGCCATATCGCCCATATCTCCCCGCGCGCGGTCTGCGGAAAAAAGATACACCGGGTTCGGCGGAGAGTCGGTCGTGAGGCTCGTCCAGAAGTCGTCAGGATAGGCGCCCGAGACAGGGATCACTTCATGCACCGGATAATCGTGCCCTGGCCAACCTGTGACGGAAAACAGCGGCGGATCGATTCCCGCGGCAATTGCCATCCTCTTCAGCTCGGCCAGATGTGCAGCACCTGCGCCGGGTCCTGTCTCGCTGTATTCGTTCTCAAGTTGCACACCAACTATAGGTCCGCCATCCTGCCACAACAGTCCCTTCACCTGGCTGCCGATCTGGTCGTAGAACCGGCCCACATATTTTAGATACTCAGGGTTGTTGCGGCGGAGAGGAATCTTCTTGTTGATCAGCCAGTCAGGAAAGCCGCCGTTGCGAACTTCGCCGTGATCCCATGGGCCAACTCGCAGATAGACGTACAGTCCACTCTCATTGCATAGCTCAACGAAATGGCGCAAGTCGCGCTGGCCCGTCCAGTCAAATTGGCCCTCGATCTCTTCGTGGTGAATCCAGAAGATGTAGGTGGACACGACCTGCACCCCGCCGGCTTTCATCTTCAGCAGTTCTTCTCGCCAATATTTTGCAGGATAGCGCGTGAAATGGAATTCTCCCATCACCGGCAGCCAGCGCTTTCCATCGAGCGAAAGGCTGCGGCTGTCCACGGATATGCGGTGTCCTGAAGGCGAAATACCTCCCATGTGCAGAAACCCTGTCTCCGGAGCAGGTACGGGAGTGGACGCGTCAATGAAGAAGGACGGAACCACCTGTTGGGCCGTGAGGATCGAGGCCAAACTAAAAAAGGCGGTTAGAGTAATGGCGGAAAGCCGCGTTTTCATATTGATCATTCACCAGAATTCGATCGACGATTCCAACCTCTGCAAGCAACGCGAATGCGGAATCGTTTTCATGCAAGCGAAAAATGCTCTCTCCTCCGCTCTGGTTCAAGCGCGATTCAAGTTTGCTGCAATTCCATCGGTACTGTAGACTCGCCCGGAAGCACCTTGTCCGATCGCGAGTTAACTATAGGCGCGGCTTGCGCAAGTCCGAATCGGCAGAAAGTAGGATTGTGAGAATTTATTTCTTCACTCGCTTGAGATGAGTCTCTTGATGGGCGGGGCGCCGCAACATTCTCACCAGGGTGCAAACATCACTGACGAGCCGGCGCGCGCTGTGTAGGAATAAGCTGGCGCCTGGAGGATTCCGCCTGAACATCACATTCCATCCGATTCGCCGGTCCGCCCATCGGCAAGTAATTCGAGGCGCCCCTTGGCTAGTGTGGAGGAGGCGCCTTATCGGAGTGTTCGCGGCATTCGCCTTCGCCAGCCCAGCTATGCAAGGGCAGCGCGCTCCGGTTGGGCCGATCGCCGCCGACAGCGAGGAGTGGAACTTCACCATTCGCTCATGGCAATCGCAGGATGGTCTGCCCGAGGAAACGGTACAAGCCTTCGCCCAGACTCCCGATGGCTATCTTTGGGTAGGCACCAGCGGCGGCCTGCTGCGGTTTGATGGTGCTCGCTTCCATTTGTTTGCGCATGAAAACACGCCTGCCTTTGGCGAGAACAGCGTCTTTTGCCTCTTGGCCGGCCGCGATGGCCGCTTATGGATCGGCACTGATGGCAGCGGACTCATCGAGTGGCGTAACGGCGTCTTTCATTCCTATTCGGCTGAAAAGGGCCAGACCGCTAACTTTGTACGCGCTCTTGCTGAGGATCACACCGGCCTGCTTTGGGTTGCCACAGACGACGGATTGTTTTGGGCCAAAGGCGGTCACTTGGAGCGCGCCGACAATCCGTTAGGGCTCCCCATCTTCAACGTTCACGCTGTACTTGAAGATCGTACTGGTCGTATCTGGGTGGGGGGCTCGCGGCTCTACTCATTGAAAGACGGTGTGTCCCACGAGTACTCTCTGCCCGACAATGACAGCCGCAACAAGGTGAAGTCGTTTTTGCAGACAGCCGACGGAGTCATCTGGGTGGGGACAGTCGGCGGCTTATACCGCCTTCGTCCCGGGCAGGATAGCTTCGAACCAGTCCCTGGAGTCTCGGGCACGATTCGTTCTCTACGCGAAGCGCCAAACGGAGAACTTTGGGCCGGCGCCATTGGCGAAGGGATTTTCCGGATTCGCGGCGACCGTGTCACTCGCCTGCAAGCCCCCTCGCCGCTGGTCAGTAACACCGTGCTCTCCATCTTTGCCGATGCTGACCGGAATCTGTGGATCGGCACCCAGGCCGGCATGATGCGTCTCAGTCGCACGCCTGTGCGCGTGCTCGCATTGCCCACGGCGGCAGACTCCGACTTCGGCACGGTTGCTTTGGATTCAGACGGCTCGCTGTGGGCTGCCTCAAACCAGCTTGTGCATCAGCAGGGTGGCCACTCCATACCCGTCAAGCTGCCAGGACTCGACGATGCGCGAGTCCGAAATGTTTTGCGCAGCCACGACGGATCACTTTGGATCGGAACAGACGGCAGCGGCGTCTTCCGTCTTTCCTCGCGGGGCACAAAGCACTTCACCACCCGCGAAGGGCTGGTCAACAACTTCGTCCGCGTCTTCCTCGAATCGAAAGACGGCACCCTTTGGATTGGCACCGATAACGGCGTCAGCCATCTTGATCAAACCGGCTTCCACAATTACACCGGTCAGAATGGCCTGGCCTACAACAGCATCCGCTCGCTGCTTGAGAGCCACGATGGGACCATCTGGATTGGCACGGAACATGGATTGAGCCAGTTCCGGAACGGCGAATTCCTCTATGACACGATGACTGCGGCTCTGGCCGATGAGAAAGTGTGGGCGCTTCATCAGGATGCGGACGGAGGCATGTGGATCGGCACCCGCGCTCACGGGCTCTACCGCTATCGCAACAATCAGCTCTCTCACTACACCACCGCCAATGGACTGGCGAGCGACAGCATCTACTCCATCCTCGAGGACAAGCAGGGCCATTTCTGGTTCAGCGGACCGTCAGGCGTCATGCTCTTGAATCGTGGCGAACTCGATACGCAGGCTGCCGACAAAGACCAGCTTCTTTCGCTCCGAATCTTCCGAGCCGATGAAGGCGGTAAGCCGGTGCAGTTTTATGGGGGTACGCAGCCCGCCGGCGCACTCACCGCAACTGGCGAGGCATGGTTCCCCACCAGCCAGGGATTGTGGAGCATTCGCCCGGATGAACTCGAACACCCATTCGTCTCGAATCTCAACATCGATTCGGTAACCGTCGATGGCCGCCCCGCGCCTCTTGCTGGAAGACTGAATCTCAATGCGGGCAGCGACCGCGTTGAGGTTGCCTATGAACCCGTCTTGCTTCGTTCTCAGGAAGGCCTTCGCTTTCGCTACCGACTCGACGGATACGACCGTCAGTGGACTTATGCAAATGCTCAGCAGCGGGTTGCAAGCTATACCAATCTTCCCGCAGGTCCATACACATTTATTGTTGAAGCCTGGGAGACGGATCATCCAGGGCACACGGCACGCGCCTCCATCGGCTTCGTCAAGAAGCCATATTTTTACCGCACACCATGGTTTGTGGCGCTCTGCGTGCTGGCAGTCGCGATGGTATCCATCCTCGCTTATCAGATGCGCATGAAACGGATTCACGACCGGTTCAAAGCTGTTTTGGCAGAGCGCACACGTCTTGCGCGCGAAATGCATGACACCCTCATTCAAGGCTGTGTCAGCATCTCGGCGTTGCTTGAAGCGGCGGCCAGCGGTGAGGTTGACAACGAGTCAAGGGCGCACCTCATTGACTATGCCGCTACGCAGATTCGCACCACCGTGGACGAAGCGCGGCAGGCAGTGTGGAATCTGCGCGGCGACGAACGCACGGTCATCGATCTCGAAACTTCGCTCAAGCGCATGGCTGAGCGAATTGGCCGAGAACACGGAGTGGAGATGGCTTATCATCTGCGCGGAAAGCCATTCGCCATCAATCTTCCGGCTACACACGAGCTGATGATGGTGGCTCGTGAAGCCGTCTTCAACGCAATCCTCCACGGCCGCGCAAAACAGGTTGACGCGGAGCTTTACTATGCGGTCGAATCACTTTCGCTTACGGTGCGGGATGACGGCGAGGGCTTCGATACCGCGAAAGCCTTCACTGACGGGCACTTCGGGTTACGTGGAATGAGAGAACGGATTCATCGCTTCGACGGCAAATTCGAGATTGAAAGCACTCCCCATCAGGGAACCCGCGTGCGCGTAGTGATTCCACGCGCCGAGATTGCCCAGGGAAACCAGCATACTCACGAGTCTCCGCGCGCGGGCTGACGACTCTGTGTTCCAGGCACTATAATCCGTCTGCTCATGACTTCCATCCGGATTCTGATCGTCGACGACCATCCCATCATGCGCGTGGGCATCACCGCTCTGCTGGCGTCTAGCAAAGAGATGGAGGTGATTGCTCAGGCGGGCAGCGGCGAAGAAGCGGTTAAATTACACGCGCAGTATCGCCCGGATGTCACTCTGATGGATCTGCGGCTGCCCGGCATCAGCGGCGTTGATACCATTCGCACGATTCGCAACCAGTCTCCCAAAGCACGCTTTATTGTTCTCACCACCTATGAGGGCGACGAAGACATCTATCAAGCCATGGAGGCGGGCGCATCCGGCTACCTGGTCAAGGGGATGCCTCAGGAGATGCTGATAAATGCCATGAAGAAAGTTCATGCCGGGGGCCGCTATCTCCCCCCACCCGTCTCACAGGCGCTAACTTCGCGCACCCGCGACTCAAACCTCAGCAATCGCGAACGTGAAGTGCTTCGGCTCCTCGCAAATGGCAAATCCAATCGCGAAATCGCCGGCGAACTCGGCATCACCGAGGCTACTGTCAAGTGCCATGTCAGCGTCATCCTTATGCGCCTGAATGCCAGCGATCGAACCCAGGCCGTCGTCACCGCGCTGCAGCGCGGCCTGATCCATATCTAGGCGACTTCCTGAAGCCCAATGATTTGAATGGGACATCTTGCCTCTTAGTTGACCTGCAGGTGCCCGGCATGGACGATCTGCAGCTTTCAGAGCCGACTCGCCGCGATGGGCCTCAGACTACTCGGCATTCTAAAGGATGAAATGTTTGCGATCGAAAGTGAAAGGCCTTCCGACGCTCTATCTCAGGTGAGTATGCTGCAGTCAAGAGAGGACTGGACGCAGTTTTGAAGAGGGCGCGCAAGGTAAATCGTGAAAACGGTACCGTTCGTCGCCGATGTGCAAGCTCGAACAACGGGATTCATGACCGGAGCCTTGCGACATTGCTCTTTGAGTGCCGGCGGAATCCAGGCACGACATTCGTTGTCGATGGCATTTCTGTCTCGCAAGAGGAGCTTGAGCGCTTTTCGAACGAATGGGAGATTGTAGAGGTCATCCCCACAGCTTTCTGATTTGCCTGTCGTCGAAGCAAACACATTTCGCGGCCGTAAGAGCTGTCGAGTCCCGATTCAAGCTGAAGCCATTCGTCTTGAGGTAGGAATGGGAGAATAGTCCAGAGGTCAATCGTGAGACTCTGGTTCGCCCCGAGCAGTGAGGTCCCCATCTATCGCCAGTTGGTCACCCAGGTTGTCCTTGGCATTCTGAGCGGCGACTTGCGCCCGGGCGACCGGTTACCGAGTACTCGCGAATTGGCTCGCCGCTTTGCAATCAATCCTAATACCGTCAGCGCCGGTTACCGGCAATTGGAAAGGGAAGGCTGGACGGAACGACGCCATGGGAGCGGGGTTTATGTTCGCGCCAACGCAGAGCCGCCAACCACACCGGAGCAGATTCTCGATCAGCATATCGCCGGTTTCTTCCGCGCAGTCCGCGAACTCAGCCTGCCCGCACCTGCCATTCGCGCCCGTGTTGCCGATTGGCTTATCGCTCCCCCTCCGGATCACTTGTTACTGATTGAGTCGGACCCGGAGTTACGGCAGATTCTGATCGCCGAAATTCGGGCTATGGCTACCTGCCCGGTCGAAGGGGTTTCGCTGGGAGATTGTGTTCGCCCAGAAGTGCTGACTGCCGCAATCCCTTTGTGCCGGCCCAGCAAGGTGAAGGTAACCCGATCTGCTTTGCCGGCAGGCGTTGAACTGGTAACTCTGCAGATCCGTTCGGCAAATGCATGGCTCGGACCGTGGCTGCCGAGTTTGACCGGAAAGCTGGTCGGGGTTGCTTCAGCCTGGCCGGAGTTCATCACCACGGCCCGCACCATGCTGATCGCCGCTGGCTTGGTTCCGGAAACCATCATTTATCGCGACGTTCGCAAGCGCCTGTGGAATCGAGGACTGGAGCTATCCAACGCCATCATATGTGACGCTCATACAGCTACGCTCCCGGCCTTTCCAAAGCAGGCCAAGGCGATCGTATTTCACCTGCTTGCGGACTCAATGCGCGCCGAACTAAGCCGGTACCCCGATACCCCCTCTGCTCTATGACACTCGCGAAACTGTATTAGGGACTCAATCAGCGATCACAGCCAGCCGTATGCTCAGCCTCATAAGCTACTGCAATCGAGGGGTTTGAGACATGGTCAGTTCAGTGAATGAAACCGCAATGGCAGACGCCGCCACACCGCTGCTCCCGGAACCGGTTACGAAGACTCGTGGCTTCTGGTCGCTGATTGCGACCCAATTTCAGGGCGCATTCAGCGATAACATTCTGCGCAACCTGCTGCTTTCAATCATTGTGGGAATGGGACTGGCTAAGAGCGAGCGCGAGACGTTTGTTTCTGTAGTCACGGTAATTTTCTCAGTGCCATTCCTTCTCTTCAGCATGCCCGGGGGATGGCTGGCTGACCGCTACAGCAAGCGCCAAATCACTATCTGGACCAAGTGGATGGAAGTGTTGTCCATGGTGTTAGCTACCGTTGGCCTGGCAACACACATCCTACCGATCACTCTTGCAGCGCTCACCCTGGTGGCCAGCCAGGCGGCGCTGTTTGGGCCATCGAAATATGGTTTGTTGCCGGAGTTGCTTCCGGCAAGACGCTTGTCCTGGGGAAATGGCGTGATCGAGTTGGGAACTTTTCTCGCCATCATTCTGGGCACCGTTACCGGGGCTACCATGGCGGAGAAGCTGCATGGACGCGAGGTCTATGCAGGATACGCTTTGCTGGCTCTATCCTTCATTGGCCTGCTGACAAGTCTCGGTATCGACAAGGTTCCGGCCGCGGCTCCGAACAAGAAGTTTCAGTTCAATATTCTTGGCGACCTTTGGCAACAGATTAGCTTCATGCGTCGAGACCGCGCGCTGTTTCTAGCCGTTCTAGGCAACACTTACTTCTGGTTTCTGGGCTCGCTGTTGTTTTCAACCATCGTTGTCTACGGTCCAGACGTGCTGCACATCGGGCAAGCCAAGACGGGCTACCTGAATGCCACGCTTGCCGTGGGCATTGGAATCGGCAGCATGGTTGCTGGATGGTTGAGCGGCAACAAGATCGAGTACGGCCTCATTCCCTTGGGCTCCATCGGCATGACCATTACGGGATTGCTTTTGGGAGGAACGCATCATGGACTGCTGGGATCCGCCCTGCTTCTTGGATCGCTCGGTTTCTGGGCCGGGTTCTATGCGGTGCCCGTGAATGCCTTGATCCAGCATCGCCCACCGGAGAAAGACAAGGGCGGGATTATTGCGGCAGCAAACCTGCTTTCATTTGTGGGTATCGCACTTTCCGCAGGCGTGTACTACATCTTTACAACCTTCATCCACCTCGATCCGCGCGGAGTAATCCTGGCCGCCTCCGCAATCACTGGCGCAGGCACAGTGTATGTGCTGATGCTGCTGCCGGAATGGTTTGGCCGCTTGCTGCTGTTCTTCATGACGCACACTGTCTATCGAGTCAAAGTGATTGGACGTGAGAACTTCCCTGACAAGACTGGCGCATTGCTGGTGTGCAACCACATGTCTTTTGTGGACGCCGCATTGCTGATTGCCTCGACGGACAGGCCAATCCGCTTCCTGATGTACCAGGGAATCTACGACAACCCAATTGTGAAGCCTTTCGCCAGGATGATGAAAGCAATTCCGATCTCCGACGAACAGCGCCCGCGTGACATGATTCGCTCGCTGCACACGGCCAGTGAAGCTCTGCGCCAGGATGAGATTGTCTGCATCTTTGCTGAAGGACAGATCACGCGCACCGGCCAGTTGCTGCCGTTCCGACGCGGACTTGAGCGCATCATGAAGGACGTTGATGTCCCCATCATTCCTGTGAACCTTGACGGAATCTGGGGCAGCATCTTCAGCTTCGAGCGCGGGCGCTTCCTGTGGAAGAGACCTCGCCATATCCCCTATCCAGTGACCGTGACGTTCGGCAATCACATGGCCTCCACATCGACGGCCCTCGAAGTGAGAAGTGAAGTTCAGGAATTGCAGGCAACGGCATTCGAGCGACGCAGACAGGGAATGAGGACTCTCGATCGCTCGTTTGTGCGCTCCGCGAGGCTCCATCCCTTCCGGTTCATGATGGCGGACGGGAAGTATCCGAAGGTATCGTTTGGTTCGGCTCTGGTTAAGACCATGTTCATTGCCAATAGGTTGAAACACCAGATTGGCCGGGAGCCTATGGTTGGAATGCTTCTGCCTCCGTCAGTGGGCGGGGCGTTGACCAACTATGCGCTGATGCTGCTGGGCCGTGTGCCCGTAAACCTGAACTACACATCTTCCAGTGAGATCATCGCGGCGTGCGCTAGCCAATGCAATCTGGAAGTAGTCATCACGTCGAAGGGCTTTGTCGAACGCTTTCCCAACCTTGTGATCCCAGGGCGAACACTTCTGCTTGAAGATACTTTGAGTGCTCCGCGCATTGGCGAAAAGCTCACGGCGCTTGGGCTCGCGTGGCTCACGCCCGGTGCTTTGCTGCGAAAGGTGTTGGACTGCGGCCCCACTAATCCTCACCCTGAGATTGCCGCCGATGCGAAAGGCAAATCGACGGTTGACAGCCTGGCTACGATCATCTTCTCAAGCGGCAGTACCGGCGATCCCAAGGGAGTGATGCTGACTCATTTCAATGTCTCATCAAACATTCAGCAGGTGTCGCAGGTTTTCATGCTTGGACGACACGACAAGATTCTAGGCATCTTGCCGTTTTTCCATTCGTTTGGATTCATGGCAGCACTGTGGCTACCCGCCGTGAACGGCGTAGGCGTTGTGTATCATCCCAATCCGCTGGACGCGCAAGTGATCGGCGAGCTGGTGAAGAGGTACAAAGTCACCTTCATGGTGGCTACGCCCACCTTTCTACAGGCATACATGCGTCGTTGCCCCCCGGAAAGTTTCGGTTCGTTGCAATATGTGCTGGTGGGCGCTGAGAAGCTGCCTGAAAAACTTTCACAGGCATTCGAAGACACGTTCGGAATTCGCGCACTGGAGGGATACGGATGCACCGAGTGCTCCCCCGTCGTTACAGTCAATGGACGCGATTTCCGCGCACCAGGATTTCGTCAGGTGGCCGCTAAGCGCGGCAAGATCGGGCATCCTCTGCCTGGAGTAACGGTGAAAGTTGTCGACATCGATACGGGCAAACCACTTGCGTTGGGAAATGCTGGAATGCTGTTGGTAAAAGGACCGAACGTGATGAAGGGATATCTCGGAAAGCCAGAAAAGACAGCGGAAGTGTTGAACAACGGATGGTACACGACGGGCGACGTCGCCATGGTGGACGAAGATGGCTTTGTTACGATCACGGATCGCCTTTCGCGCTTCAGCAAGATTGGCGGCGAAATGGTTCCTCACATCCGGATCGAAGAGAAGCTCCAAGACCTTTCTGGTACCGCTGAACAGGTATTTGCAGTTACCTCCCTGCCTGATGAAAAAAAAGGCGAACGCATTGCCGTCATCACGACACTATCGTACGACGCGCTCACTCCAGTCCTGGAGAAGTTGTCTCAGTGCGATCTTCCCGCTCTTTGGAAACCAAAGGCTAACCTCTTCTTTCATGCAGAGACGCTTCCGATGCTAGGAACAGGGAAGACCGACCTTCGCGGAGTACGTCAACTGGCTTCATCGTTGGCTCAGGAAGCCGGTATCTGATATGCCGGCAGAATGTTTCTCCGCGGATGCTACCGCGAAGCACTTTTACCCTACTGCGTTTCTCGGTGGTGATGAAGCTCGTCGGACTTGCGTCGCCCACTTTTTGCAGCTTTCAAATCCGCGTGGGTCTGCATGTTTAGCGTGAGCGTAGAGAAGCTAGACCCAAAAACTGTCGAGGACGCGTCAGTAGCGGAATTGGAGCGCCAGAAGCTTGAACTTGAGTCGGAGCTTACGAGAATGGAGCTAGCAGCTTTTGGGAAGCCGTCGGCAGATATTTTAGAACCGTGGCGGAGCGTCGCCGTAGAGATATTCAGCCTCCGGCAGCTGCGCTCAACCTCGCCGTTGCATTCACAGCGCTCAACGGGAACAGGGCGACCGAGCAAAGGACGTTGAGTGAAACGGCCGAGATAGCAAAATTCGATTGCATACATTGGTAGGTTGACCGTTTGCCAGTTTATGCTCTTCATGGCACGAGAATTTGCAATCAACAGATTTTTGGAAGCAGGCAAGTCTTTGCCGATTGGCAAAGGTCTGGTCTCTAAGGATTTTGGAAGGGCTTCAACTTGTGGAATTCAGCCAATTCATGGCCGTTCAGCCATATGAATTGAGTACTCGGACGAAAAATCATTCTGAGAAGGCCTCATGCGCATCGGCATCACGTGTTATCCCACTTACGGCGGCTCGGGCGTGGTGGCCACGGAGTTGGGCATCGAACTGGCCGCATTAGGCCACCAGGTCCACTTCATTTCCTATTCACAACCGTTCCGGCTGACTGGGCGCGACGAGGGCATCTTCTATCACGAAGTTCCAGTCTCAAGCTATCCGCTCTTCGAATTTCCCCCGTATGACCTGGCGCTGGCCTCGCGCATGGCCGAGGTTGCTGAATTCGATAACCTCGACCTGCTACACGTCCACTACGCAATTCCCCACTCGGTAAGTGCTCTGCTGGCCCGCCAAATCCTGGCTGCCAAGGGACGCCGATTGCCGTTTGTGACCACGCTGCACGGTACTGACATCACGCTGGTGGGGCTTGATCGCAGTTATCTTCCCATCACCCGTTATGCCATCCAAGAGAGCGACGGAGTTACAAGCATCTCCGAATATCTCAAGCAGAAAACGGTGGAAGACTTCGGCGTGACCAGAGGTATTGAAGTCGTCACGAATTTCGTCAATTGCGATGTCTACGCTCCCATCAAGGATGAAGACCAGCGAGCGGAAGCGCGCAAGCGCCTTGCCGATCCGAATGAAGCGATCCTGATGCATCTCTCGAATTTCAGGCCAGTGAAGCGCGTCGTGGATGTGGTCAAGGTTTTCGCACAAGTGGTGCGCGAAATTCCTGCGCGCCTGGTGCTGGTGGGCGATGGACCTGACCGTTCTGCTGCGGAGTGGCTGGCTCACGATCTGGGAATTCAAAACAAGATTTGCTTTATGGGCAAGCAAGAGCGCGTCAACGAGCTCTTGCCGCTGGCCGATATTTTGCTCATGCCAAGCGAGCTCGAATCGTTCGGCCTTGCAGCACTTGAAGCGATGGCGTGCAAGGTTCCGTCCGTTGCAACTCGCGTTGGCGGAGTACCGGAGCTGATCGACGACGGCATAACCGGACTGCTTTATCCGGTAGGAGATATCGATGCAATGGCATCGGGAGCACTGGGGCTGCTCCGTGATCCCGAACGCCTTGAAGCCATGCGGGATGCAGGCCGCCGCAACGCGCAAACGCGATTCTGTTCCACCCTGGTTGTACCGCACTATGTTCGCTATTACGAGCAGGTGCTAGCAAACCAGGGATCGGAGATTGCGGTCTAAGTTGACGAGCTTGGGATTGCGGGGAGATGAATCGATGCAATTGGAAATGAGTCAGGCAATTGAAGTTCTGGCGCAGACACCTGGGGTGCTGGACGCGCTGCTGCGGGGCAAATCCGCAGCGTGGCTGAACGCGAGGAAAACACCTGAATCCTTTAGCGCAATCGACGTCCTCGGCCATCTGATCCACGCAGAAATGACGGATTGGATTCCGCGCGTTCGCATCATCCTGGAGAACGGGGATGCGCGGGCGTTCGAGCCCTTCGATCGGTTTGGATTTCGGGACTGGATCGAAGGAAAATCTGTGGGGGCGCTGCTAGATGAGTTCGCTGAATTGCGGCGGCAGGGTCTACGGGACTTGCATAATCTTGGTGTCGGCGACGAACAGTTCGAACTACCCGGCCGGCATCCGGAGTTTGGTCGCGTTACACTCGGCGAATTGCTGGCGGCTTGGGTAGTTCACGATTTAAGCCATATCACGCAGATTGCGACGACGATGGCATGCGAGTATCGAGACGCGGTGGGACCTTGGCGGGCGTACATTTCTATTCTGAAGTGAGCGGGCGGGCGACATCATGGAACCGATTGAGCTCGTTCTGCAAAGGAAGAGATCAAACTGTCGTCATATCCTGACCTTTGGCTTCGCGACCTAACAACGCCAGCCCCGCCAGCGTAAGCGCTACGACGATCACGGTAATCGCGAGCACAGCGGGATAGTTGCCCCAGCGCTCGGCGACGAGGGCTTGGCCTTTGCCATTCCATGAGGTCACGAGGCCACCTAACTGGTAGGCGAGGCCGGGCGCAGTGGCTCGCACCGGCGCCGGCGAAAGCTCGGTGAGATATGCGGGGACCACGCCCCACGCACCCTGCACCATGAACTGCATCAACACTGCTCCAGCGCCAAGCGTCCAGGCAGAGTGGCCGTACGCGTAGAACGGAATGACGGGAATGGCCAGCAGCGCGGCGGTGACGATGGCACGCTTGCGCCCCCATTTTTCGGAGAGGGTGCCAAAGACAAAGCCTCCAGCAATGGAGCCGAAGCCATAGAGTACGCCGATGAGACCTACGGTCGAGGGATCCAACTTTGCTGAAACTGTGAGGAAGGTTGGATACAGATCCTGCGTGCCGTGCGAGAAGCTCATGAAGGCCGTCATGAGCAGGATGAGGTACAAAAATGTGGGCAGGAAGTGCATCAGCTTTGCAGGACCGCCGGGCTCATCGGGCTGCTGTGGTTGGATGGATCGCGTTCGCCGCTTCTCTGCTCCAGCAAGCCAGACCGGCGACTCGTCCACACGTGCCTGGACGTAGAAGACCAGAAGCGCAGGTAGCGAACCCAAAATGAAGAGCCCGCGCCAGCCGATGCCTGGAACCGCCAGCCCATGCCAGGCGAGACCATGGAAGAATAGCGCGAATGCACCCGAGGCCAGGATTGAGCCCATGGCGTAGCCTTCCTGAAGAATGCCGGAGAAGGTGCCGCGGCCTTCCCTGGGTAGCGTCTCAAAGACCAGCGCCGCCCCTACGCCCCACTCCCCGCCCATGGCAAGGCCGAAGAGGGCGCGCAACGCAAGAAGAGCGCCAAGAGAGGGCGCAAACGCGCAGGCAAGCTCAATCACGGAGAAGCTGAGGATGTTCGCCATCAGGACCGGGCGGCGACCGTAGCGGTCGGCCAGCATGCCGAAGAGAATGGCTCCGACCGGGCGGAAGGCTTGCGTTAAGAAGACCGCGCCCAACACCGCCGAGGGTTTGGTGTGAAATTCCGCTGCGATGGCCGGGACACAGAAGATGAGGATGAAGAAATCGAGGGAATCCATCGTCCAACCCAGGAAAGCGGCGACGAAGGTGTGGCGCTGGGGCGGGGTCAGCCGGCGGAAGTGGCCGATGACAGTTGAGGGCATAGGCGGCAGCATAGCAGAGACGATAGACCACAGGCGCGGAGGTCAGTTCGATTGGCAGAAGTTCCAGCGATTGCCGCCTGTTTCGGTGTAAGGTTTCTCTGTGAATCCTTTGGTGCGGTCTCTTCTTCTTGGATTGTTGATGCTCGCGGCTCCGGCTCTTGAGGCGCAGGGCTATGTGGAGCGCGAGGTAATTATTCCGTGGGTCAAGGCACAGCCTCTGGGCCTGGATGCACTACTTGTTTATGTGGACTTGCCCGGTAAGCATCCGCTGGTCGTGCTTACGCACGGATCGTCGCGCAAGGTGGAGGAGCATGCGGAGGTGACGCCGTGGCAGCAGCTTCCACAGGCATTGTGGTTTGCGCGGCGGGGATGGGTAGCGCTGGTTGTGGTGCGGCGGGGCTATGGAGCTTCCGGCGGCGATCCGGACGGAAATCATGCAGGCCGTTGCCCGGCGACAGACTATGAGGCGTCCGCAGCCTATGCCGCCGAGGACCTGCGGGTTGCAATTGACTATGCGCGCGGATTGCCTGAGGTGGATGCCACGCACATTGTGGCTGCGGGTGTTTCGACGGGAGGGCTGACAACCGTGGCTCTAACTGCGAAGGCTCCGTCGGGCCTGGTGGCGGCCATCAATTTTGCCGGCGGGCGGGGCTCAAAGGCAGATCACGACGTGTGCAATCCTGGTGACTTGATCTCGGCGTATCGCAATTTCGGGAAGACCTCGCGGGTCCCCATGCTCTGGCTTTATGCCGAGAACGACAAGTTTTTCTGGCCCGAGCTGGCAAAGAAGTTCGACGAAGCGTTCCGGTCCAAAGGCGGGCTAGATGAGTTCGTACTGGCTCCGGCTATTGGCGAGGACGGGCATTCGCTTTTTCGTCATGTCGACGCCTGGTCAGCCACCGTGGATACGTTTCTTAAGGCACAGAACCTGGCGCCTTTGACGGAACTGCTCCCTGAACCTGCGGCACCCAAAGTTCCTCCTCCTGCCGGTCTGAGTGAAAACGGCCTGCGCGCCTTCCACAGTTACCTGATGCAGGGACCTCACAAGGCATTCGCAACCGCCGATCAGTCTTTCGGATTCTCTGCCGGCCAGAGGACGACAGAGCTGGCGCGCGAGAAAGCGATAGAAGCCTGCAAGCACACTCAACAAAGCAAGGAGCCATGCAAGGTGGTCTTCGTCGAAAACGCGGAGGCGCATCCTTAGGGGCAAGCCTTCCCTTCTCGACGACTACGAAGAAATGGATAAGAGGGATTGCTCCTTCAGACCCGGCAATGTTGACGAAGTTTGCATGAAAAAATATTTGTTGCAACGAATAGTTGCCTTGCCGCGTCATAATTACAACACATATTCCACGCGGATACCCCGGTTGTTCCCCGTTCCGCGCTGTCTGAAAACGATCACCGAAATCAACGCGGCCCAACGGCCGGCACTGAAAGGAATTTGAGGCATGAAGCGATTAGCATTGGTATCCGGTATTCTGGCGCTCGCGGCCCCCCTGGCCATGGCGCAAGCGTCGACCTGGGTCTCCGACCAGGCTCACAGCGCGGTCAACTTCGACATCACGCACATGAGCATCTCCAAGATACACGGCAGCTTCGGTAAAGTTGCGGCAACCATCCAATACAACGAAGCGGACATCAGCAAGTCAACTGTCTCGGCCACCATCGATGTCTCCACAGTAGACACAGGCGTATCCATGCGCGACAACGATTTGAAGAGCGCTAGTCTGTTTGATGTCGCAAACTTCCCCACCGCCTCCTTTACCAGCACCAGCGTGGAGAAAATCGGCGGCAAACTGAAAGTGACCGGAAACTTTACGCTCCATGGTGTAACGAAGCCGGTAATTCTGGAAGCTGAAGGCCCCGCTGGCCCGGTTCCGGGGATGGATCATAAGCCGCATGCAGGGTTCTCGGCCTCCACGACCATCAGCCGGTCAGCTTTCGGCATTGGCACCAAATACCCGGCGGCCATGCTAGGCGACGACGTGAAGCTGGACATTGAGCTGGAAGTTGTAAAGCAGTAGGTCGCAGGTGATGTGACGAGCTTGACCGCTCAAGGGGGAGACTGCCGATGGTAAGCCTGAAACTTGAAATCGCGCAGGAGCCCCCTTTTTCCAGCGTTGAAGAGGAGGCCCTGCTGAACGTGATGCGGACCTCTGACTGCCTTCACCGCGCTTTCCACCAGAAGACCCGCAAATGGGGCGTTACCTCCACTCAATACAACGTGCTGCGGATTCTGCGAGGCGCACAACCTCAGGGGTTGACTTGTTCGGCCATCGGCAGCCGGATGATTACCGCCGAGCCGGACATAACACGGCTACTGGCACGGTTGAAGGCGCAGAAGTTGATCAAGCAACAACGAGATCGGAATGACAGGCGCGTTGTCTGGACGCATATTTCCCAGGCTGGTCTCGAACTCTTGCGGGAGATGGATCCGGTGATCCTCGAGGCTCCGCGAGAACTGATGGGGCATCTGAAAGGCCAGGAATTAACAGAGCTGATTCGCCTTTTGGAGCTGGCGCGACGGACTTGCAGCGACCCGCAGACCCCGGTAAGTTGCAGCGGAAACCGTGAGTCCGACGGAGCAGACTGCGCGGTCGGGCAAGAAAAATAACGTCCTACGACCTGCCCAGAACCTTCTGTGCAACAAGTTCTTCGTCGGCATCCGACTGAATGATCTTGTTATGCAGGCAGTAAAGGGCGAGTTCAAGCCGGTCGCTGACGCCCAGCTTGTCATAGATTTTGCGCAGATAGTTCTTGATTACCTGCTCTGTAGTACCCAATTGGAAGGCAATCTCCTTGTTACGTTTGCCCTGGGTAATGCAGGTGATAATAGCCAGTTCCTTCGGAGAAAGACGTGGCTGGGTGCGTGGGCTTACGAG
>JBAWCO010000388.1:0-20320 GCA_049590315.1 Occallatibacter sp. | reverse complement strand
GGCCATCGCCCAGGCTTCGGGCAATCCTATCCTCGCGGCTATTATGGAGACCGTGTCCACCGCGCTTTACGATGAGCGCCGCAAGACCGCCGAGCGCGCCAAGGACCGAAGGCCATCCCTCGAAGCGCACCGGGACATCTATCGCGCCATCCGCGACGGAAATCCCTCTGAAGCCCGCCGCGCCATGGAACGCCATTTGCATTCCGCCGAGAGCGAGCTTGAAGCCGAACAGGATACTCGCGAACGTCGAAACGGCCATCCTCCTAAACCAAAGAAGAAAACCGCATAAGTACGTATCCTCTTCCTTCATTCCGGCCCACCCAAGCTATTCCCTGACCTTGACCACAAGTGAGCTATACGTGGTTCCCGGTGCAATCACCAACTGGTGTGGCACCCCGGCCGGAACATGGACAACATCCCCAACCGTGATTGTTTGAGAGACGCCGTCCTTGATGCCGGCGCCGTGCGTCTCCCCGTCGGCCCCGGTCTGACCATCCACCACCGTGCCGCCCGTGATCAGCGTCGCTGAGCCCTCCGTCACTACCATCACGTCGTCGTAATGCGCATGAATTTCCGCCCCCCCGCTCGCAGTTCTTGCCGACAGCTTGATCGCATGTGTCCCGTAGTCCGCAAGCGTCGACCCGCTGCTCCCCTTGGCCTTGGCCTGCTCCACTAGCTGCGCCAGTTGGTCGTGAACATCAGTTCCCCTAAAAACCTGGGCCTTCCCCGTAGACTGCGCGAGTGCGGGAATGCCAAAAACCATCAGAGCGATTCCAACTACCAGTTTCATTTCAACCTCATCGAATACAAAGTGTAATCTGCCGCTTCTGCTCTCATCCGCGGTCACGGCGCTTCCCGTATACCGGTTTCTGATTCTCAAACACAATTTGATTGCCATCGGGGTCCACAATCGAGACCATCGACTTGGTTTTCTTAACCGGGATTTGTAGTGCCTTCAGTTGCGCAGCAACGCGTCGAAGATCGGATACTGCGAAAACCAACTGAAAAACCGATCCCTGCCCATGCTGGATAATCTCCACCATCTGCTCTGACGAGCCTGGAATCTTGAGCCAAATCTGACCCGGCTCCACTTCCGCGCTAGCCCCAAAGCCCAGCTTGTCCGTATAGAAAGTCTTCGCGGCAACCGGGTCCTGCATCTCAATCCCCACCGCCACAATCTTCTCCGCAATTCGGTGCGCGCCCAGGTGCTTGCCCCGGTCATTTGTGTGCTTCGAACCCGGCATATATTGCGTGTATTCGATGTTTTGTTCCTCCGGCCCCGTCATCGTAAACAGCAGGTTGCCGGCCCCCGCGCGCCTCACTGCATTCGGCTTCAGACCCTCCGCCATGTAGTACCGGTTCAACCTCTCCAGATCGCCGGCTTCAAAGCAAACGTGCATGAATCCAATCGCCTGCGTCGGATCCCGCTGCGGATACAGCTCAAGAAACTGCTGGTCATTGATCTTGATGAACGACTGAGTGGGCGTCCCACCCTGATCCATCGCAAACGCTTCTTCAAAGCCAAGCTTCTCGTAAAAGTCGCGTGACTTCGCCAGGTCGGAAACGCGGATTGCCGCGTGCGCAATACCAGCCAGTTCCGGCCCCTGCGTGGTTGCCTGGGCAGTGCATCGGAATTCCGAAGCGGTCAGTAGCGTCATCCATGTCAGGCAGAGAAGACCCGCCCTCCGCACCCATGCCGTGCACTTGTCGCCGCGTGCCCCGTCGATCCAGCTTCTGCGCGGAATAGGCACTGAAATCGCTCCTGCTCGCCATCCTGGCCGCCGGGATTGGAAACTCATCCGGATAGTCAGGAGCGAAGGGTCAGTTCCAATATCGAAAAAGTGTACCATACGAATGATTGAGCGAGATATGATGTTGTTTTTGTGAGTTCCCCCGCGCCCAAAGGCGAGATGAAGGGGCTCAAAGGGGTTCAATCACGATGACCAACCGAATGCTTCTTGCTCTCACCGTAGCACCTCTTTTATTTCGGGCGTCACCAGCCACCACTCAGCAGTCATGGCAGCAAATCCAGAACCCCACCGCCGCCGAAGTCGCAGCCCAATGGAACTCCCCACCGCCCGAATACGGTCCAGAGCCATACTACGGCTTGAATGGTCCCATCAGCATCCCGCAGATCCAGCGCGACCTGGACACCCTGCATACCCTTGGCTTCCAGGCAGTCACCATTCAGGCCGGCTATAACATGCCGTTCGCCTACATGTCGCCTGAGTATCTCGCCTTCTTCCGCAAGTTCGTTGAAGAAGCCAAACAGCGCAATATGCGCGTGTGGATCGTCGACGATGCCGGATATCCCAGCGGCTTTGCTGGCGGCAAATTCACCTCGGAAAAACCGGAACTCCGCATGCAGGCGCTTGAGGTCGCGCAGAAGATTCCGGTTGCAGGCGGCGCGGTCCTCCACCAGCAACTACCTCCGAGCACAGTTTCCGCCGCCGCAGTCGATCAGGATGGCGCAGCAATTTCTCTCCCTCTCCACGGCAACATGCTCGACTGGACTGCACCAACCGGAAGCTGGACCGTACTGCTAGTCGATCATGAGTTCCGCACCTCGCCCACCCGTTCTGACACCAACACGCAGCGCGTCAAAGACACCTCGCAGTCCCTCGAAGACTACCTCGACCCAGCTGCCACAGCGCAATACCTCCGCTTCACTCACGAGCTATACAAGCAGGCCGTCGGCGACGAGTTCGGCAAGACCATCATGGGCTTCCGCGGCGACGAGCCCGACTACTCCATCAGCGGCCTGCCCTGGACGCCTGCATTCTTCGATCGCTTTCGTCAGATCAAGGGCTACGACGTGCAGCCCTATGTCGCTCTGTTTGCCCAAACCCCATCACGTCGCGAGCCCGGCATTCCCATTCATCTCACGCCTGAGCAAATCCGCATCAAGGGCGACTATTACGATGTCTTCTCTCGATTGTTCGCGGCCGGCTTTTTCAAGCCTCAGGGCGATTGGTGCGCGGCCAACCATCTCGAGTACCAGGTTCACCTCAACCATGAGGAACTGGAGATGGACCTGACTCACAGCGAGGGCTCATTCTTCCGCGACATGCGCGCCGTTCAGGTCCCCGGCATCGACACCATCTGGCATCAGATTTGGAAAGACACAGTCTCGGATTATCCCCGCCTCGCAAGCTCCGCCGCGCACATCTACGGCAAGCCCCGCGCCTTCACTGAGAGCTTCGCCGCATACCGCCCCGCTCCCGACGTCGATATGGCCCGTTACGTTCTGAATGAGCAATTTGTCCGCGGCGTCAATCTCATCGAGACCATGTATTTCCCCGCCACCTCTGACGGCCCTAAGCCGCCCCCTTCGTACATGGGCCAGGCTGGCTTTCCTGATTTGCTCACGTATGTACGGCGCTTGAGTTACGTCATGTCCATGGGCCGCCCGGACTCCACCATCGCGCTATTCCTTCCATCCAGTTCCATGTGGCTCGGCAACGATGCATCTGACTCGCAGTTTGTTTCCACCGAGCGTCTTCTCAGTGAGCACCAGGTCGACTTCGACATCGTCGACGAAGACGTCCTCGCGCACGACCTCAAAGCCCTCAAGGGCAGCTTTGAAACGCTCAGCGGAAATCAGTATCGCACCGTCATTCTGCCCGCGCCACTCGAAATCTCCGCTGACGCGCTCACCCGCCTCAAGGCCTTCGCGCAAGGCGGCGGCAAGGTTCTCTTTCTCGGAGGCACACCAAAACTCATCTCCGGCCGCACCATCCGCGATGCTTCGTCCGCCACTCCAGCCGACTTCGCATGGGCAACCATAGTAGGCGCGCAGTTACCGCCGACTCCAGTTCCACCCGCCAATCCACCCACCGACCCGCCCGCGCCCCAGGCAGTCCCCTCCGAAATACTAGCGGCCCTGAAGGCTGTCGTTACACCCACCATCAAGCCGGAAGAACCCTACTCAGCCCTGCGTGTGATGAAGCGCCGTTGGAAGGATGCCGACGTATATCTCTTCTTCAATGAAGGCCCGGAGACGTGGGATCACGGCGTCGAATTGACGAGCCATGGCACCGTCGCGGAGACGTGGGATCCGCAAACCGGAACCGTAACGCCGCTGCGAATCATCCGCATGGGCGATAAGCTAGGCGTGCCCCTACCCCTCGCGCCCTACGAAACCCGCGTCGTCGTCATCCGTTAACAAACGGAGAGGGGCACGCGGCCTCAGAGCACCCTACCGTCAATGACGCTCAATGTCGCATCGGCCGCCGCCCGGCTCCACCCAATCCGCAAATCCTTCACCCCATGCAGCGCAAAGACCCCATCCCCATTGCGCGGAGCCGTCACTGCAAAGAAATCCGCCCGCTCCACGTCCGACAAATAAAACGCTGGGCGCGCATCCGGGGTCGTATTCGCAATCTCGACGTGGCTCATCTCCAGGTTCTTCATGTGGCGCAGAAAGAATCCCGCAGCTGGCATGGGCCCAAATCGTCCCGGATCTGGATAGCCGTTTTCAAGTTCCGGTGGCTGAACCTTGCCGTCCTCTGCCGTCCCGCCCCCCACAGTCTCGACGTAAATGTTGGAGAGCTTTACATCTTCTATCGAATAGCCCGGTATCCCCGTAAGAATGGAGCTCTGCCGCGGCGCGTTGAAGCAGGTGAGATTGCTGATCAGCACGCGCCTCATCGTGCCCACCTTCGTGCTTTCCTTCGGCCCCCGCAACCGCGCTCCCAGCCGCATGAACAAAGGCCCGGAAACAAGGTCGCGCATCGTCGTGTTGGTGATGGTCAAATCCTCCAGCAGCGCGCCATCCACCGATTCAAGCGCGTATCCGTTGCAGCCTTCGAATACGCAATTGGAAATCGTCACGTTGATAAACCCGCCATTCGATTCCGTTCCGCACTTGATGCGCCCGGTCCGCGGCACGCGAAAATCCGGTGCAAATTTCTTGAAGGTCCCGTCCAGCACCGAGCCAAGTTCGTAGTATCCGGTTACCCAGCAGTTAGTAATTGTCAGATTTCGTGTAGGTCGCGCATAACCCAGCGCATAACTCGACTTGGGGCAAATGCCGTCATCCCACGGTGAGTTCACCGTGCAGTTTGATACGCGCACATTCTGGCAGCAATCAATATCCATTCCATCGCGATCGGTATCCATCTTGAGGTTGTCGATGGTCAAATTGTCCACGCCCGTCAGCAGAAGGCAAAAGTGTCCGCCCTTGAGCATCGAAAAATCCCGCAGCAACACATTGCGGCAGTTCTTCAGCGCAATCGCCTTGTTGCCCACCCCCGCCTGCTCTGCAGTGTAGATTGGATAATTACCGCGCGGTGTGCGGTTAGCTCCGAAGCTAAGTCCCTTACCGTAAATCAACCCTGGCCCGGTAATACTCAAGTCGTGTATGTCTTCACCCCACAGCAACGAGTTATGCCAGTGGTTGTGTCCGTAATCCTGATAAGCATCCCATGCCGTGTTTGGTTCGGCAGCATCGTACACACCGCCGTTGTATCCGGTCTGCTGGCCGGGAAGCGGCGACTCGGCCGCCAGAATCGTACTGCCCTGCTCCAGGTGCAGATGAATCTGGCTCTTCAAGTGGATTGAAAAGCAGAGATACGTGCCTGCAGGAAAAAGCACCACCCCACCACCCGCCGCAGCCGCTGCATCAATCGCGCGATTCACCGCATCGCTATCCAGCGTTTTACCGTCTCCCGTCGCTCCGTACTTGCGCACATCAAAAATGCCCAGTGCCGGCGCAGCAACAACCGCGTCTTCCCGGGCGGATGCTGCAAGCGAAACCCCTGGAATCGCCGCAGCCGCCATGCCGAAACTCCCTGTGCGTAGAAAATCACGGCGCAAGTTGCTGAATGTTGTCATCAGAAGATCCTCCTGGATTGATAGCGCGAATGGTCGCCTCTACTCTAAAGCCGCAACAGGACAAACGCAGATAAACCTAGTCGAGATGAAACACCTCTTCAAGCGGGAACATACTATCATCCGCCGCGCCATTCGTGATTGATTCAAAGAACGGCGCCATCTCCGCCTGCCATCGCGCGTTCACGGGATGGTTCTTCATCGCCGCGCAGCACCTCTCAAAATCCTCTGCCTCCAGATAACCCACCAGCGTTCCGTCGGAGTGAAGAAACAGTGAGTAGTTCCGCCATCCTGTTTCGCGCAACGCATCCAGCATCTCCGGCCAAACATGGGCGTGACGCGCCTTGTATTCGTCCACCTTCTCCGCGCGAACCTTCAACAGAAAACAGATGCGCATTCTCTCCCTCAACGCTTGGCGCTGTCACCCATCCTTGCTGAGCGTCACAGCGCTCAACGTAGGATTGGAACCTCGGAAAACCGCCGTCCACAAGATACCTGATCAGGCACGTTTCTGGATAGAATTGCTTTTTCTATCGAAATCATTCTAATATCTGTTCCTGATTCGGAGCTGAATTCCATGACTCATTTCAGGCGGCGACTTCTTCTTGCAGCCTTCGCACTCACCCCCGCTCTCACATCGCTTGCCCTTTTGCCCGCTTGCGCGCAGGCGCCTATTCCCACCATCGTCGACTTCAATGCGGGCTGGAGATTCCTCCAGCGCGATCAGCCCAATGCCCAGCAAGCGGCCTTCGACGATTCATCCTGGGGCACCGTCTCAGTACCACACGACTGGAGCATCGCCGGCCCCGTCGATCCGACCAATCCATCTGGCCCAGCCGGAGGCTTCTTCCCCACCGGAATCGCCTGGTACCGCAAGGCATTTTCCCTCTCAGCCAAAGACGCCCATCGCCATGTCTACATCGTCTTCGATGGAGTCATGGCCAACAGCGACGTATGGATCAACGGCGTCCATCTTGGTCAACGCCCCAACGGCTATGTGAGCTTTTTCTATGACCTCACCGGCCATCTGCAGTTCGGTCCCAAAGCGGTCAACGTGATCGCCGTCCGCTGCGACACCTCCAAACAGCCCGCCTCGCGCTGGTATGAAGGCGCCGGCATCTACCGCCCCGTTCGCCTCGTACTCATGCAAGATGTCCATCTTGAACCCTGGAGCACATTCATCACGACGCCCGGTGTCACCGCAAACAACGCCAAAGTCCACATCCAGAGCACCGTAATCAATGAATCGTCCGCAGTTCAGAAGGCCGCGCTAGAAGTCACTCTGATCGCCCCGGACGGAAGCCAGGCCGGTTCCATCGTCACCCCATCGCAAGCCATCGACCAAGCCACACCCGCGCACTTCACCGCCGATATCACCGTTACCAAACCCGATCTCTGGGACATCGATCACCCCGCTCTCTATCGCGCTGTCGTCCGCATCAAAACAACCTCTGCTTCTCAAAAGCGCGCCATCGTCACCGATGACGAACAACTCCAGTTCGGCATTCGCGAGTTTCACTTCGACGCCGCCACCGGCTTCTGGCTCAATGGCCGCAACTTCAAGCTCAAGGGTGTCGCCCTTCACAGTGATGGAGGCGCAGTAGGAATCGCCGTTCCCACCGCGGTCTGGGAGCGCCGTCTCAACGCTCTGCGCGCCCTCGGCGTCAACGCCATCCGCACCGCTCACAATCCCCCATCGCCGCAGTTCCTCGACCTCTGCGACCGCATGGGAATCCTCGTTATGGAAGAGATGTTCGATTGCTGGACGGTCGGTAAAAATCCCTACGACTACCACCTCGACTTCGATCAGTGGTCCTCCATCGACACCCGCGATACGGTCCGTCGCGACCGCAATCATCCCAGCATCATCCTTTGGTCGGCAGGAAACGAGATCCACGACACACCGCACGCCGAACTCGCCCACGGCATCCTCGCCCGCCTGCTCGCCGTCTTTCATGAGAACGATCCATCGCGTCCCGTCACGCAGGCTCTCTTCCGTCCAAACGTCAGCCACGATTACGACAACGGCCTCGCCGACATGCTCGATGTCGTCGGCCAGAATTATCGTGTCAATGAAATCCTCGCGGCCCACGCGCAAAACCCGTCGCGCAAAATCCTTGGGACAGAAAACATTCACGACCGCGCTACGTGGCTCGCAATGCGTGACAACGCGCCCTACTCCGGCCAGTTCCTCTGGTCAGGCATCGACTACCTCGGCGAAGCGGGAAAATGGCCCAATATCAGCCGTCCCACCGGCCTGCTCGATCGCACTGCCCTGCCCTACCCGCGTGCATTGGAGCGCCAAAGCTGGTGGGCCACCACGCCCAATGTGCATATCGCGCGCCGCGTCGCTCCCACTGAGAGAGCAGCCGTCGATCCCGGTTACGAATCGGTGCAGCACGATCTGCAGGAACCACTGCTCCTCGATTGGACGCCCCGCAACACCGCTCCTCACTCCGAGTCTGTCGAGGTCTATACCAACTGCGATGAAGTCGACCTGCTCCTGAACGGCAAGTCCCTCGGACATCAATCACTCCACCCGGACGCCAGTCCGCTCAAGTGGGATGTGCCCTATTCTCCCGGCTCCCTGCGCGCCGTGGCTTATCTTCACGGCAAGCCGGTTGCTGAGGATGAATTCCGCACCGCCGGTAAGCCGGCGCGCATCGTCCTTTCCCCCGAGCGTACCACGCTTTCTCCCACCGCCGATGGTGCAGTCACAATCGTCGCAACCGCAGTCGACGATGCCGGTGTTCACGTGCCCGATGCCTCCTCCGAGGTCCAATTCTCGGTCTCGGGCCCCGCGAAAATCGTCGCCACTGACAACGGCAACAACACGGACCACGAGTCCTTCGTTCTTCCGCATCACCACTTCTATGCTGGACGCCTCGTTGTCCTCGTCCGCGCCACCGCCTCCTCTGGAGCCATTCAACTCCATGCCTCTGCCATCGGCCTCGCAGATGCCGACCTGCAGCTCACAGCCGTTCCCCCATCGCCGCAGGCCTTCGTTCGGGACTTTTAAGAGCAAGAGCTTCAGTGTCATTTGAACTGCCAGCCCCAGCGCCCCCGGGCAAAGCCGCCTCCGCAGCCCTTCTCTGTGGTCCGTCCGTCTGAACTCTCAGCAACCTCCGATACCGCTTGCCCGCCGGCGCAGCTCCTTTCTCATCCAAGCCCAACCGTGAAAGTGCCTGTTCGCCCATACACCCGCTCCACTATTCGCTCCCGGCCTCATTTGGAGCCAAATAAAAAAAAGTTTTCTATTGACATTCGTTGTTTCAATCCCTTACGTTTTTGCCGTGGTCGGACCATGTGCTTAATCCACGCTTAAAACCCTGGACAATTCAGTTCCAATTTCCGGAAGCTCCTTGAGAGGTCATATGAAAACGAAAATGTTTACAAGTAAACTCGCCCAGAAGTCGAAGAAGATTGGAGGCTGGGCTGCAGCAGCGAAAGTCCTGCTGGCATCAACCATTTGTCTTGGCTTGGCCATCATCCCCGCTGCGGCGCAAACCGCCGGAGACGCCGCCATCACGGGGGTTGTCACTGATGCAACCGGCGCCGTCATACCCACGGCCACTGTGACGGCCCTCAATGATGCCACCGGCGTTCAAACTGCGCGCCGCACCTCATCGGCCGGCGTTTACCAGATCAGCCCCCTCATCATCGGCACCTACACGGTCACGATTACCGCACCCGGATTCGACACCACAGTGCAGCAAGGCATCGTCCTCAATGAGAACCAGATCTTCGGCCTCAATCCCGTCCTGAAGGTCGGCAATCAGAAAGAGACGATCACGGTAACTGCGGCGCCGCCTCAACTGGACACCACGAATGCAGTTTTAGGGTCCACAATTCAAAGTCAAGAGTTCATGGAACTGCCGATCATACAGAACGGCCAGCAACGCGATATTACATCTTTCGCCAACCTACTGCCTGGGGCGCAGGCTGGTACTCGGTCGGCGCTATTTTCCGGTACGGCAAACCGCGTGCAGGAGGTCTACCTCGACGGTATTCCGGTCACGACTATCAGTCAGATCGGCGACAACCGGCCAATTCTCAATGTCGTTCCCTCGGAAGGTATCGGCGAAATTGGTGCGCTGACCAGCGGTCAATCCGTCGAGTATCAGGGTGCAGGTTCAGTGAACTACAGCATGAAGACCGGTGGTAACCAGTATCACGGAACTGTCGCCGACTTCGTTCGAAATACTCTGTTCGATACATGGGGCTTCGCTGCCCAGTTCGCAACAAAGAAGGTGCCGGTCAACGGCGTTGCTACCACTGTTCCGGTAGGCAAGCCGGTCGACCATCAGAATGAGTTCACGTTTGCCGTGGGTGGCCCGGTCAAGATCCCCCATCTCTTCGATGGCCATGACAAGCTTTTCTTCTTCGCGGCGTATGACAAGGTCCACGTCCGGACAGCTCCGAATTACGCGTCGGAAACCGTACCGACCACACGGATGCAGACGGGCGACTTTTCCGAATTGCTGACCGCGAATGGCGGACCCGGTTACACGCTTTATGACCCTACGACCCAGGCTGCTTGCACGGCCAACAGCACAAACGGCCCTTGCCGCTATGCATACGGCCAGAGCGGCGGAGTCGGCAAGGGTGCCAACGGCAATCCAGTCGGAACCGCGACAAACGTCATCCCCGCGGGCGAAATCTCTCCCATTACGCAAGCCATGCAGCAATGGCTGCCGACTCCGACCGTTGCCGGAATCACGAACAACTATCTTGGCGGATTTCCCAACGGCTTTGACAACTGGCTTTACTCCGGACGCATCGACTACACAATCTCGCCGAAACAATCATTGTCGGCCACACTGACCGGTGGAAACCGCCATGCAGTGCCGTATACAGCCATCACCACATCCACCAACCCACCAGGCAGTATTCTGCCCCTGCCGTATACCGGGACAACGGCATCAACCGTTGCCGGGCATTGGGCCGATCTCTCAGATACATACACGATCAGGCCTAATCTAGTGAACCAATTCAAATACGGCTTCAGCAACTTTGGCGGACCGCCGCTCAAAAACGTCACCCAGGGAATCAGCCAATATGAAGCCGCGAACTTGGGCATCGGCTTTCCGGGGGTTCCAGCCAATGGACAGGCAGTGACAGAATTCCCCACCAGCATTTTTAACGGCAGCAATGCGCAGGAGGAGTGGGGAGAGAGCGCGTCGGGAGTAACCGCGACGACCGTGACAGAGAATTACACGGCAGTCGACAACCTGCTCTGGATCAAGGGCAAACACGCGATCACCTTCGGCATCCAGATGCAATGGCTTGAGGAAAATGCGTCGCCCTATGACGGACCCACATCCGCTCTGACACTCAACTGGCAACCCAATGAAACCGCCGGAATGACAACCTCCTCCAAAGGGGTCACCTCCTTTACTGGCAATACCGGCTACTCCTATGCAAGCTTCCTCATGGGCGCAGTCGACACCACAGGCATCACGCTACAGCCGTTCTCCGTCCTCGGAGGCCGCTATAGGCCCATTGCTCCATACATCGCGGATGATTACAAGATCACTCCAAAGCTGACCCTGAATCTGGGACTGCGCTGGGACTACATCCCCACCTACAACGAAGTTCAGAACCGGTTCTCGTTCCTCAACCCCACCCTCACCAACCCTGTTACGGGCAACAACGGCGCTTTGGAGTTTGCAGGTAGCGCAGGGGGCGCGGGAGTCAGTTGCAATTGCGCGTCGCCGGTCAGCAATTACATGAAGAACTATGGACCGCGTGTCGGCTTCGCCTACTCGCTGAACTCCAAAACCGACATTCGTGGCGCCTATTCCGTGGTGTACTCACATGCCGGGGGAACCGGCGGCGCGGGCGGCGCATATACCGGCTCAGGGCAACTTGGCTTCACCAGCTCGCCGTCTTATACTCCCGGCGCGGCAGGCCCTGGAGCAGCCCCAGCTTTCTACCTCAACAACAGCGCCGCGTTCACCTCCATGGGCATCGCCAACGCCAATTTCGGTGGTCCGAACTATACGGTGCCTGCCATTACCGCGCCGGGAGCCATTAGCCAGACTCTCAACGTGGGCAATATGGTCAACGGCTCGGGCGCATTTGTCTCGGCCAGTGGGGCGCCAGGCTTTCCAGATCCTTACATTTCGGGCCGGGCGCCGGAGTTCGAGTTCTGGAACTTCGGTGTTCAGCGTCAACTCACGAACGATATTACGGTCACGGTGAACTACGCCGGTTCTGAAAGCCATTTCATTGCCGGTGCCTCCAATATTCGCGGATTGCAATCCGGCCAAATCAATCCCATCTACTATCAGTTGGGTGCGACGCTTAACCAGGCGGCTACTCCCGCGAATCTTGCGTCAGCGAACACGCAGGCGGCGACTCTTGGGCTGCCAGCCATCAATTTACCTTATGCCAGCTTCGGTCAGGCCGCAGCCACCACGGCGGGCGCGGGCAAAGCCACTATCGGTCAGGCACTCACATGGATGCCGCAATTCTCAGGATCCACAGACACCTGGGGAAGTTCAACGGCGAATGCCAGCTACCACGCCATGCAACTCTCCATCATCAAGCGACTGTCTCAGGGATTGACCCTCAACCTGAACTACACCTACTCCAAGGATCTTGACGATGCAGGCAACCAGCGCAGCGGCTGGGCGATTCCTGCCACAGCGATTGCTAACGGGCACGGGTGGCAGCAGAACAGGATAGATCGGTCCGTGAGCGCCAACAGCGTTCCACATTCTCTTTCCATCTACGGCGTCGACCACTTGCCGTTCGGCAGGGGGCACATTGGCTCCGATAACTTCCTCGTCCGGACCCTGGCAGGCGGCTGGAGTGTCTCGGGAATCTTCACCTATGTCTCCGGGACGCCTCTCTTTGTGACGTCCTCGTATCCCACTGGCGGTTCTCCCGCCAGTCCCATCAACACCGGAACGAGCATGCCGGATCTCAACCCTAGTTTCTCTGGAAAGACTATCCGTCAGAACGGGCCATGGGGCAAAGGTATCACCGGAAACAATTTCGGCGCGAAATCCTACGTCAACGGTTATATCGGCAACACTTTACCGGGTAATGGGCAAGGTGGGGTTGCCTGCTCCAGTTCCACCGGCCCATACTGCAACGCCGGCGTCGCGGGTAACACTGCATTCATGATTGGCGATGCGCCCCGTAGGTCGTTCGATCTGCGGAATCCGGGTGTTCCCAACCTGAACATGAGCGTCAGGCGAAGTTTCGACCTCAAGTCGGAGCGCGTGAAGTTCGTGTTCGCAGCGGATTGCACCAACATCGCTAACAAGGTAACCTTCAGCGGGATTCAAACCAACGCAGACACCGCCAATTTTGGACAGGTGACCTCGGCAACCAGCAATACCGGCAGCCGTGACTTCCAGTTCTCCGGTCGCCTGAATTTCTAGGGTTTGGACCACTTGATTTCCTTTGTCTCCTCAACCCGGGACCGCAACGCATAGAACATCATGCCTGCGGTTCCGGTTTTTATTTGAATTGTCCACCGAGGAAAAACCATGTCACTTCGCAGGAAGATGTTGATGCTCGCCATCGCGGCGGGCATTTCCATTCTTGGATCCCAATCGGCAACCGCCCAGCATCAACCCTCGCCAAACGAACAAGCCAACATCGACATGAACGCCACGCGTCACTTCGGCGACGCTCCCGACAATCCCGGCCCGCTGGCCACTGACCTGTCGTATTCCACCGAACCCGCTGCAGTAGCCAAGTCCATGCGCAAGGTCGCCGATTGGCAGCTTAAAACTTCGCAGCAATACTTCGACCGCATCTGGACATGGAGCGCTCTCTACACCGGCTTCATGGCCGCCTCCAATTCGCTCGACGACCCAAAATATCGTGACGCCATGTTAGCCATGAGCCAGAAAGTCGACTGGCAACTCCGCTCCCATCTCCCCAACGCCGACGATCAGAGTGTCGCCCAGACATATCTTGAGTTCTATTTGCTCAAGAAAGATCCGGCCATGATCAGGCCCACGCAATCTGATCTCGATGCCATCCTCGCCGCGTCGCGAACCTCCACAGTCCCTGGCAAAGAAATCGCCTGGTGGTGGTGCGACGCCCTCTTCATGTCCCCGCCTGTCTGGGCACGCATGTATGCCGCCACCGGCGACCACAAATACATCGACTATCTTGATGAGGAGTGGACCAAGACCTCAGCTCGTCTCTACGACCCCGCCGAGCATCTCTACTTCCGCGACTCCACCTATCTCACTCGCACCGAGGCAAACGGCAAGAAGATGTTCTGGTCTCGTGGCAATGGATGGGTCGTGGCCGGCATCATTCGCACCCTCCAGTACCTGCCAAAGGACGATCCAGCCCGTGCGAAATACATCGCTCAGTTCAAGGAAATGGCCGCGAGAGTTGCGGAGCTTCAGTCGCCCGACGGCCTATGGCGTGCCGGCCTTCTCGATCCCGCCGACTACGATCTGCCCGAAAACTCTGGCTCCGCATTCTTCGCGTTTGCTTTGGCTGCAGGCGTGAATCAAGGCCTGCTCGATAAGAAGACCTACCGTCCAGTTATCGACAAAGCCTGGGCCGGCCTGCTCCATCACGTGTACGCGGATGGCAGGCTAGGCTGCATCCAGCAAACAGGCGCAGAGCCTCAGCCCTTCAAAGCCTCCGCAAGTTACACCTACGGCGTAGGCGCATTTCTCCTGGCCGGCAGCGAGATTCGCAAAATGCACCGCTAACGGGCCCTGATGTTTTGAAAGGGCACGACTTCAGTCGTGCCGAAAAATCCTGGAATGGCAGCGGGGTTTTAACCCCGGAGGGACTGCGATCGAGATACCACCGACATTTTGAAACATGCTCCAGCAATACCTGGAACGCCGGACTCAATGCCCCGAGTCCGGCGTCACCGCCAGCCCCTTCGCCGACAGAAACCCTCCCAGCGGATTCCCCTTCAACGCCTTCAGCCCCGCAACCACGCACTCCGCATTCAACTCCGCTCCGGCCCTGCTCGTGTGCGTGTGCGGATCGGCAAATAGCGGCTCCACCTGCGCCTCACCCAGCGCATCATACCGCCGCGCAATAATCTCGTTCAGATCCACAAACGCGACATTCTCCGCATCGGCAACCTGCCGCGCCCATCCTCCATAGTTAGCAGCATTCCGCACCACCTCCCCTTCCGCCCATATCTTCCGCGGAATCGGTGAGCACACAATCGGAGTCGCGCCCTTTGCCAAAGTATCTGCAACATACTTCTTCATGTACCACCCGTACGTGTGCACCACCTCGTGCCTCTTCGTAATCGGGTTATCGATCTCCTTGCTCTCATCGCCCACGCCCGGCAGCGTCCCGCGCGCGCGGCTGGTATCGTCCAATGGTCCTGGGTCGTTATGCCCAAATTGAAACACAACAAAGTCACCCGGCTTCAACATTGCCAGCAGTTCGTCCCAGCGACCCTCAGTAATATAGGTGCGGCTGCTGCGTCCACCAATCGCACGATTCGCTACATTGATCTTGCTCGCGTCAAAATAGTCCACCAGTGGCTCGCCCCATCCCCACTGTCCGCCGCCGCCATCACCTCTACCGTTTCGCACCGTCGAATCTCCAACCAGATACAAAGTCGGCAAGTTAGGATTCTTCGCCGTCGGCAGCGGCGGCCGCACCGTCGCGCCGGGATCTGTAAGTTGACCCGTCGCCGGCACGGTCGCCTGCCCCGCCGCCTGGCCGCCATTCGTGACAGCCGGTTTCGTCTCCACGGGCGCTGCTTGTGGTTGAGCCGGCGCCTGGGCCAATGCACCACTGCAAATAAGCCCCGCCATTACAAAAACCAACGTCACAATCTGCTTCATCATTCGCATCTCTCTTCGCAACATCTGCAATCCCCACACGAGTTAGATTTACTTAGGTTCGCCATACGGAACATCCTTCGCATCCCGGATGCTCGAGTCCGTAAACACCGGCTTGCTTCCATCGGCCGTCTTGACATTGTTGTCGGCAAGCGTCCAGTTCTTCGCATTTGCAATCGTGCCCGCGGTAGCCGCTTCGATCTCCAGATGATCCAATCGGAAGTGATCCAGCGTGGCATTCGGGTAAGCAGCTACATTGAACGCACTCTTTGCGCCCGTCGCCTTGATATTCCAAATATGAATATCGCTGAAGTGAGGCAGTCCCTGCGCTTCCGGCACCTTCGTCGTCAAAACAAGCCAATAAGGAGGAATATCGGTCATCCCTGCCGGCACCGTGGCATAGCTGTAACTGGGATTCCAGTTCATCGTGATGTGAATCGGTATCGCAACATCCTCAAGCGTCAAGTCGTGAATGCGAATGTCTTTCGCAAATCCTCCCCGCGTGTGCGCCGACTTGAATAGCACTCCCGATGGCACACCACTCAACGCGGTAATGTTGTACACCTCGATATTGCGAAAGCCTCCTGAAGTCTCGCTACCAATCGTGATCGCCGCCGCGCCGTGCCTCACTATCGAGTCACGAATCACAATGTCCTCCGTCGGCCGATTCACGCGCAACCCATCCGAGTCGCGCCCCGCCTTCAGACACAGAGCATCGTCGTTCACATCAATATCCGCGTGCTCCACCAGCACCTTGCGCGACGAATCAATGTCGACTCCGTCCGTACTCGGCCCCTTTCCGCCTTCGTTATTGCGGATCGTCACCCCATCAACATGCACATCGTGCGAATAGAGAATCTGCACCGTCCAGAATCCTGACCGCTTGAGCAGAATCCCTCCACCCAACAAAACATCCGACGAATTCTGAATCAGGATCAGTCGTGGCCGACGGGCATCGTAATCGGAAGCCCAGCGCAATCCCTTCGGCTCATAGGTCGCACGCAAATCCCAATACGACTTCCACCAGATCGGCCCGTCCCCGTCGATCGCCCCCTTCCCCGTAATGGTCACGTTGTGTTGGTCGCGCACGTTGATCAGCGCCGCCGGCCATGTCATCTCGATCCCCGCAATCCGCGTCGGCAACATCGGATAGTCATCCAGCCTCTCTGATCCAATGAGAGTCACACCCTCATCTAGATCCAGAGTTACACCCGATTTAAGAAACAGCGATCCAGTCAAGTAGATCCCTGACTTCAGCGTCACCCTGCCACCATCAACGGCCGCCGCATCAATCGCGCTCTGAATCGCCGTTGTTTCCAGAGAGGCACCATCTCCCTTGGCCCCGTATTCATTGGCCACGAACGCCTTCGTCGCCGCAAATCCCGTACTCGCTCCGAGCACACCAGTCAGTATTCCAGTGCAGATCCATCGCCTCGCCGCGTTCATTTGCCCCTCTCCGTAACAAGATGGACGGGACCAAACAGCCCCGAAGGAATTGGTTGCAAGTTATCCATATCCTGCGGGTCGAATCGTCTTCCATACTTCGCTCGCAACGCCGTGTAGTCACGCGTCGGCTGCCCCGCCAGCTGATTGATCGCAGTGTTATACACGTGCACTTCGATCTGATTCTCGCCCTCATGCACATGCCCGGAGACGTCGATCCGATACGGCGGATGCCAAAGTGAACCGACTCGTTTTCCGTTCACAAATACAATCGCCGCCTCACGAATCGGTGGATCGAGCAAGGCAAGCATGCCGTTCGCGTCGGGCCGCCGTTTATCTTCGAAGGCCGTCCCCGTACCAAAATCGACCAACATCTTTCCGCCGGCCGCCTGCCCATGACCGACAGAGAAGCTTCGCGAGTAGATCGCCTCGCCTGAGTAATATTGTCTGCCTGCAAGTTCCGTCCACGAAGTTAGCTTGTCGAGCGCCGTCGGTGCTGCCGCATCCGCAAAACGAATCGACCATCCACCACTGAGGTCAGCAATCTCTTCTTCGCTCGCGCTAGACGACTCCGTGTTCCTTAGACCAACAGCCGTTGTCCCAGGATGATCCCTCAGTACAAACACTCGCGACTCATACGGCGCCAGCACAACGTGAATCCGCGCCCCACCGCGCTGCGCATCTCTACTGAGAATCTTCCCGTCATCCGGATCCCACGCCTCAAAGGCTACATGCGCAGACCTGAATCGCACGCTCGCATCCACGCTGTGATTCCCCGTGTTCGCCACAAAATAAATGTCGCTATCTGCAAGCCTGCGATGAATGAACCCAAGCCCCTCCGTCTTTCCTGTCGCATCCAGATCCGGTGCCAGCGCTTGGAGCAACACATTGCCAAGAGCCCCAATCGAATCCACAACGATCCCAAGGTGCCCGCTTCCTTTGAAAAGCCGATCCGAGATAGCAGCAATTTCGGCAGAGTTCTTTTCCTCCGTCAGCCCCGGCCCGAGCGACGGGGTCTTCTCAAGCGCAATCACCGTAGTCGTAGCCGCATAACTCTCGATCCTCTTGTAAGTCGACAGCGGAATCCTATCCGTCGGAGGAATCACCAACACCGGATAGGAAATCGTTCCCAGTTTGTCGATCGTAGCTGCGTCGATGTAATCGACGTTGTATCCCGCATCCAGAATCGCTCCCATCAGCGCCGGTGTGATCCGCTTCTTCATTTCATCCGTCACAGACACATGACCCGGCGTGAATGCTGCCTGCGCATCGTCTTCCGGCAATAGAATTGCGATATCGTTCGCCGGCTTTCCCTGCCGCAAAAGCCAGCTTACGCGCTGCAGATATTTCGTAATATCCGGCATCACCGGGAACCATGGGTTATGCGAATTGAACACCGCCGCCGCATACAACGACCACCCAGGCTCACCTGCCCCCGGCGGTGAATAAGGATAACCATGTCCCACAAACTGATTCACGCCCAGAAGAAACATGCGGTCGGCTTCCGCCTTCATATCCAGCGGCGTAGCGCGAAACGCAGGTGAGTGCAGCCACGTCCACGTCTCGGCCGAAGTTACATTGTGCCCATAAAGGTGACTCGCCGAGCTGGCCCACCGCGTAAACGAGAACGACCGCCACTGCGGCCCCTCGCCTTCCGGCAAGTTTGCTGCAGCCTCGTCTGCCAGCGTAACTGCCGGCTCTCCATAAGTCTGCGATCGGAACCTTGTCTCATGAGCTTCAGCAAACTGCGTCAGTGGCGCCAGGTAGTTATCACGAACAAGATCGGAAAGTGTCACCCCCCAATCGTGACGTACAGCCTCTGCTTCCGGAGTGCCGCCAGCCCACAACTCCGGTAGATGCGGAATCAAATCGTACCCTCGCCGCCTCTGAAATTCGGCAGGCAAGTCCGCAGTCCAATCGGCTCCATACACCTCCAACGAATCGGAAAACACCGAATAAGGCGGCTTGTCGCCAAATGCGCGCACCAACGGAACCGCCACATCCGTCAGATGTTCGTCAATAGCCGCGCGAGAGAAATGGTCCAGCACAAAACCTTCAGCCCCAGCCGCAGGTCGCTTCACCATTTGCCGCGTGTGGCTTGCGATAAAGTAAAGAGCTGTCTGCGCGCCTCCTCCCGAGGCAACGGAGCCGGTAGTTAAATCGATTCGCCTTGCAGAAGCAGGATCGAACTCCTTCGCAGTACCCGAAACCGCAAACGCAGCGATGAAGCTTTCCCCCTCCGCAAGCGGCGGCGATGTTACCGTCGATCCTGCAATCGGAATCGCCACAACCTTCAATCGATCCGCAGACAGCGCAAGCGTTGTCTCGGGTCCTCCGTAGGGCCAACCGCTTCCGAGTGTGATATCCACGCGCAATCCCAGTGTTCGTGCAGTCTGGTTCGCATAACTCACATCGTCAAGAAACTCCGGCGATAGATATTGCAGGTTCTTAATGCTCTTCGCTTCATCGTCCAGCATCATGGGATAGACCGGCTGAATCTCCACGCCGCCAATGCCCACACTCTGCATCGTCTCCAGTTCCTTTTTGAGTTCCGGCTTGGTCACCGCAGGCCCAAACCACCACCAGCGCATCATAGGTCGCGCATCATCCGGCGGATTCAGAAATCCCTCACGTAAATCCTGCGCAACTCCACGCCCGCAAAACACCGCCAGCATCCACAACACGACCAAGACTCTTGAACGAAGAATTGCACATACTCCGTTGTCTTCTGCGGATCTACGCTGTCCATAGTACAAAGTGGTATTCCTTTCAGTCTCTTTGTAGAAAACCCGCGAATGCCGGCGAAGACAGAGCCTTCCACCAAGCTATAACTCGCGCTAAGTCTGCGGAACCTTCATCACGTTTTCAGTCTTGGGTGGAATAGGCGTCGCCGGCAGATCGAAGGTTGCCAGCGCGTCTGGCCGAGCCGGGTCGAAATCTCGCACATCATCGCTCAGCAAATTGCGAATCGGAAGTTTCGCATTACGTATGCCCTGCACCACACATCGTGCCAGTTCATAGGCTCCATACTTATTGAAGTGTGTATCGTCGCTGATCGCTTCAGTTTGGTTCGGAAATGAGTTCGCCGGGTAATGCATGAACGCCTTCATTGACCCATCTGGTCCCAGCACCTCAAATAGCGCTTTACTCATCGCATTCAAGTCAATCAGCGCCACATGCTGCGCCGCGGCCACCTCTCGCATCGCATCAGGATAGCCAGCCAACGAGTTAGTAATCTTCCCATC
>JBAWCO010000387.1:0-2108 GCA_049590315.1 Occallatibacter sp. | reverse complement strand
CGCCGTCGACTCCAATTGTTGTCCGCAATATCACCTTACCCCGATCAGGGGCAATTTTGATGTTATCCGTGCTAACTGGAGCGACTCTCTTCACAACAAGCGCTGATCCCTCTTCAGGGCTGATCTGAACCTTCTCATGACTCACTGTAGCCGCATCAGGAGGTGGCGTCAGTGCCGGGTCGGACGGGGTGATTGTTTCGACCGGTTCGACTTTCGCGCTCAGGATTTCACGAGCCTCTGCCCCTATGAGAATCTCACGGGGCATCGATTTCCCCTGCATCTCGGTAAAGTTTACGCATTTAATCAGTAATGATTGAAAAAAATAATAACCCAGAAGAATTGGCTTCGCCTTGTTGACGCAATACTCCGGATACGTGCCGAATGGCAAAGTGTGAGCATCGCGATCTTTTATTTCAGAGGGGACAATCATCATGCACCGCGTATGGGCATTCGAAGATGCATCAGAGTGATCCACCAGAATGGATTTTGCTGCATCTAAATCGGCGGGCGTCGGGATTGGAGACAACAACGTCGAACGTAACCAGTATTCATAAACACTTAGTGGCTCGCCAGTTGTCTGAGTCAAGATCTTGCCATCTGCGGTATGCCATTCGCTGTACATCGCCTCTCTGCGTGTCCATGCGCTCCGATAGACCTTCGGCGATACCCACCAGTACTCAAACACCCCTTGCCTGGTTGGATTTCCCTTCTCATCCTCCAGCTCGTAGTTCATCTTCAAATGCCAGGGCTTAAGATTTGCATCCATGAAATCGTAGAATGGGGCAATTGCCGCAAAAACTGCGCGAGGATTCTTGGAGGGCCCCACATCATAGTATGACTGGCCAAAGCTCACCAGTCCCAATGGCAAAAAGACAATGAGACTTACTAGTCGACGCATGGTGCATACAAATTAGCACACAGCGTCACGGGCTTCATGATTACTGATTTAAATTGCGAGAATAAAAATTCTGTGAATTTATGGTGCACTGGATGCGACGAGACATAGAAGAACGATGATGTTTGATAAGGATCCGCGCATGGAGATTCTTAAGCCCTGTTGACTTGTTCAGTTTATTGCTCGACAGCTCAATCTGAAGCAATGCCTGAGCGCTCAGCGCCCGTACAGCGTCTGATGTGTGCAAGGCAAAGTCGACCAGTTCGGATAGAGTCGATTTCGGCTGTGGTCTGTAGAGTCTTCTCCAATTGCGAAACCGAAAAGCTTGTTCACAAGTTGTCCAATAGTGTGCCGCGCAGTGAGGCTTGGAAAGACTGCTTGGGGTAGCGTTGAACGGGGCGACGATAAGGGACACGTATGGTCACGGAATATCCTAATCGAATGAAGATCCGAAGCAAAATGCATCGCCGCTACAGCGCCACCGAGGATGGTTTCACCTTGGTGGCAGTCATGTTCATGTTGGCGATTCTAGTGTTGAGCCTGTCGGTGGCGGTGCCCCGCATTAAGAAGGAATTGCAACGGGACCGTGAGGTTGAGGCGACTCACCGCGGAAAGCAATACATCCGGGCTATTCAGCTTTACTACCGAAAGTTCCATGCGTATCCACCCAACTTGGACGCACTTGAGAAGACGAATGAATTGCGTTTCTTGAGAAAGAAATATGTTGACCCGATTACCGGCAAGAATGACTGGAAGCCGATAGCCTTCGGACAGAACAAAGTTCCAACCGCCATGGGCTTCTTCGGCCAGCCGCTGTCAGGGTCGTCGATTGCAGGAACAGGGCCAGGCAATCCTGCCATCGTCCCAGCCGCGGTTTCCAATGAAGGTCCTGTCCCTGACGGTAGCCCTTCCGCCAGTTCCCCGAGTGGCCAGACCTTTGGAGGAGCCGGCATCATCGGATTCTCAATTCCCAGCGAGAAGCAGTCGATTCTGGTTTACAAGAAACAGAACCACTTCAACCAGTGGGAATTTGTCTACGATCCAATCCAGGACTCAGCCTTCAGTGTCGGCGGAGGTGGAGCGATAGCGGGAGGAAATTCCGGAACTCCGGGATCTACCAATGGGAATCCGTCGCCTCCAGGTGTGCCCAGTCCCCCCCCACCAATCAATAACATCTATGGTCCAAATGGCAACTTGCCACCCCCTCCTCCTC
>JBAWCO010000386.1:0-14777 GCA_049590315.1 Occallatibacter sp. | reverse complement strand
GTCTGATCGTCCTCACCGAGCGCATGGAGCATCTGCGTTCCGTGGCCATGGGCGTCTGGATCAAGTCCGGCTCCCGTTGCGAGCCCGCCGAAACCAACGGAATCTCCCACTTCGTCGAACACATGCTCTTCAAGGGCACCCGCTCCCGGTCTGCCCAGCACATTGCCCGTGAGATGGACTCAATCGGCGGCAACCTGGACGCCTTTACCGGCAAGGAAACCATCTGCTTCAACGTAAAGTCGCTGGCCGACCACGTGCCCATTGCCCTCGATGTCCTCAGCGACCTGGTACTCAACCCGGTCTTTGCCGCAACCGACATTGAGCGTGAGCGCGGCGTGATTCTGGAAGAGATCAAAATCGACGAAGACAATCCGGACGTGCTGGTGCACGAACTTTTCACCCAGAGCTTCTGGAAGGATCATCCCCTCGGCTGGCCGATCCTCGGCACCACGAAAACCGTCACTCACCTGGACCAACAAAAGCTGTTTGCCTACCACAACGACCGTTTTCACGGTGGAAACATCGTCTTCTCCGCAGCCGGCAATCTGGATCACGACCAGTTTGCGGACGCAGTGGCCGCCAAATTCTCCCCGCTCGCTGCTGGAGAGACGCTGCACGAGCTTTCAGCCCCCGAAGCCAGCGCGCGCATTCTCCTGCGCAACAAGAAGTCTCTGGAACAAGTCCAGATCTGCCTCGGCGTCCCCGCTCCGCCCATCACTGACGACAACCGCTATGTCACCCTGATTCTGAACACGGTGCTCGGTGGCGGCATGAGTTCGCGGCTCTTTCAGACCATTCGCGAGGAACGCGGCATGGTCTACTCCATCTACTCTGACCTCAGCCCTTACCGCGACACCGGAACCCTCTGCGTCTACGCTGGTACCGCGGCGGGCAAGGCAATCGAGGTAGTCGACCTCATTCTGGCCGAGTTCCGCAAGTTGAAGCAGGAGACGTTGAGCTCGGAGGAGCTGACCCGCGCCAAGGACCAGGTAAAAGGCAACATCTTGCTGGGCCTTGAGAGCTCGAACTCGCGCATGGCCAACCTGGCCCGCCAGGAAATGTATTTCCAGAATTTCTTCACGGTCGATGAAGTCATCGCCCGCATCGACGAAGTGGAAGCGGCGCAGGTGCAGGCCATGGCCCAGCGCCTCTTCGATCCCGAGCGCATTGCGGTAACCTTGCTCGGCCGCCTCGACGGCATAAAACTCAAGCGCGACCGGCTGCATGTTGAAGAGCAAGTTGTCTGTGATCAGTCTTCCGTTGTCAGTTCTTAGACCCGGGGTCTCGCGAAGCGACAAGCGCCAATCATTGAGATGTCCTGCGCAAACGCCTTCGCTTGAGCACGACGAACGCACCAACCAGCCGAAACTGACAACTGAACACTGACAACCGACAACTGGTTTCGAGCGTCCCATTTCCCTTCCGCGTCTGTACGTTGTAGCATTTTGTCGGATGGCCCGGTAAACTTCCGGTCCGCTCCACGAGGCACTGGAATCCCATGAAATACAAATTCTCGTTTTGCCGCGGACCCCGCGGAGCGCAACAGCCCCTGTCAAGCAGCGATGATGCAACCCGCAAAGCGCTGCCCAACGGCTTCACGCTGATGGAATTGCTCATCGTTATGGCCATCATCGCTATCCTCATGCTTATCGCCATTCCCACAGTCGGCAGTCTGACGAAAAAGGCCAACGACCTGTCGGCGGTCCAGTCCATCCACGCCATCCAGCAGGCTGAAATTCAGTACTCCTCCACGTATCCTTCCAACGGCTTCGCCTGCACACTCCCGGCGCTGGGCGGCGATCCGAACGGCGGCCCTCCTTCAGCGACGGGCGCGCAAATTCTGCAGGGCGACCTGACTTCAGGCTTCAAATCCGGCTACACTTTCACCATTGCCTGCAAAGACAAGGTGACCGTGAACAGCGTTGACCGATACAACAGCTACACGATCACCGCAGTCCCGCAGACCGTGGGCAAAACTGGCGATCGCGCTTTCTGCAGCGACCAGTCCGGCATGATCAAGTTTGACCCAGCGGGCGGCAGCAACTGCACTCAGTCCCTGGGCCAATGAGGGTGAGCGCACTCTTGAAGTCTGGCGTCTTATTCCTCGCCGGGGTTTCTGCGCTCTTGTCTTTCGGACAGGCTTCGACGACCAATGCGCATGAGCTAGCGCAGCGCGTAGACCGTCACTATAACCAGCTTCACTCACTCACTGCCGGCTTTACCGAGAGCTATGAAGGTCTTGGCATCGCGCGCACCGAAAGCGGAAAGCTGCTGTTGCTGAAGCCCGGCCGCATGCGTTGGGACTACAGCTCACCGGCCGGCAAGCTCTTTCTTCTCGATGGAAAATACGCTTGGTTTTACGCCCGCGGCGACACCCAGGTACAGCGCATCCCCGCCAAGGAACTAGACGACCTGCGCTCGCCGCTGCGCTTCCTCCTCGGACACACCGAGCTGGAAAAGGAAATGAACAGCCTGACCGTGGCTCCCGCCGCCAACGGACAGTTCACCCTCACCGGCCAGCCCAAAGGTCAGGAAAAGCGTGTCACTCGTCTGAAGCTAACGGTCACGCCCGAAGGCACGATCACCGGCATCGAGATTGAAGAAGCCGATGGCGCGCTGACGCGTTTCTCGTTCACCGGCGAAGTCCCCAACGCGCCAATCTCGGCGGAGACATTCCACTTTTCGCCGCCCGCCGGTTTGCCAGTAGTCGACACACTCCCGCCAGTGTAAGAAGCAGCGAAGTTAGCGGAACTATCCCGGCCAACACCGCTAACGCACGCGCAGCGTGGCTAACTCCGCTACGAGCTTTATTCGTACCGCAGCGCCTCAATCGGATCCAGATTCGCCGCGCGAATCGCAGGAATCATCCCACTCACCAACCCGGTGATAATCAGAATCACCGTAGCCACAACCACCGAGCCCGGCGAGATGAGCAGACGAATATCCGCAGATTCCGCGTTCTTGGCCAACGCACTATAGAAAGTAATGCTGCCCACCAGCGCAGAAACCAGGTAAGCCAGCGCAATTCCCGCCGCTCCGCCCACAGCGGTAATCGCTAGCGCCTCCGCCAGAAATTGAATGAGGATGTGGTGTCTGCGCGCGCCCAGAGCCTTCTCAATACCGATCTCTCGCGTCCTCTGCTGCACCGCCACCAGCATGATGTTCATCAGCCCGATGCCGGCAATGCCCAGCGTGAGCGCGCCCACCAGCGTAAGCAGAATCGAAAGCGCAATCGACAGCAGGCGAAACACCTTGACTTGGGTCATCAGATTGGCCACGCCCATCGCATTATGATCCGAAGGCCGAAAATGATGAGCCGCGGCCATTGTTTCCCGCAGTGCCTTCTCCACCAATTCATTGTCGCCGCGATAGTCGAGCCAGATGCTATCCAGGTACGTCGTGTCCACCAAGTCGCTGCTGGTGTTGAATGGAATATAAATATTCCGGTTGCTGTCGTCGTTGTCCCCTTCCTGCATCTTCGGCAGCATCACGCCGATTACGGTGAATGCTTCACCATTCAGGCGGATGGTCTCGCCCAGCGCCCAGCCGCCGGAGAAGAGCTTCGTCTTGTTTTCCGATCCAATAACGCACACATGAGCCCGCTGCTCATCCTCTGCGCCATTGAAGAAGCGCCCCTGCTCTAGATTGAGCTTCCATATCTCCTGGTATGATGGCCGCACTCCGTTTACCGACCACGTGTAGGTATGCAGATCGTTCTGCACCGGAACCTGCTTGCTCGACATCGGGGAGATGTGCAGGATACCGGGAACAGCGTTGGAAACCCGATCGACATCGTCCAGCGTAAACCGCACGCGCACCCCAGCCTTGTCGCCGCCCGCCTGCTCGCTGGTGCGGTTGCCCCAGAAGATAATGGTGTTGGTTCCGAATTTCGAGAAGATGGTCTCCACCGCGTGGCTGAAACCAGCGCCATACGCAACCAGCAGCACGACCGTGGCGATGCCCCATGCCATGCCGACCATCGTGATGGCTGTCCGGCGGCGGTTGTAGACCATCGCTTCCCAGGCCTGAGCAAGAATGTCTTTCAGCATGAAAACTCCCTCTTCTCTTCAGCCGACAGTCTGCCACAGGCTGTTCGTGATCATCTGTAACCCGTCATCTGCTACCTACTCCCGTCGCAGCGCCTCAATCGGATCCATGGCAGCCGCCTTGCTGGCCGGATAAAGTCCCGCCACCACGCCGCAGAGAACCAGGCAAACCAGCGCCAGTGCGGCCGACCAAGGCACAAGCCGCGGCGGGTCGAATCCCGGCACCTTGCCTGTGAGCAATTCCTGAAGAACCCACATGCCTCCAGCCGAAACAGCAATCCCAATAATGCCGCTCACCGCGGTCAGCAGCAGGCCTTCCCAGAAAAACTGCGCCAGGATGCTGCGCTTTGTCGCTCCAATCGCCTTGAGCAGCCCAATCTCGCGGGTACGTTCAGTTACTGACACAAGCATGATGTTGATGATGCCCACCGCACCCAGCGCCAGCGTCACAATACCCACACCGCCAAGAAAAATGTCCATGGCATTGAAGATGGCGCCGATCATGTGCTCTTCCTGGATCGTGTCCCACTCTTGAAAGGCGTCTTTGAGCGAAGGGTCGAAGCCATGGCGCTGCGCAATCACACGATGAACCGCGGGGACGGCGGCAGTCGTGTCGCCCTTGGTCGCCGGCTGGTATTGGATGGAGCTCAGCGCATCCCGTGCCACATTGTCGCCCTTCATGGCGAATAGTTCCTGCATGGTTGAGACAGGGATGTAAACCTTTTGATTGTCGCCATCGTTGTTACCCCGGCTGATGGTGCCCACGCGGCCGACGACGGTGAAGGTGACACTGTTGATGTTGATGGTTTCCCCCAGCATCGGCCGACCAGGAAACAGCAATGTTGCGTTCTTCGCCCCCAGCACCACCACGCGGCGGCGCTCGGCAAGATCGCCGGCATCAATAAATCGCCCCTCGGCCAGCGGAATAAAGCGGATATCCGCGAAATTCGGCTCGACCCCCATCACCTGGCCGGAAGAGTTGGCGTATGCGCTCACTTCATAAAGATCGTTACGGCTCAGGAAGGCGGTCACGCTGCGCAACTCGGGCAGAGCGCGAAGAGCTGCCTCGTCGCCCGGCGTGAACTGGTATGGACGCATCCCCGTGTGCTGATTAGCCAGTGCAGGGATGGTGCCGTTCCACATCATCACCACATCGTTGCCGAACGTGGAGAGTTGCCTGTGCTGTCCTGATCGGAAGCCCTCGCCCAGGCCCACCAGCACCAGCAGCGAGCCAACGCCCCACGCAATCCCGAACATGGTCAGGAAGCTGCGCAGCTTGTTGGCCAGAATCGCGCGGAAGACCTGGCCGAGAGTGTCAGAAAATGCCTGCATGATGATTGGACGCCGAGACAGGGCGCTTGGAGAGTAATACGCGGAATGCTTAGTTTAGGTTCCCGCCGACATCGGCCCATGTCAAGTCGGCGGCATTTTTTTGAAAATTCCCCGCTCCAAATTGACTCGGTCTTGATCTGCCAGGTCGGCGCGCCGGCGATCTTCGCTGTAAAATAACTGCGCCGCGGAATTCAGAGTGCGGCGCAACAAGACGGCGATCTGCTCATCGGAAACCGGCCGACCGGGGCGAAGCTCATCGTAGATGCCGGTTCTGCGCGACAATTTCTGAGGTGAGTCAATGAGAGCTTTCATTTGTGGTCTGTTGCTCCTAATTTCGATGTCGAGTGCAATTGCTGCGCAGAAGGAAAACGCAACTCCATCACCGTTCGTGGTCACCGTAGTCCCATCTTGGAGTAAACTGTCAGGCCCTTGGTGCAAGTCACCGTGCCGCGGAATCTCAATGGCGACGAACACTCTCGACACGTTTTATGTAATTCTCACCAATGTTTCCAAGCAGACTCAAGCTGTCTTCGGGCCGTCCCATAGCTGGGGATACTACGCCGTATCATTTGAACTGCGAACAGGCGATGGGCATATCGTGGCAATCGGGAAGAAGCAAACGGGGTTTACGAGGAATATCCCATCTGTATTCCTGATTCCGCCCGGTGAGCAAATGGTCTACCCCATCAAACTTGATGGTGAGTGGGTTGCAGGCCCTGAGCTACCCATAGCCGACAAAGAATCTGTAGATGTCAGGGTAAAGGCTATCTACGAAATTGAACCAACGCCAGAGTCGACTCAACAAAACGTTTGGACGGGACGCGCCGAATCAGCGGAGTACACTTCGAGTTTCGGCACTGGTTGTAGTTAGTACTACCTGGGCCTGGGTCCATCGCATCCCAGGTCTCAGAAGCGAGACCTGGGATACCCGGCATGAAAAGGATTTCGACAACATCGTGAAAATACAGAGAGCCGAGCTGGAATCGAAATTGTTGTTTCTCGCGTTTCTCACCTGTATTTGGGCAGCGGCAGGGCTGATTCGTCCTGGATTGATTCCGAGCCAAATGGGCGCCATTAACGTTGTGACGATCGGATTACTGTTAACACTTTGGTGCTCTGATAAAGGTCCTCATGCTTTTTTCAGGACTGCGATTCTAGCAGTGGGTTTTGGAGTCGATTGCGCAGCGTTCTCACTATCGAGCAAGAATCTCTTTCCAGTTGCACTCTGCGCCGCTCTTTCGTTGATCTGCTTTTGTGGGGCGTTAGCGCAATACGCCAAGGCGAGGCGAGAGGAAGAGATTCAGTTTACCCAAATTATAGTAGACGGAGCATCGCCGGCCGCCAGCGACAGGAACGAAGCGAGCAAGTTTCCGATGATACCGGTTCGGAATATGGCGGTGGTTCCAGGCGCGACAACACCATTCGTTGTCGGACGCGAGTTCAGTGTCCGTGCTCTCGAATATGCCATATCGCATGACCGCAAAATATTTCTCACGACTCAGCATGACCCAAGCATCAACGATCCAAAGGCCAAGGAGCTCTCGCAATTTGGTTGCATTTGCAGAATTCTGAAAAGCCTTGAGATAACCGACGGCGATTTCAAAGGCAATTTCAAAGTCTTGGTGGAGGGTATGGAGATGGCTGAGTCAATCGCGGTGGACGATAGCGAGGGATTTTTTCTTGCCACCGTACAAAGGCTGGATACGACCCCTGGGGTGGTGTAGCGGGGCGGGTGACCCTTAAATTGGCCGGAGGAAGTGTCTGAGGGCCGGGAGGCCCTCAGACAGTCGGTCAGGAGACCGGCGCTACTATTTTGCGATTCGCGAGAAACGCGGACTTAGCGACTCGCTGCGCCTGTGCTGGCGGCTTTGTTGACGGCTGCCGCGAGAGCTTCGGGGTCGCCGAGGTAATAGTTGCCGATGGATTTCAGGTTCTCGTCGAGTTCCTGAACCATGGGCACGCCGGTGGGAATGTTCAGGTCGACGATTTTCTCGTCGGGGATGTTCTGGAGATACTTGACGAGCGCGCGCAGGCTGTTGCCGTGGGCGGTGATCAACACCTGCTTGCCGGCTTTGACGCTGGGTGCAATGAGTTCGTGCCAGCAGGGCAGGAAGCGGTCCACCGTGTCCTTGAGGCACTCGGTCAAGGGGAGCTGCTCTTTTGTGAGGGCGGCGTAGCGGCGGTCCTTGCCTGGATAACGCGCGTCTGACTCTTCAAGCGCCGGTGGAGGAATGTCGTAGCTGCGACGCCATATTTTTACCTGGTCGTCGCCATACTTCGCGGCAGTTTCAGCTTTGTTGAGGCCTTGCAGCGCGCCGTAATGGCGCTCGTTCAGACGCCAGTCGCGCTCGACAGGGACCCACAACAGATCCATCTCATCCATCGCGATCCACAGAGTGCGTATGGCGCGCTTGAGAACCGAAGTGTAGGCGAGGTCGAAAGAGAACCCTGCTTCCTTCATCATTACGCCGGCTTGTTTGGCCTCTTCCCGGCCCTTCTCCGACAGGTCAACATCCGTCCAGCCGGTAAAGAGATTTTCTTTATTCCAGATGCTTTCTCCGTGGCGAAGCAGAACGACTTTGTACATTTTGAATGCTCTCTTTCGTGGATGCAGGTTTGAAGTAGGAAGTGAACGGGCAAGGGGCGAGCATGATCTGTTGTCTCTCGATTACGCAGGGCACCTCGCGTCTTGAGATGCCCTGCTTGATTCGAGATAGCGGCCGGCACTTAGTCGTTGTAGTTCAAGCCTTCGAGACCAAGGAAGACCGCGCCGGAGCCCAACTCTTCTTCAATGCGGAGAAGCTGGTTGTACTTGGCGATGCGGTCGGTGCGGCTGCAGGAGCCGGTCTTGATCTGGCCCACGCCGGTGGCTACGGCCAGGTCGGCGATGAAGGTGTCCTCGGTTTCCCCGGAACGGTGCGAGATGACCGAAGTGTAACCGTAACGTGCGCCGAGGCTGATGGCTTCCAGGGTTTCCGTCAAGGTACCGATCTGGTTGACTTTGATGAGAATGGAGTTTGCCACGCCCTCTTCAATTCCGCGCTGCAGACGCTTGACGTTGGTGACGAACAGGTCATCGCCGACCAACTGAATGCGTCCGCCGAGTTTGTCGGTCAACAGCTTCCAGCCTGCCCAGTCATCCTCGGCCAGGCCATCTTCGAGAGAGACGATGGGATACTGGCGGCTCCAGTTGTCCCAGAAACTTACCATTTCTTCGCTGGTCAACTCGCGCTTGTCGCTCTTCTTGAAGACGTACTTGTTCTTTTCCTTGTCGTAGAACTCGCTGGAGGCCGGATCGAGCGCGATGGCGATCTGCTCGCCTGGCTTGTAGCCTGCGGCTTCAATGGCTTCGAGAATCAACTCGATTGCCTCGGCGTTGGACTTGAGCGAAGGAGCGAACCCGCCTTCGTCACCCACCGCGGTGCTGTAGCCCTTCTTCTTGAGCACGCCCTTCAGAGTATGGAAGGTCTCAGTGGCCCAACGCAGGGCATCGCTGAAGCGCTCCGCGCCGACCGGCATGATCATGAACTCCTGAAAGTCGACGTTCGAGTCGGCATGGGCTCCGCCGTTCAAAACGTTCAACATGGGCGTGGGCAGTACAGATGCGTTGACGCCGCCGAGGTACCGGTAGAGCGGAATCTCCAGCGTCTGAGCTACGGCGCGCGCGGCGGCCATGGAGACGGCGAGAATCGCGTTGGCACCCAGCTTGGCCTTGTTCGGCGTGCCGTCGAGGGCGATCATGGTCTGGTCGATCAACCGTTGATTGGCTGCGTCCAGGCCTTCGAGCTCCGGTGCGATGACGGTCTCGACGTTTTCAACGGCCTGCAAAACGCCCTTGCCACCGAAATGACTTTTGTCGCCGTCGCGCAGTTCCACCGCCTCATGTTCGCCGGTGGAGGCGCCAGAAGGCACAATCGCGCGGCCCAGTGCGCCGCTTTCCAGAATTACATCCGCTTCAACGGTGGGGTTGCCGCGCGAATCCAGAACCTCACGGGCACGAATAGCAACAATCTCAGTCATATCGCTCCTCAAAATTCGATGCTGCAGCCGGTCGTTCAATTTGGGACGGCGATCCACGGCAAGAGTCTCTCCGGCGGCGCTTAAAATCGTTTCCAGAAACTCAGGCACAGTGCGGTTATCCTCTCCGTCCAACGCTCAAAAGGTCGTGATCTACCGCACAGATTCTAGCAAACCGGGCGGCCTGGCGCTGTGTGGCAGCGGTCACATAACGCGGTATTGTTGCAGACCGCTTCCTGTACTGGATCGAATCGCTGTTCAATGCGAGACGTCCGATACAATGCGGGCTCCGCTCCTCAATATCGAATCATGCGCTATAGCCAGTTTCTGCGTGATGAACATGCCCAGTTATACGGTTCTTTACCGAAGTAGGGAGAAAGTGGTAGAAGTGGCACAAGCGATAAACGCCGGTGACACGGCGGCCTTCCCGAGCGGTTGAACCAAATTCCCCGGTATCCGCGGGAGATTCTTTCATCACGGTCTGATTTTCTCCCTTCTTATGGGGAAAGCCCAAGGCAATTGCGAACGGCGATTTTGCATGTCATCGGAGATCTCCGGTTCGCACGTAGATGCGGGTTGTGCCTGCAGACAGCGCAAAGCCGCCCTTTCGGTTCAAGGAGAATCGCATGTCCCGTGCTTCCCGTCTTTTCAAGATGGCGCTTTGCTTGTCTCTCGCCGCGCCGCTTTGGGCGCAGAATACAGCGCCGGCCGACACCGAGGCTCCCGCCGCGACACTCAAATTGAATGTACGCACCGTTCTTGTGGACGTTGTGGTCACCGACAAGGACAATCGCGCGGTTGCAGGACTGAAGAAGGAAGACTTCCAGGTTCTGGAAGACGGAAAGCCGCAGTCGGTCTCATTTTTCGAACCAAACTTTGCCGCGGATGTGAACGCGGCAAGTGCAGCTCCAACTCCGCATCTTCCCCCGAATTTCTTCACGAACGTGCCTCTTGTGGCACCGAATAACTCGGTCAACCTGCTGCTGATGGATGCGCTGAATACGCAGATTGCGGACCAGTCGGCGGTTCACAAGCAGATGATCAAATATCTCGGCTCCATCCCACCCGGAATTCGGATCGGTGTCTTTCTGCTGAGCGATCGGTTGCGCATCATTCAGGGGTTTACGCAGGATTCGGCAATTCTGCGCGCGTCAATCAAAAGGTTCGCGGCCAATCCTTCCACTGCCGCGCTGTTACCCACCGCTGCCTCGACTGCGGCGCTGCAGGTCCCGGTAAATATTGAGCTTCAAAAGGCGGTGGAATCGGGGAGCACGCAACTCGCAGACATGGCCGCGCATCTTGAACAGTTCGAGGACCAGCAGAGCTTCTTTGAGACCAACGAGCGGACGATCATGACACTGGATTCACTTCAGCAGATCGCCCGTTATCTCTCCGGAGTTCCGGGACGAAAGAATTTGATTTGGTTTGTCGGGGCGATTCCCCAATGCCTCGCGGCCATGACCAGTGAATCAGAGCTTACCGTTTCCGGCTGTCCGTACGAAGAGAAGTATGCAAAGACCATGGACATGCTCGCCGATGCGCGAGTGTCGGTTTATCCAATCGACGCGAGTGGCCTTCCCAGTGACACTCTCTACGACGCGGACAGTCCTCCCGCCTCAGGGGATCTTGGGTTGGCGGGATCAACCGTGACTCCTCCCAACACGCCGATCCAACCGGCATTGTCCGCGTTTCAACAGGTGAACGCGGCTCAATCAAACGCGCTGCAATCGGATTTTCAAAAGCGCGCTCTGGCTCACCTGCAGATGGATCAGTTGGCCAAGGTTACCGGCGGCAGCGCAGCGTATGAGCGCAATACATTCGAGGATGCGATTGCCAAAGCCGTTGATAACGGGTCGCGCTACTACACGCTGGCGTATACGCCCAGCAACCACCGCGAAGTGGGCAAGGAGCGGAAGATCGAGATTCGCTCTGCCTCCGGGAGTTACAGACTGTCTTATCGCCGCAGCTACTTTGAGGACTCGCCCAAAGATCGCAACGTGACGCAGTTGGCCGCGGCGAACGATCCGCTGCGCCCGCTGATGGATCGCGGTATGCCCAACTTTAGCGAGCTTCGCTATCGTCTGAAAGTAGCGCCGGCCAATCCGCAGCCCACGCCGGACGCAACGCGCGCCGGTGATAACACCGCATTGAATACCCCGACAGAGCGCTATACGGTCAACTTCTGGTTGTCCACAGATGGACTCACGCTGAACCCAGGACCGGATGGAGTACGCCGCGGGACCGTTGAGGTGGCGCTTGTTGCTTATAGCCAGGACGGCAAGCCTCTGAACTGGCAGGCGCGGTCAGTCGGCCTCGCCATTCGCCCTGAACAGAACGCAATTGCGCAAGCATCCGGCATTCCCTTGCATTTCGATATCGATGCGCCGCCGGGGGATGTTTACTTGCGCACAGGCGTCTGCGATTCACAGTCGAGCAAAGCAGGCACGTTGGAGATTCCGCTTAGAGCCGTGATGGTGGCGGAGCGATAGCGGTTCTTGATCCAGAAGGTGCACGAACGAGCGGTCATGCTGAAAAAAACAGTCCACGGCGAAATCGAGGCGCGCAAAGGGCCGGACGGCAAGGTGACCTACGAGGAATTACTCGAGATCTGGCGCGAGATATTGTGCGGTGGTGACCGATGACAAACTTGGAGAATGCTGACAAAGACGATAAAGCAATCTTGAACGGAATAGTCGGCCTAATGATGCTTGGCTCTCGAAGCTTCTGCGCTACACGCCACTTCTACTTTGGCAGTGACACTTTGCAGTTTGGTCTGAACCGTTCCCACTACACTCTGGGGCTTGAATGTCCATGGCGCATACGAAAATCAAGCCTAATTATGGTCGGATCCGACGACTATAGTGAGAAAGCCGAAGGGAATGACGATCCAGCGTGGGAACCGGGTATGCATAGCGGTCATCTCCAAGATCAAAGGCTCGCAGAATTGTTGGGTGAACTCAGAGAGGGAAGTATTGTCACAACTCATTCAGGGTTCACCGTAAGACGTGTGGAACTTGGAGCATGTGGAGACATTCAAATCGAACTGGAGCCGGGATGGGTCCTCGAAGTCTTTCCGGATGGTTCTAAGAGCATGCAATGGATCTTTAAGTCTCCTGATCAGCCGTCTATAGTGCTCATGAATGGAGTGCTGAACCGAACCAAGAGGAAGAAAACCATCGATGACGACGGGGAGCCCCGAGACAGGGAGCGAGTGTTGTCATTGCTGATTCGTACCACCGCTGGCACCTGAGCGCGTGACGTTCGCGCACTCTTTGCCTGAAGCACGCTAGCCTAATAGTGGGTAACTCTCCCCGATTGATAGTTGCCAGCACCCACTAAGCGATGTGAGCAACTCTCAGCCGCCTGCGGTGTTCATACTACGAGGGAGATTAACGCCCGCTGAAGGAGATTTGGATGAACCGGCCCATTTTTGCGATCACGTTGTTTGCCGTAGCCTCTGCTGTGAGTGCGCAGCAGGCCAGCCAGCCAAACCCCTACCAGGGAACCTCGAACCCTCCCCCGGATGACACCATCGAGGTGACGAGCACTCCGCCGGCCAAGCCGCCTGCCGGACAGCCATTGAACTCTCCGGCTACCGCGCCGACTCCGGCAGCGCCGAGTTCAGCGCGGGCCGTTGCGGATAATCCTTCGCAAGACAATCCGGATGCCGGAACGGTCTCCAGTCAAGCTCCGGTATCCGCTCAGCCTTATGGAGGCGTGCAGACTGCGCCTGTTCTGGAAGCGCGCGGCTCGATCTCCGATCCGGACGGCGACATTGTGCATCCAGCGCCGCTGGGGCCGGGTCAACTCGGCGAAGGAACCAACATCCGCGTTGCGTTGCTCGATAGGCTTTCCACCTGGGACAGCGAGAAGGGTCAACCCTTCCGCAGCCGCGTGGCGTCGGACGTGCTTCAGGGCGGGCAGGTAGTGATTCCGGCCGGTGCGGAGATCGATGGGCGGGTCGCCGAGGTGACCAGCGGACACGTAGGCGGGCACGGCTCCATACGGCTGCGGCCGGAGACCGTGATTCTGCCCGACGGAACGCGTTTTGAACTCCGGGCGGAAGTCACGGCGACGCCGGGGTCGAGGACGCGGGTCGGGTCTGAGGGTACCATCAATCCGGGATCGCGGATGCGGCGCGACGAGATTGAATACGGCGGTGCCGTGGGCGCGGGTGTGATCACCGGGGCGGTCATTGGCGGGCCGGTGGGCGCGGTCACTGGCGGAGCAATCGGCGCGGGCGTGGTGACTGCACATCTGCTTGTCAGCCACCCACAGGCGACCCTGGAGCCGGGAGCCATTCTGCAATTTACTTTGACGGACAGGCTCAGCCTGACCCCGGCGGCGCCGGGAAACTAGCGCAGGCGCAAGCGCTTGCCTGATACACTCCGTTGCGGAGGAGTTGGCCGTGACGGAGATTGGCGCGGAGATCAGGACCGTAGGCGTGGTGGGTGCGGGAACCATGGGTTCTGGGATCGCCCATGTTTTTGCCCGGTCTGGACTTCAAGTCTTGCTTTGCGATGTGGAACAGCGATTCCTGGATCGGGCTGTCGCGGAGATTCGTGCCAACCTAAACCGCGAGGCCGCCAAGGGCAAGCTGAGCGAATCGGAAATTGAGCCTGCGCTGGGCCGCATCACTACGACCGTGGACCGCGAGACGCTCGCCAACACGGACTTCGTGGTTGAAGCTGCTTCGGAGCGGTTTGAGGTGAAGGCGGAGATCTTTCGGGCGCTCGACCGCATCCTGCCTGCAAGCGTCATACTCGCCACCAACACTTCATCCATTTCCATTACCAAACTGGCTGCGCAGACCGGTCGGCCGGCACAGGTTATCGGGATGCACTTCTTCAACCCCGTGCCGGTCATGACACTGGTGGAAGTTGTGCGCGGGCTGGCTACTTCCGACGAGACCTTTGACACCGTCCACACGCTGGCCGTTAGGCTGGGAAAAACGCCTATCGCTGTCAACGATGCACCGGGATTTGTTTCCAACCGGGTGCTGATGCCGTTGATCAACGAGGCCGCCTTCGCTGTGATGGAGGGAGTGGCGACACCGGAGGCCATCGACCAGGTGTTCAAGCTGGGCATGGCGCACCCCATGGGGCCGCTCACCCTGGCGGATTTCATCGGACTGGACGTATGCGTGGACATTCTGAGGGTGCTTCAGGATGGATTTGGCGATCCGAAGTACAGTCCATGCCCGCTGCTGGTGCGGATGGTGGATGCCGGGTGGCTGGGGCGGAAATCGGGACGGGGGTTCTACACCTATGAGAGAACCGCGGCAAAAGAGCAACGATAAATGGACGAGTAAGTTCCTTTCGGTGTCCAAGACCTATGCCGCTCTCCCAGGTCCCGCATTTGGGACCTGGGAAGCCTCCAAAA
>JBAWCO010000385.1:0-2070 GCA_049590315.1 Occallatibacter sp. | reverse complement strand
GACCCTCCCAGCGTCCCCGTCGTCTAGCCCGGCCTAGGACACCGCCCTTTCACGGCGATAACACGGGTTCAAATCCCGTCGGGGACGCCAATTAAATCAATAGCTTAGCCGCTACATAATAATCAATCGGTAAACGAGTGCGGCAATTTTACGGCAATGATGCCCCTAAGAGTGCCGTTTGAACCGTTCGCAGCGCTCGCCAGTCGTGAGAGCCTACCGAGAGCCCCCCGACACCCCCTAGCGGCCATCCGCGAATCGCGGGGATACCACTCCGTCAGTATCGGTCACACATCGAAGTTGGGGTATGCCCCAATATCGTAGCGGTCAAATAGCTGGTGGATTCCATATTGAAGATCGGTCATGGCTGAATATCGTTGTGCAACATTCGAGCCTTCTTTTCCACTTTGCAGCGGCGTAGCATTTGTATTGAAGCAGCGAATGGGAGAAAGTGAATGTCGATCATTGGCCCCGCAGTTTTGACAGCCGCGCAACTTGTCAGCGGCGTAGTCTCCACCGCAAAGACAGCACGCGATCTTGCGAAGGACTCATCCAATCACGAATTGAAAGCGATCATTAGCGAGCTTTACGATGCGGTGCTCGACGTAAAAGGAAGGGTGCTCGATCTTGACGAAGATAACCGCCGTCTAAAGGAAGAACTTGCGCGTAAGGATGAGATTGTCGGACCTCTCGATCCACACGGATATTTCTTCCGCAAAGATAAGCCCGACCAGCCTTTATGTCCAAAGTGCATTCAATCGCAGCCTCCTAATCTGGTATTTCTTTCTCCGGTGCGCAATATCAACGGAGGCACAAGGCGCAGTTGCGTCGTTTGCAGGTACTTCCACAACGAAACCCCGCTCAGGCCGCAACAGATTCGGATTGCTGGTGGGGTATGGAGCTAGTGAATCTGAATGGGCAGGAATACGACAGGCTACGATGAAACAATCTGAGCGTCGAGTATTTAGATCACTCATCGCAGTTGCGTCTATCGTCTTGACGCTCTCGCTTGGCTGCAAAAAAGTGCGTGAGCCCGAAGGTTATCGAGTTGTCAGCTTCGATGCAGCGTCGCATCAATGGACGATCATTCGTAATGGAACCTTTGACGGCAAGTATATGACGAAAAGACTTGTCGTTGTCTGCATGTTTTATAAATGGGGCGAACACGAAACTGTGGATGGCACTGACGCATGTCACCTTCAAGTAGGCCGATTGATCGTTCCAAGTCTGGAATCTGGTAATGCTGATAAGAACCATTTCATTACTGTTTTTGAAATGCCGGATGAAACTCTCTCCATTACTGAAGGTAGCGGGGATGATCGTGTTATGCAGCAATTCAAGATAGTGAGTTACAACGTAGTAACCCCTTGAAATGTCCACCAGTGTTCACCTATGTATAAGTTACGAAATCGCTTGCGCTCGCACTAAATGTGCGCTAGGTTAGTTCATGCCCAGTCGGGAACGAAGGCGAACCAGTCGGCAAGCCCGGATCAAACAAAATTCACTTTGATTCGAGGAAAGCGACATGGCACAGGTTCAAATTGCCGACGTAGTAGTTCCCGCCGAATTCACGGCCTATCAAGTCGAAAACTCAATGGTCAGCACTGCCCTGTTTCAATCTGGCGTAGTTCTTCCCAATGGTGAGATGGCAGCGCAGCTACAGGCTTCCCCTCCATCGTAAAGAATGGGTCGCAGCCCATTCAGCCGGACATGATTCTCAGGCGTCATATTCGGCCGGCACTGGTGCGGATCGGAGTCAAGAAGCAAATTGGCTGGCATTCGTTCCGCCATGGACTAGCGACGATGCTGCGGCAGAAGGGTGTCGACATCAAGACGGCGCAGGAGTTGCTCCGGCATGCCAATAGTCGGATCACGCAGGATATCTACCAGCAGGCTGTCAGTGAAGAAAAGCGACTTGCCCAGAACCTGGTCTTCCGGGGTCTGCTGGAAGGTGGCTCAACTCAGCACCCTCGAAGACTGTATTAAAGAAAATGTCACTGCCATAAACCATTCTATTTCCTGGGTTTATGGCGGGGACGACGGGGCTCGAACCCGCGACCTCTGCCGTGACAG
>JBAWCO010000384.1:0-2927 GCA_049590315.1 Occallatibacter sp. | reverse complement strand
GTGTAGCGCTGCGTCGTCGAGAGCCGCTCGTGTCCCAGTAGTTCCTGAATGGCACGAAGGTCGGCGCCTTCCTCCAACAGATGCGTGCCGAAAGCGTGACGTAGCGTGTGCGGATGCACATCGGCCGAAAGACCACGCCGGATCGCGATGCGCTTCACGATCCGCCCAACACTGCGCACAGTCAATCGCGCTTCGCCGCCAGGTTTGCCCAGCCCGCGCAATTGCAGATTCAGGAACAATGCAGGGGTCTTGGATCCTTTAGCCTTGCCCTGCGCAGCAATCCGGGCTGCCCGCTCCGCGATATACGCACGCAGCGCCTGTGCGGCAGCATCGCCCAATGGTACATAGCGCTGCTTCTGCCCTTTGCCGCGCACCAGGATCGCCTCATTGGCCCAGTAAATGTCATTCAGGTTCAGTCCTGTTAACTCAGCATTCCGGATGCCGCAGCCATAGAGCATCTCGAGAATCGCCCTGTCGCGCGCCGGCCAGCTTGCGGCATCTTCGTCCACCGAATCCACCACCCGATTCATTTGCTCAATCGAAGGCACACGCGGCAGGTGTTTCGGCAATCGAGGAGTCGCCACAAGCGATGCTGCATTCATTTCCACGTAGCCTGCACGCGCCAGCCACTTGAACCAACCTCGAATCGACGCGAGCGCTCGCGCCGCCGAAGCCTTGGAGAGCCCGCGATCATACAAGGTCGCCATATACGCACGAATTTGTGTGTGCTCGATTGAATCGATCGTCTGGTTCTGGCCGTATCGCTCTACTACAAAGGCCGCAAACCCCTGCAATTCGCGGCTGTACGCACGCAGAGTATGCTTTGATGCTCCGCGCTCATTGGCCAGCACGCGCAGGTAATCGCCGACCAGTTGGGCAAGAGGCGGCGCCATTGTGGGAGCAGCCGATTCACTCATGACTTCTTCTCAACCAGGGTCAACCCAGCATGGCGCTCTACCTTGGAATCGGCCTCCGCATCTCCCTCGCGGCGCGTTGCGCGTGGGTGATGCTTGCGGTGCACCTCTTTCAACCGTCCCAGGGCAAGGTGCGTATAAACCTGCGTCGTAGATATGTCCGCATGCCCCAATATCAATTGCACGCTGCGCAGATCCGCGCCGTGTTCCACCATATGTGTCGCGCAGCTATGCCGTAGCCGATGCGGGCTTGCTCCGGAGTTCGCCGTCTTCACCAGGTGCCAGACCCACTGCCGCGTCAGTGGCATCCCGCGCAATGAAAGAAAAAGCCGTGTCGCATCCTGCCGGGACTCAATGCCCTTTCGCGCCGTGCTGATTCGCGCCAGATGTGGTCGCCCCTCGCGCAGATATGTCTCAAGCGCATCCACGGCGGAGCGCCCCAGAGGCACAATGCGTTCTTTGTCCCCTTTCCCGCGCACTTGCACGCGGCCGGCGTCCAGCGATAGGTCTCCGGTTGAGAGCGCGGTTACCTCTGAAACGCGCAGTCCGCCCGCATAGAGCAGTTCCAGAATCGCAGAGTCGCGCAGCGCCGTTGCCTTCGCCTGCGGATGCGATGCGGCCATTCCGGCCCGCTCCAGCATCTCCGCCACTTCCGGCTCAGCCAGCGATTTGGGCAACACCTTCCACGCTTTTGGGGACTCAATGTTTACCGTGGGATCGTGATGAATTCTACGGTCGAGCAGCAGCCATTTGTAAAAGCCTCGCAAGCAGCTCAACTTGCGCGCTGCCGAACGCGAATCGATATTGTGCGTGCGGAGATGTTCCAGGAACGCCGCCACGTCCTGCTGCGTTGCCGTCAACAACACCCCCTGCCGCCCCTCGATAAATTCGGCAAAGGTCTTAAGGTCGTTGTCATACGCTTCGCAGGTGAGCGGACGTAGGCCCTTCTCCACCCGCAGATACGACTGGTAGTCCTTCAGCAACGGAAGATTGCGAGTGCTCTCCACACAATCGATTATCTGCGGATTCAACCCATCCCACCGCCTGCGCACCGTTTGCCGAACCTCGTTCAACAGGAATCAAATTCATTACCCCACACGAAAATCTTTACTTTGCCGTGTTCCTTTGCCCCTTCATCAAGCGTTCACGTGCAAAAGCAGGGTAGTTGGTTGAGAATAGGGTTAGAAGAATTTTTGAGCATGAGTGAGGAAGGCTTGACACCTACGCAAATAGAAATACCCCGATGGACCGCCGATGAATTCGAGCGTCTGGTCTTCGATATCCATCCCAAGGTTGCCGTCTTTGATTGCGACGGAACCCTTTGGAGCGGCGATGCGGGCTATGAATTCATGGTCTGGTCTCTGGAGCAGGGCCTGGTTTCGCGGTCCACATGTGACTGGATCGATAACCGCCACCGCGCATATCGGGCAGGTAAAGTAAGCGAAGTAGAGATCTGCGGCGAGATGGTGCAAATTTACGCGGGACTGCGCGATCAGGAATTGCGCGCCGCCGCGGCCCGCTACCTTCATGAGTTCGTGAAGCCCCGTGTCTTCCCTGAGATGGTCGCGCTGCTCGAAAAACTCCGCCATGCCGGCGTGGAGATTTGGGCTGTCAGTTCAACCAACAAATGGGTGATCGCTGAGGGCGTGCGCGAGCTCGGAATTACGGAAGATCATGTGCTGGCTGCGGAGGTTCGCGTAGAAGCAGGCCTCATCACCAGCGATCTAGTGGACGTGCCCACCGATGGAGGCAAGGCCGCTACCCTTGCACGGGTTGGCTTGCCTAACCCCGACGCCGTTTTCGGGAACTCCATCCATGACCTTGCCATGCTCGAAGTTGCCCGCCATGCCTTCCCGGTCAACCCTTCTCCGGCGCTATTGGCGGCCGCGGCAAAAAACGGCTGGGGCTACTTCATGCCCCATGCTGCCGATGGCACCAATGACGTGGCTGGTGGGGAAAAAGCGCATCTCTAGTTCACATGCTCTTTGGCCTGGGAGCTTGACGGCTTTTCAT
>JBAWCO010000383.1:0-2542 GCA_049590315.1 Occallatibacter sp. | reverse complement strand
GTGCGAAAAAGCGAACTGCCTAACTGGCTCCCCGACCAGTGGAAACGGCTTCAGGCGGCACGCTTGCCCTAAAGCACCTGCACTTCGCATAGCGCTCACCTTTTTCTAGTGCTGTGGGGTGCAACATTGGTGCACACCCCGCAGCTCCTTTTCTCTCTAAAACACGGCGAAGTCCGCATCCATGACATGGAGATCCCATCAAAAGATATAGCGTCTCAATACTTGACACGTCTCGCACTTGATATCAAACTAGAAAAAGGAATCGCAAGGCGGAATAGAGGATCATAATGCGAGACGCAGCGCTGCAAGGCACTTACAAAGTTCAGGCCCTGGACCGGGCTTTTGCCGTGTTGGATTTGTTGGGGGAGAGCGAAACTCCGCTGGGTTTGGCGCAGGTTGCCTCGTCGTTGCAACTGCACAAAAGCACGGCGCACCGCTTCTTGATGGTACTGGAGCGGCACCGCATGGTGGAACGGACCCCAAGCGGCAAATTTCGCCTGGGTCTCAGGTTGTTCGACTTCGGCAATCGGGCCATCGAACAATACGATCTGCGCGACCGAGCCCAGCCGCACCTGCGCCGCCTGGTAGCCGAAACCGAGGAGACTGCGCACCTCTGCATCCTTGAGCAGGCACGCGTGATCTACATCGACAAAATTGAACCCGCCCGCTCTGTCCGTATGATTACGCGCATCGGCTCCAGCAACCCAGTCCACTGCACCTCGGTAGGCAAAGCAATCCTCGCATTTCTCCCCGAGGAGCGCGCTGCAGATGTGGTTAAACGCACACGCTTCGAGCGCTTCACGCATCGTACTATCGCCACTCCAGAAGCGTTGCGTACAGAGATGGAGAAAACTCGCCGGCGTGGGTATGCAGTTGATGACGAGGAGTTGGAGGAAGGCTTGCGATGCATCGCTGTGCCGCTGCTGGATGCGCAGAGGCAGCCAGTGGCCGCGGTGAGCATCTCGGGTCCGTCATTCCGCGTCACCGCGCAGAAGCTTCCGTCCATCGCCAACCAACTGCTCCAGTGTGTACGGGGCATTGCGGCAGACATGGGATACACATCGGTTGGTCGCGCGAACCGGACCGCTTGGTTAGCGTAGAGCTAGAAATCTGAAATGTCACCAGAGTTTGCTAGAGGCAGACGTTTGCATAACAGTGTGACGCACGAGGCACTGATCGAGGCATCGAGTTAAAATGATGCCGAATCACGATTCACAAATGGTTACCTTTCACCTAAGGACGACTCCGGCCTGGCTTCTCGCGGGGTTCTGGATTTGTACGGTGATAGCTCTTGCTGTTGTTATTCGAAGGCTAGCTGCTTTTACACCCCCTCGACCTTGGGCCACCACCCATGGCCGCGCTCGATTTGTCGTTCTCCTCGCACACAACCCTCACGCCAGCTCGCATTATTCCTGCGCTGGAGTTCGTTTTAGTGGCGCCCGTTGCGCTGCTGCGCCGATTTGCGACGATGCACTAGCATAAGAAGTTACTTCTCCCTCTCGGTATCGTCGTCGGCGCAACCCCTATGTGATGAGCGCTTATGCTGTGGGCGGCTGGACCGAACCCTTTGCGGTTCTTTTCTTCAATACGCTCTTCCTGTATTCGCTGGTGCGTGCCTGGCTGCGTCAGGCGCAGGGCCAGGATTCTCTCGGATGGCGATGGCTAATGAGGGCCGTCGCGATTCTTTTGGGGATTGCGACCACGCGACCAGTCATGGGTGTCTTTTTCGCAACGCGCCACACTATCCGCCACGCTGGCTGCAGTTGTCGCCACAGAATGCACCACCGTCTGCTTACTGTCCACGCCGATGTGCGCCTTGGCTCCGAAGTGCCACTGGTTGCCCTTCTTCACTTGATGCATCTCAGGGTCCCGCTTGCCGCTGGAGTTCTTCGTCGACGAGGGCGCGCGGATAATTGTCGCGTCTACGATGGTGCCGGTCGAGATGCGGATGCCCTTCGTTTCAAGGTAGCGATTCACAGTCATCAGCATTTGGCCGCATAGATCGTGCTGTTCAAGCAGGTGGCGGAAGCGGAGGATCGTGGTTTCATCCGGCGCGGGGGCGACGCCCAGATCCACCCCAGAAAAGCGTTGCAGCACAGCCGACTCATAGAACGCCTCTTCCATGCCGGGATCGGACAAGCCAAACCAATGTTGCAAAAAGTAGGTCCGCAGCATGATCGTCAAGCCCACCGGCTGCCGGCCGTTGCCGGCCTTGGGATAAACTGGCTCAACCAACGCCAGCAACTCAGACCACGGAACCGCCTCGTTCATCTGGTCAAGAAACAGCTCCCGCTTGCTCTTGCGACCATATTTCGCAAAACTCCCCTGTGATGCCAGTGTTCGCTGAAAACGCGCCCTTCGCTTCATGCCTATAGTTTATTCAACAATGATGCGGACTGCGGACTTGTGCAGAGGTTCCCTGATATGGAGTGACCCGTCAATCTCTGCACATCGATGGGGTTGGTTTTGTTGTTGTCTTTGCCTTTGTTCGAGGACAGGGCCAGCAGCAGCCGGAGCAGGTTTTAGCGACGATTGATCAGTC
>JBAWCO010000382.1:0-7251 GCA_049590315.1 Occallatibacter sp. | reverse complement strand
GCAAAATAGAATGTACGCCGGGGCATAAGTTTTTAGCGAGGCAGTCGGTTGATGGCGTGGAGGAATGGACGGCAGCGCACGAATTGCCTGAGCGATTGTGTGCGGTAATGACCAGAAGCAACGCGGTGGTTTGGCAGCCGGTTTTATCAGTCGAGCAAGCTAGTGAGTCGGTGACCGTGTATGACCTCACGGTGGATGAGGACCATTCTTTCGTGGCTAACGGATACGTAGTATCGAATTGTCAGGCATTTAGTACGGCCGGCAAGCGGCATAAGGGGTGGGGTACGAAAAAGCGGTACGAACACGGCGCGGAGCAGTGCAACGAGACGCTGTTCGGACAGTGGCTACGCCTGCTACGCGGGCTTCGGCCCAAGACGTTCGTGGTTGAAAACGTGTCGGGGCTGGTCAAAGGGACGGCCAAAGGAATGTTCCTGGAGATACTAGCGGAGATGAAGGCGGCCGGGTACCGCGTATCGGCCAAGTTGCTTGATGCGCAGTGGCTCGGCGTGCCGCAGATGCGGCAGCGGGTGATATTCGTTGGGGTCAGGGAAGATTTGGCTGATGCGGCTGACGGAACGCCATTACAGCCTTGCCATCCCGCGCCGCTACCGTTCAGGTATTCGGTGCTGGACGCACTGCCATGGCTGGTCAGCGCGCAAACGTCAGCACATGGGTTTACTAAAGAAGATAATTTGTCCCTCCAGAAGCTGGCTCCGTCTGTGCCGGCGGCTTCTGGAGGGACAGCGTATACTGGCCATCAAGTTGAAGGTGATAGGCCAGGTGAAGTTATCCAAGAAGGGCTCGGCAAGCACGCCGGCAGAAATAAACCGCGCGGTTACGACGAGTCGGTACGGAAGCACGGCGGTACGGACGGACCGGCCCCGACGGTCAGTTCGCTCGGTATGGGGGCGGCGCTTTTTTCGCAGGTCAGTATAGTTCAGCAGCAGGGTGCTCCAGGCGCTTCGCAGGCGCAGCAATTTATCCTGAGTAACACGGTTGAATTAGAATCGGATATGACCGGCCAAGCTACGGGGGTAGAGTTTGATAGGATGGGCGGGCCGGGTACACAAAGTGACAAATATTTCCAGTTGGTACGCCCGGCCTTGGATGACAGTTGCCCGACAGTTACAGCAGCCGGCGGGAACGCGGGGCTTGCCAGCGTGTGCCATCCGACTGAGCGGAGGAAGTTCAGCATCGCCGAGCTGCGTCGCATATGCGCTTTTTCCGACGATTTCGTTTTGACTGGCAGCTACGCACAGCAATGGGAAAGGCTCGGCAATAGCGTGCCGCCGATCATGATGGCGATGGTCGCGCGGGAGATACGGGACAAGGTGCTGTTCAGGGCGTTGGGTAAAGTGCCGTGGGAGCACGAGGCGGCGTTCATCAAGGAGCTAGTTGCGTGCCGGAAGTGATGTGCTGGATGTGCCAGGTTGATCGCAGGACCGGACTGGTGAAGGCGAGGTTAGCCAGCTAGCCAGCCTACAACGTTTGCGTACAGGGGATGGGCGATAGCATGGCTGGATCATTGTTTCTGGTGCTGCTGCCGATTGGCGAGGACCAGAATGGGAAAAGCGAAATATGGGTATTAGATAACTGTTTGTTTAGTTTTCTTGGGGACGAATTGGCTGAGCGGGCCATTCTCATGGAGCCATGCGGCGAGGGTTAACCGGCCCTTGGCGGTGATGCGGAAATGGGTAGAACCGCCGCTTAGCTCGCTGCCGAAATCCTCGGCGATGACTAGGCCCATGCCGACCAGACCGGGGAATGGCTTGCCGCTCTTGCTGCCTTCCTTTAGCCCGTGGAGCGAGCGCCTAACCGGATCAGTTAGCGGGTTGACGCCGATTTGCTCGCTGATAACTGTATGAGTGAGAGCAACCCAGTCACATTCGGGCGATGTATCGCCAGGGTCGAGCGCGGCTAGTACGCGAGCCTGCATAGTCGTGGATAATTTGGCCGGAGCGGGCTTGGTAGGGATCGTCGGCATGGTTTTTAACTCCGTAAAATTTTCGAGGGCCGGAACGTTTTTTATTCTACCCTGCCCGCGCCAAAAAGGGAAACGGAAAATAATTTTTATTTTGGCCTAGATTTTTCCATCGTCAATAGTATAGGATATAATAATGGCGATTCCCGCTAAAAAAGAGCTGATGGAGGGCAAAAGCAGTAAGATAGCGGGAGGCCAGGGCGAGAGTGTTACCATGGTTATCGAAGGCGAAGAACTGAAGACGGTGAGGGACGCGCTGGAATTGCGCAAGCGGACTAGCGGTGTAGGCACCGACGAACACGAGCGGTGCAAGCGGGTATTGGCCAAGCTGGGTGATGCCGAAGCACGGTCTCAGTCCAGCCACAATCAACACAAGCCGACTGTGAGGTGATCCATGGTTTCCGACGACGTGAAGGTGAGCCAGTTGGTGGCGGTGGTCAAACATCGCTGCGGCGATCCCGCTTGCGACCACGAATGCTCCGGCAGGCCGTTCAAGGTGGTGTCGATGTCGTACCCATTCGTGGTGCTGGAGGATTGTATCGACGGTGAGCGACTATCCCTCGACCTACGCAACTGGGAGTTGGGCAAGGTCAGCGCCGGCTACGTCAAGGCACTGGCTGGGGAGGTTGGTAGGCGCACTGTGAAGGAACTCAAGCCGGTCGAGGACAGGACGGACCACAAGCGGTGCATTCGCTGCGGTGACCAGCTGGTACAGAGAATGGAGAAGCGAGGCCGTCAGTGGTGCTGGTACTGCCGTCAGTGCGAGCGGGCGATGGAGGTGGTGACATGATCGAGCAAGGCAAGATCAAAGAGGCATCGTTTTTCCGCAAGTGCGTGGCGTGTGGTGCTAAGTATCGGCCCAAGTTCTTTGTGAAAGGCACTAAGGTCATCCCGGCCAGCGACCACGTTTGCAACAAGAAGACGCTGCGAAGACGGGAATTGATGCTACAGCGAGAATTCGACGACGAGCCGATTGGATACGAATGCGGGGACATTGATTGCGCATTCGAGATAGTCGAGGCAATGAAGGGGGAGATGGAATGAATGTGCCGGTGTTTGAACGTAACAGACAGATCGTGTTGTCGAAATATCCGACGGCGCGGTGCGTGTTCAACACATTATGAGACAAGTTTTTTATTAGGAACGAGGGCGTTCCTAACGGCGAGTTGGCGCTATTGTCCAGGTGGTGGCAGACCGAAGCAATGGCCTGGGCGGACGCGGCGATGCGGATACGGGTTGATGCTTTGGCGGTGAGAGAGGTGGTGGGATGAATCATCGCGTGCTCCTTCATTCGTGCATTTATTCTGCGCGTCGCTTCCGGACTGATTATGCTGTGATGGTTAAACACAGCGGATTCATTGACAGATTTTTGAAGAATGAAACGCCTCCTATCAGCATTGGCCAAGAGATTTGGTGGGCAACTTACAGTGAAGAAGGTGACGTGCTGCGATATAGGCGACTAGAAAGTGCCGAAAACTGCCGCCGCCGATACGAGTTGTACTTTGCGGCGAAAGGCGAAAAGGCATATTCGTTCGTGACTATGAAAACCGTCATGAAGCCGGTGTGGATTCCAGCTAGAGAAACTTGACACGACTTTTTAACCTTGGGCTTTTTCAAACATGGCATCGACGGCACCGAAACTTACGGAATTGCAAAAAGTGCGAGTGAAGGCACTGGTCACGAAGTTGGACTCGCGTGGATGGTCTCAATGGCAAATACGCGACGAGCTGAAGCGTGAGTTGAACATCGAAATATCGCAACCCATGGTGGGCATATACAGACGCAAGGTGATAGAAGAGGCACGCGCGAGCTACTTGAAGGACCGCAAGGACGCGGACACGATAGCGTTGAATGCGTTATACGAGGTGATTCGCGAGGCGTGGCGTGCATACGATTTCAGCTTGGGTAATGCCGAGAAATCGGTTAACGAGTTCGGTTTCGACTCTGAGAAGATCGGCCATGATGACTACATTACCAGCGAGCACCTGATTAAGCGGGTGCAAACGGTCGAGGGCCGGTTGCCTGAGAACGCTTTCTTGACTACCATCCTTAAGGCTCACTCGCAGATAGCTGACATACTGGGCCTGGTCAAGAAGGAGCCGCAAGTGCAAAACAACGTCAACGTGGTGATGGGCGGGCAAGAGTTTTGGGCCGGTTTAGTGAATCAAATCAAGCAATCGCTCCCATCGGTGGAGCAGCGGGTTATAATGGCGCTTGAAGACAAAGGGGTTGCCGATGGCTCGGACGGTACACAAAGCTGACTGCCAAACTTGTGGCACGTTATTCATTTCTAAGGTGAGGGGGAAGAGGTTTTGCTCCTTATCATGCTACGCCAAGTCGCCAGAGGGCAAGGATAAGTTGAAGATGGCTGCCCTTTTAGGCGGCGAAGCGAGGAAGAACAAGAAGGGATGTATCAAACTGGCATGCGTTGGCTGCGGCGTGGATTTGTGGACAAACGGCAAAGGTAGGCCAAAAACGTTCTGCAACAGCAAATGTAGGCGTTCGCATTGGAGAAGGTTGTTCGACGACATGATCGCCAGTCCTGAAGGGATGCCTCTGCCGCAAAACTATGACGAGTTTTTGGATGCTGACGATCTGCATTGCATTTTGCCGGGGTGCGACTGGTCGGGGCATAGTTTGGCGGGGCATTTGTTCCAGTTTCACGGGATCACCGCGAGCGAGTTCAAGGAAGCCGCTGGGTTCAATCGAAAGACAGGCTTGGTTGGCAAGGGAACCTCAGACGCTTTGGCTGCTGGGCGCGATGGACCGGGGTTTGAAAGGGTTCAAAACAGAGAGGTGAACTACAATCCGCCGTTGCGCAAAGAGGGTCGGGAGCACATGAGGAAAAGCCGGCTGGGGCACGTGGTTTCCGAAGAGACAAAAAAGAAAATTTCTGACAGCAACATAAGGACGAAGGCGCGGGTTATAATGGCGTTGGAGGCAGAACCGAAACCTACGGAGCTGAACGATGCTGAAGACTCCACTTACGGAAGCGCTGGAAAACATGGAGAAAGTTAGAGAAGACAAACCGCAATGGTTTGAGTTAAACCAAGAAGAGTTAGAAGCAAAATACCCTCACAAAGCGTTGCGAGCTGCCGAATTGATAAATGAAATGGTGCGCCGCATGTCAGAAATCATGGAGGGCATGGAATGAAGCGCAACCCTCGTGAGGTGCTGAACGTCCGCGCCAACGCCAGCTTGGCCAAGTGCCAAAAGGCGTACCGCAAACTGATGATGGAGTTGCACCCTGACCGCAATGGCGACCCAGAAGCTGTCAAACGGTTCAAGGAAGTGCAGGAAGCCTGGGATAGATTGAACGGCAAGGACACCGATGCTACAGCGATAGACTCCGCTGCCGTATCCAACCTTTGCAACCTATTCGTCACGGTGGTGGCCGAATGCTTGCAGCGTGGGGAAGAGCCTTGCGAGCGTGACTTGAAGGCAATGATGAAATCCAAGTTGGCCGACCACCAGCGCAACCTCAACCAGAGGATGGACCAGGTAAAGAAACAGCAAAAGGCGGTAGAGAAAATGCTGGGCCGGTGGAAGGCGGGTAAGGACGAGACGCCACTAGAGCAGGTGTTGCTGGCCAAGATCGCTGAGGGCCAAGCGGCAATCGAGTTGGTAGAGCGGGAAGGGGAGATGGTGGAGCGGTCGCTGGGGATGCTGGCAGGCTGGTCGTTCAAGCGGGACGCGGCGGAGAAAAACTGCCAAGAAACCATGATGGAGGCGTTGCACAGGATACAGAACATGCGGTTCCAGTGGACTCCGAGCAGCGCAGGCAGCTGAATGATCGAACTAATCCAAGACCCCCTCGGCGAGCACACGAGATGAAGCGCGATCCGCGTGACGAAGCCGTTGACCAAATGGACGCCGCTATGGTGGAGTTCGCCGGTGCGCAACCCGACAAGCGGGAGATTGGTTGCTCGCCGCACGTTCATCCAACGGAAAACTGGATCTGCTTGAGGTTGCTGCATCATCACGGCAAGCGGATCGTCATCGCGTTCTTGGTATTCGACGGCTTGAAGCTGGTCAAAAAGATGGACCCGATCTGGTACGAGGACGGGTTTCACTGGGATGTCTTCAACGCGCCGGACGAGCCTGAGATCGTGGAGTTGGCAACCGGATGATTGAACTGATCCAAGACCCCCTTAAACTGAGAGCGCTGCTATGGCCGCCAAAGGATGAGCTGGACGGTATCTACGACCTGCAAGAGGAAGTGATCTGGTCGGTGGAGTTCAACAAGCGAACGGTGTTGCCCGCAGCCAATAAGATGGGCAAGGACTGGATCGCTTCGTGGATCATAGTGACGCTAGCGATACGGTGTGTGCTAGCGTCCAGGGCGTTCGGCAGTAAGGTCAAGTTCCGCATCGTAACCACCAGTGCCACGGACGAACACCTGGACGTGCTGTGGGCCGAGATCGACAACCGTATAAGGGAGTCGAAATGGCCTCTGCGAGCGGAAAACGGGGGATTGTTCCACTGCTCGCATCACCGCATAGTGCTGGCCAACGCGGAGATGGAAAAGGAGCCGGACAGCTATATCATCGGTCGGGTGGCTAAATCTGGTTCGCGTGGCGAGGGGTTATCGGGTCACCACGGCGACGTGACACTGGCAGCTGTAGACGAAGCATCGGGCAGTCCGGACGTGGTAGAAAATATGGTCGGTGGTTGGGCCAAACGGGAACTGATCTGGGGTAACTGTAACCCGTGTACCAACTTCTTCTTTTATGACACTGAGGCAGGGGACAAACTGCGGGAACCAGGCCAGTCTAGCGAGACAGTGTGTGACATGATGGGCGTGCCGGACATCGCCAAGCCAGCGCAGACGTATCTGAGGCGAGTAATCCACATGCCAGCGTCCGCTTCCCCCAACATCAAGTTCGGGCTGGAGCAGCAACGAAGGGGCTTAAAGCCCACCGGTAAATGTATACTTCGCGGGGTGATGTCCTGGCAGGAATACCAAGATCACCTGGCAACCTGCGACCCGGCGCAGTTGTCGGTCAAGCTGCTGGCCAAGTTCTATAAAGGTTCGCAGGTGATGTTGTGGCCGCCGGACTGGCTGGCCCGATGTGCGATGTTGGCAGGAGAACGGAGTAGGATAGAATCCAGGAGGAAGGAGCATGGCTTACCGCCGCTGGTTCGCACGATGGGGGTGGATGGTGCTGAGGGAGGGGATTCTACTTGTTGGTGCATTGGTGATGACTTGGGCGTGCTTGCGTTGGTTAGTGTGAAGACGCCGGATACCAACGAGATCATCGGCATGACTC
>JBAWCO010000381.1:0-5141 GCA_049590315.1 Occallatibacter sp. | reverse complement strand
TAAGAACAGAACGGCATAATCCTCAATCCATTGCCACACTGCGACGCCAGATCGCAACCCACCTCGCCCGCTCACTGCCTCGTTGTCCGTGCTGTCTTCGTGGATTCTTATAACACAGTAGTACTAGGCAGGCTCGAACGTTTGCCGGGCATCGAGGCCGTCGGAATTACGTCGTACCTGCCCGCTTCAGGAATGGTCCGCAATAGTACATTCGTCGCCGATGATTACGTTCCGCCAAAGGGCGCTGGATTGGAAGTTGCCTGGCCGTCTCAGGTGATGGGCGATTACTTCCGGGCGGCGGGAATTCCGCTGCTTCAGGGCCGTGAATTTACTCCTGCGGATGGCGCGAAGGCGCCGCTGGTCTGCATCGTGAACCACATGCTTGCCGAGCATTTCTGGCCCGGACAAGATCCGATTGGCAAGCGTCTGCGCTGGGGGATGCCCGAGAGCCCAACGCCATGGATAACTGTGGTGGGCGTGATGGGCAATGTCAAGCAGACATCCGCGGACGCTCCGACGCAGGACGAGATCTACCAGCCCTACAACCAGTTCATGGCTTCGATCAGATCGCTGGCTCCACCTGGCATACTGAGCGGGCAAGCTGGAAGTATCGTGCTGCACACGGCACTGCCGCCCGACAGCATGGTGGAATCGTTGCATGCGACGGTTATGTCGATCGATCCGCAGCTTCCGCTCACCAAGGTCTATTCGATGGACGAGGCGTTGAGCCGGACGGAGGCGCCACACCGGTTCAACGCCGTGCTGATCTCAAGCTTTGCCGCAGCGGCCGTGGTGCTGGCACTGATCGGCATCTACAGCGTGATTGCGTTTTCCGCTGCCATGCGCATGCGGGAGATGGCGATCCGCATGGCCCTGGGCTCGCAGCACGGGGATATCGTGCGGCTGGTGTTGATCTCCGGATCAAAACTGGCTGTGACCGGAGTCCTCATCGGCTTGGCCGGAGCAGCAGCGGCTTCGAGCCTTTTGCGCAGCTTCTTGTTCCAGGTAAGCCCATTAGATCCCCGCGTGCTGGCACTGGCAGCTCTTGCCGTGATTGCGCTGGCGCTGCTGGCGTCTGCGTTGCCGGCGCGCCGGGCAGCGGCTGTCGATCCGATTGGAGCATTGCGAGGCGAATAGAAGTGCCATTCACGCGTTGAGACTATGTTTCTTACAGTCTCAGCATGTCCAAACTTCTGACTTGCAGGGTCTGACAGTCCGGGCACTCGTCGATCATCGCCAGAGAAAACCCCGGCACTACAGTCGTGTCATTTAGTTGCCGGAATCACAAGCAGAGCAGAGCCGAGCCAATTCACGCGTCAAGGCTGGATTTGTCCTCGCAAGTCGGCCCGTGTTCGCTGATCCGCCTAGCGATGATCCAGCTTAGACGGTTAGGGATGCGGTGATTATGAGACGTAATCGCCGCAGCACATGCGTAGATTAGTCCTTGAAGTTGCAGCGAATACGCGCTATATTTTCTGCACATGGTGCGGAGAATAAAGCGCGGTACCTATATTCACGAGCGGCCGAACTGGCCGGAATTTCGTTGGGATTCCGAGCGGATTTCCCAGCGGCTGGTCGAAGTGCGGCATCGGCAGGGACGCCTGATTGGCCGAATGGAGGGACTTGGCTTCCAGCTTCGCAAGGAAGCCGTATTGAACACCCTGACCGAGGATGTCCTTAAATCGAGCGAGATTGAAGGGGAGAAGCTCGATAGGAACCAGGTGCGCTCCTCGATCGCGCGCCGGCTTGGAATCGACATTGGCGGTTTGACGCCTGCGGACCGTGATGTCGAGGGCGTTGTTGAAATGATGCTGGATGCAACCCAACACTACGATCAGCCATTGAGGGCACAGCGCATGTTCGATTGGCACGCCGCGTTGTTCCCGACTGGCCGAAGCGGAATGTCGCGGATCAACGTCGGCGCGTGGCGCAACGACAAGAACGGACCCATGCAAGTTGTTTCAGGGCCAATTGGCAAGGAGCGAGTTCATTATGAGGCGCCACTTGCCGCCCGCCTACGCGGAGAAATGAAGAAATTCCTGGACTGGTTTGAAAAAGACAGTTCGACCGACCTTGTGCTCAAGGCAGGTATCGCGCATCTGTGGTTCGTCACCATTCATCCATTCGAGGACGGCAACGGACGCATAGCGCGCGCAATCGCCGATATGGTGCTGGCGCGTTCAGAGCGAAGCCCCCAACGCTTCTATAGCATGTCGGCCCAGATTCAGCAGGAGCGGAAAGCATACTACGAAATCCTCGAAGCGACGCAGAAAGGTGATCTCGATATTACGCGCTGGCTCGAATGGTTTCTGGCGTGTCTCGGGCGCGCCTTCGACCATGCGGAGACCATCCTGGCCGCCGTGCTCAATAAGGCCCGCTTCTGGGATCACTTTGCCGGAACGGAGTTCAACGAGCGGCAGCGCAACATGATCAATAGGCTCTTGGACGACTTCGATGGCAAGCTAACTTCTTCGAAATGGGCCAAGCTTGAGAAGTGTTCGCAGGATACCGCTCTGCGCGATATTGAGAATCTCATCGGAGCCGGCGTCCTGATGAAAGAATCGTCTGGAGGGCGCAGTACGTCCTATTCTCTCGTGAAGATCCGCCCTGATGCTTTTTGATCCCTCCTTCAGGCGGGCCTGAGGAATCCCCGGCGGGCTGCGCGTTTTAGAGCATTGATTTGCATTGCGAGTTCGGGATGACTCCCAACACCGGGTTTGAAGCACTATTGCAGCTGCGCGATCCGAATCGGCCGTTGTTTGAGGATGCGGTCAGGAAGCTGGCACCCTTTCTGGATGAGATCCATCAAACGCTTGCATTTGCAAGAAAATAGTGGTAGTTTTTCTTGCAGGAATGGCGGTTTATGTATGGCGCAAACTATAGAAAATAAGGCGATATACAGGATTCGAGGAACGGGGAGTGGCTGGGCGTTCTCGCCACGCGACTTTCTCGACCTCGGAGGCCGTGCCACCGTCGATTCTGCGCTTCATCGTCTAGAGAAGCGGGGCGAGATACGCCGCGTCATCCGCGGGATCTACGATTATCCGCACTTCAGCAAACTTCTCAATCAGCCCCTGAGTCCCGATATTGACCAGGTCGCAACAGCGTTGGCCCGGAAGTTTCGCTGGCGAATCCAGCCCAGCGGAGCCACCGCGCTGAATTACCTGGGACTTTCAACTCAAGTTCCCGCCCGCGCCGTCTATCTATCGGACGGGCCGGACCGGGTTTACCAAATTGGAAATACTTCCTTGGTCTTCGAGCATACGGCGCTCAAGGAATCTGGAGTCAAACTGAAGGAGAGTGGTTTGATCGTCCAGGCCCTCAAGTCGCTTGGGCAAGAGCAGATCACGCCAGAGATCATCGCGAAGCTTCGGACATGGTTGCCGGAGTCGCTGCGCGCGAAGGTACTGACGGATACGAAGACGGCGACGGGCTGGGTTTACAGCGCAATTCAACAAATCACTCAGGGGGAACTAAGTGGATAGGATCGCCACCGGATCGGCCATAGACAGACGGGATTTATTCAGAGAGACGGCCAGCCGGCTTGGAATGAATCCCGCCATTGTCGAAAAGGATTTCTGGGTCTGCTGGATTCTCAAGCATCTCTTTTCTGAGCCCACGCTCAAGGGGCAGATGGTCTTCAAAGGCGGCACCAGCCTTTCCAAGGTCTTCGGGCTGATTGACAGATTCTCTGAAGACATTGATCTGATTCTCAACTGGGGCCTACTCGGCTATGGGCCGGACGAAGGCAATGATCCGTATCAAACCATTCAATCGAAGACCAAACAGAGCCGTTACAACCAGGAAATGAACGCGAGGGCGGCCGAATACATCCGAGGGACGCTGCTCGCACAACTGAACCAGCTTTTCAAAATCGTTCCTGGCATTGACTCAAGTATCGACGACATTGATCCGCATACCATCAACGTGAGCTATCCTGCGGCGTTTGCTGCTGAGTATATCCGTCCGGTCGTCCGGCTTGAAATAGGTCCGCTCGCTTCCTGGATTCCGTCCAACGTCCACACCATTGAGGCGTATGCAGCTCAATCCTTTCCGGCGGCCTTCAGTGATCCGACATGCGCGGTCGTTGCGATCGAAGCGGAGAGAACCTTCTGGGAAAAAGCCACGATACTTCATCAGGAAGCTCATCGGCCAGGAACGATGCCGGTCCGGTACTCGCGCCATTACTACGATCTTCACAAATTGGCAGAAAGCCCGGTCAAACTGTCCGCCCTTACCGATCTCGCCTTATTGAAATCGGTAGTCGATTTCAAGGAGCGATTCTATTACACTTCCTGGGCGCGCTACGATTTGGCGAAGCCCGGCTCATTCAGGTTGACTCCACCCCATAATCAGATCCCCGCACTGGAACGTGACTACCGCGCCATGCGCGATATGTTCTACAAGGAGCCGCCTGAGTTTGCTGACATACTTCGATCCTTGCAGTTGTTGGAGGACGAGATCAACGAATCCGCATAGTCGCCAAGCTGAGGAACTACGGCGCAATTGCTAGTTCGCTGGCGGGGCAGCATCAGGGCCCAGTGCAGGTGACGCTTGCTTCCCCTCGGATGCTGTCCCTGTCAGCACATGCGAAGCCGCCGCGCCCATTCGCGGCACAACCAATGTCGATGTGATTGCCGCAATCGTCACGCATGCCGACTAAATTGCGTTCTCGGAGCGCCTGTGGTTGGCACATTTCACGGAGGACGAGGTGCTCACCTGCCGTAGGCATAATGAAAACCTGATGCTCGATATGTGCTGGTGATCAGGTTTTGCTGCCACCTGTTCTCAGTTTATGCGGCCATGACTCAACCGCGATTCGTTTCTCTCATCGTAAAACTAGCGAAGTCGGTACGGGCAATCATCCGTTTCGATGCTACTGCCGGCGTCCGTATGGCGGCTGAGATATTGGAAGGCGAGTGGCGTGAGATCGGAGAGACAGCGACAGGGGAGAAGACCCGTAATGCAGCGGGTATTGAAACTCTGTGCGGACTCGATTTGTTCAGGAGTTGCGGCAGGAGTGAGGTTATGTACGGTGCCAGCTCCGCCATTGCCCGGGAATGTCAGGAAGGTTCCGTCGATCGCGTAGGCTTTCGAACGCATACTGAGGTCTGGCATTTCCGTGGATAAATTCCACGTAT
>JBAWCO010000380.1:0-16539 GCA_049590315.1 Occallatibacter sp. | reverse complement strand
TGCGTTGCGCTGACAAACTGCGTGGAGAGAGAGGTTGTGCCCCAGTAGATTAGGCTGCCCGAGACAAATCCAGAGCCGGAGATGGTGAGTGAAAAGGATGTCCCGCCGGCGCTGGCGAATGCTGGCGACAGGCCGCTGATGGTGGAGACTACGGCAGGCGGCGAAGTGATGGTGTAGGAGGCGGAAGCTATGGGGCTGACTGAATTGCCGGGGGCTGTGGCGATGGCCTGGAGGGTCTCTGAAGTGGAGACGGTGATTGGGGTTTTGTAGAGAGGCGAACCTGTGGTGGGCGTGCTGCCATTGGTGGTGTAGTAGATGGACGCGGAGGGAGTGGTGCTGCTGATGGCAACGGTTTGCGTGGTGGCGTAAGTTGCGGCAGGTGGAGTGAAGACTGGCGTGGCTGTAACTGGAGTGATGATATAGGCCGCGGAGGTTATCGAACTGGTCGAATCGCCGAGAGCTGTGGCGACGGCCTTGAGGGTTTCTGAAATGGAGACCGCGAGTGGTGCTTTGTAGAGCGACGAACTGGTGGTGGGCGTCGTGCCGTCGGTGGTGTAGTAGATGGCCGCGGAGGGGGTGGCGCTGGTGATGGTGACGACTTGCGCTGTGGTGTAAGTTGCCGGAGGCGGGGTGAAAGATGGTGCGGCGGCCGGCACAGTGATGGTATAGGGGGCAGCGGCGACCAGGCTTTCAGCATAGCCTGTCGCGACCGTGATCGCCTTGATGGTCTCAGTGGACGCAACCGCGATGGAGGTGCTGTACACGGAAGAACTGGTGGTTGGTGTCGATCCATCTGTGGTGAAGTAGATGGTTGCGCCGGCGGCGACGTCGGAGAGGGTCACCCTCTGCGCAGTGGAATAAGTCCCCGCAACTGGTGCGAAGACGGGTGAAGCCGCTCGCGGTGTGACGGGATTCGCCGAAGCAGTGGCCGCGCTGTTGTGCGCGTCATGGGAGAGCATCGGCCAGTCGTTCGCGGCCGGGTTGTACGGTGCGCCCGTGGCGAGTACCTCGAGTGTTCCCTCACTGACACACCCGTTCACTCCGCCTCCGTCGATCATTCCGTTGACGATCGCTATTTCTGTCTTGCCATCGTGATTGAAGTCGCCAACCGTGAGTCGGGGCAGATAGAACGGTTGCTCCCCATGCATGCCGAGGATCTTCCATGACCTTGAGATGGAACCGTCGCGGCGATAGGCGTGAAGCGTGGGTGCGAAGTATGCGGGGGCGGAAGTGTCATCGGGAGTGCTGGTCTGGACCTGGACTGCCGAACGCACGTTACTCCCGCTGGGGGAAAGGGAGTGGACTACCGTGCTGCCCTGGAGAGAGCTTTCGGAAAGAGAATAGCCGGCGGTGGTGGTGAGAATTTCCGGATACCCGTCGCCGTCTATGTCGGCCAGAACAACGGGGCCGAAGGGGTTGAAAGAGGAAGTAGGCAAAGGCCACGCGCTTGAAAAAGTTGTGCCGTCACTATTCAAGACGAATAGGTTGTCATGCGTTGCAGCGACGATTTGGTCGTAGCCGGTGCGGGCCAGATCGCCGGCGGCGAGAAAGATATAGCCGGAGCCGATGTCGAGCGGCCATCCGCTCCGTTCCGTGCCATCGGGCTCAAGAACGTGAAGCATGTTATGGAACGAGGCGTTCGGCATCGCTACGAGAATCGTCTCGAGTTTGCCGTTGTGATCCAGGTCGGCAAGAATGATCTGTCCAAGTGTGCCGGGGAAAGTCGGCGGCGCCCAACTGCGCGGTGTTCCATCATTGGCAAATAATCCAAAGGTAAAGGAAGTGGGGGAAGTCGACTCCTGCACGATGATTTCCTGTTTCCCGTCTCCATCGATATCGCCGACGACCAGGCCAGGATCTTCCGAATTCATGCTCGCTTCGTTGGTATATGGAACCTGGATTGGAAAATTCGAATTGAGAAGCTGTCCGTCTGGGCCCCAGGCATAAACAAAAGCTAGATCGTTCCAGTTCTGGATTCCCAAAACCACCGTTGCCAGCGACGAGTCTCCCTTCAAGTCGGCGAGCTGGACCTGCGCCATGTTGTACCAGACGTGTTCAGGGCCCTGGGTCAAGGTGTAACTGGTGCCGTCTGCTCTGAGCACATCCAGGTCCGGGGCATCTACGACGACTGACTCACCGCTGTCTCCGGCGATCAGATTTCCGAATGCAGGATTGAGATAACTGCCGGAAGCAAGATTGGTCGATTGATCGGAAGAGCCATCGAGCGAAAACACACGATACCGAGGTTGAGCTGTAGAGCCCATATAAGTAGGCTCCATAACGCCCAGCTCCGTGTTGCCGCTCTTGTCGATCACGGGCACAACGCCGGAGTAAGTGGACGGCGTGATGTCGAGCCACCTTGGCCAATTTGCGGAGAACAGATCGGGTTCAAGGTAGACGAGCGTGTTGGATGTGAGTGTGGCGGATGGATAGGTCGCGGATAACTGGACAGTGTAGTAGCCCGCCGAAACAATTGAAGACGTATTCCAGGTTGCAATTGGTTGATTGAGGAAGGGCGCGGTCAGCGGATGATTCAGCGTGATGCCTGATGTGCTCCATCCTGTAGTGGGGGCAATCCCCGCTGCCCATTGCACGCTTATGTTTTGAGGATTGCCGAGCGCGGTTCCCTGAATTGAAATGGGAGTTCCGGGCTTAAACATCTGTGCGGTTACGGGAACTTGAGGCATCGCTGGACTGGTGATGACGACCGCGTTTGAGGGCGTGTCGACTGTCACGTAGGTTGTTGCGCTATGCGATCCCGAAGTACCTGTGATTGTGACGAGATAGCATTGCGTGACAACGGAGATGCCTGCGGAGATAGTGAGCACGCTCGATCTAGTTGTGGGGTTGGTTGAGAAAGACGCAGTGATGCCAGTTGGCAGAGATGAAGTGACGGATAAGTTGACGCCGCCTGCGAAGCCACCCTGGTCGATGACCGCGATGGTCGTTGTGCCGGAACTGCCTGGATCGATCGTCAAGCTGCTGGCTGAAGTGGAAAGCTGGAAACCGACCGACGCTTTGGGCGCCATGCCATTGATCAAATTTACTCCGGCTGGGCTTCCCCACCCGGTGACAAGATCGTAGCCAGGAACCGCATAGAATCCGTAGCCGGGCTCAAAATTGTTTTTGCCGACGGCGATGTCGTGGAAATCGCTGCCATAGCTGGAACTCGCTCCGGTTGAGTAGATCCATGGGTTAAGGAAACCGAGCGGCGGATCTAGAGCGGCCGCCGCCTGCTGGTTCACGAGCGCGATGAACCCAGCCCAGCGCGGCGCGGCGAAGCTGGTGCCAGCCCAACCTCCGGCGCAACCTCCCATGTTGCAATCGTAATTATCGAAATCGGCTTCCATGGCCACGTCTGGAATGTTGCGCAAGGTCGAGGACGCGCCATTTGACGAATTGGCCACGCCCGCCTGCCAGGTTGGAAATGGTATGCCGTCGGGACTGATGCCACCGCCGCTTTGATCCCAGGCCGTCTCCGCGATCAAAGCTCCCGCCGCGCCGTTGGTGGCGAGGGTGGTGCCGCCGACTGCGGTGACCCAGGCATCTTCTGCCGGGTAGTAGTACGGAACCGACGGACTGTAGGCGCCGTAATCCCCCGAGGCAACGAAGACACTTTGACCCTGCGCGGCAAACTCCTCGAAGAAGACATCGTCGGTCGTTGGATCATCGGGATACCAGGCCCACGAAATACTGATCTGCTTCGCGAGATTCTGAGTATCCGAAGCCATTGCATTCAAGATGTCGGCATCTGAATTGCCGATGTAGACGCGGACGTGACTCAAACCGGGGGCCATGCCGACTGCCTGCACAATGTCGAGCACTTGCTCGGCGTCGTTTGCAGGAGGATAGAATTGCCCTGGCTTTCCGGTGGCGCCGTCTACAAGGACATTTTCAATTGGGATGGTGTAGGTTGTTCCTCCAGTGATCGGTGTGTAGGTCAATACATAATTGCCCCCGCTGGCCGTCGCCGATGCGGCGCCGTCGAAGCTCGATACCACATCGCCGATGTTATAGCCATCGAACTGCAGGAGCGCGACGGTCTGGCCGCTGCCGGTGAGGGCCGCACCGCCGTAGTAGGCAGCCCGCATATCGCTGGATAAGTACGACCCACCGGGGCCGGAGCCCTGTATCGATGCGCTGCTGAAAGCGTGAGCGGTATCTTCTCGTACGGCCATGGACTGCGGCAACGAGTAGTTGTTCAGGCCTGCGATGTGGGCAACGTTGAGACTGGAAGGAACTGAGGGCTCGCGATCGGGGGAGAAGAAGGTACGATTTTCGGTGGGGTGTTGATAGAGCTTCATGGATACGTTGAAGGCTCTCTGGATTTGATCGACAGTACCGCTGATGGGCACAACCAGGCGGTTGGCGGGAGAAGCGGTTACGGTGAAACCTCGTGCTCTGGCGAAGTCGACGACGGCCTGATAGTCCTGGGCGGACGGGGCGTACTGGTCAGTGAACTCCGTGACGCTGAGGAAGTGACGGTAGTCGGGACTGGATGGATCATAGAGCCGATTGAGGAAGGCCGTGAGCAGCTTCTGATTACGTAGCGGCAGTACGATGGAGAAATTCATGCGTTGCGTTGATGGCAACGAAGAAAGAGGCTTGGCGAGGCCGCTGGAGACGACGGGGTGGACGTGGCGCACTAATGGCTGACGGGGTTGCTGCGTGTGAGCGAGGAGTGCAGGGAGAATGAGAATGACCGAGAGGAACTTACAGCAGCGACCCAGAGATTGCATTGTGAGGCTCCATAGGCGCCAGGAGTTTTCGCGCCTATGGAGTTTTTTTCGGCTGAGAGATGCGGGGGGCCAGCGCTGTCGCGGAACGATACAGTGGGGGGTGCCGCCTGGAGTGGTGGGTATTTGTAAAGAGCTGTAAGAAGCTGGTCCTTCGATTTCGTTCGGGCGACTTCTCTCGGGACGACAGATGGAAATGAAGGACCTTTATACTTGGCACACCTAGCCGGCAGGCGGCCTTCACGCAAAGCTGCCAGTCCCCGCTTCGCACACCAGGAGACCTAATCAATGACGCTCGAATGCATCAATCCCGATGATCTACCGACTCCAGCAACGTACACCCAGGTCGTGGTCGCGACGGGAAGCAAGCTGGTATTCATCTCAGGCCAGGAGCCCGAAGATATTCACGGCAAACTCGTTGGCCGAGGCGATCTTGCGGTTCAGGCACGCCAGGTGTTTGGCAATCTCGGCCGCGCGCTTGCTGCTGCCGGCGCCAGGCCCGAGCAGGTTGCCAGGATCACAATCTACGTCGTCAACTACAACCGCGACGAATGCTTGCCGATTATCGAGGCGGCCCGAACAGCGCTGTTCGGAGATCACAAGCCGGCAGACGTGTTGGTTGGCGTAGCGATGCTCTCCCCCGGCTACCTGATCGAGGTCGACGCAATCGCAGTCATTGACCATATCACCGAGAGCGACATAAGAACGCGGTAGATAGATCTCTTACCTGTTTTCTGATCTGAGTTTTCACGCGCCTCATTGATTCTGTGTGAACACGCTCTAGTTAGGCGTCATGCGTCCGGTCTTCCATTTTGAAAAGAGAAAGACGGCTACGCCCGCGCCGATGAGCAGGGCGGTTCCACCTAGGACTTTGGCGATGGCGAGGGGTTTGTTGGTTTCGTCGGCGGAGGGGATGGTTGAGAGGACGATGGTGATGGCGGTGCTGAGGAAGCCGGTAGAGGCCAGGACGATGGCTACTGGCTTGCCTCCGGGGACGCGGCGAACGTGCGGGGCGGTGGTGCTGGACTGGTGGCGGATCATGGCCGCGAAGAGGAAGAGATAGGGGAGAAAAAGCGAGATGACACCCATGCTGACCAGTAGGTCGTAAGCGCCACGGACGGTGGCTCCGGCCTGGCCGAGGAGCGCAACGAGCATGCCCGCTGCTCCGTAAGCTGCGATGGCGATCCACGGAGTGCGGAAGCGGGGGTGGATGGAGCCGAAGGCTGGCGGGAGATAGCGGTCGACTCCGACGGCGAAGGGCAGGCGCGCGGCGGCGGATAGATTGCCGGCTGCGCCACCGATGGAGTTGAGCGCGACGAGCAGAGCCATGGGCGCAAGGATCCACGCGAGACCGAGGCGCGCTGCAAGCAACTCGATGCCGTGGACGAATCCATCAGGACCGGCGACGGCCTGCGGCGGAAGCAGGAAAAGAAAGGCCGCGGTGCCTCCGATGTAGCCGATGGTGAGGATGATCCCGGCGACGAGGAGCGCCCAGGGGATGGTGCGACGGGGATTCTGGATTTCATCGCCCATGGCCGATGCGGACTCAATGGCAGAGAAGGCGAAGAAGACGGTGGACCAGAAGACGGCGTTGTCGAGCGACCAGTGGGGGATGAAGCTGGCAGGCGTGGCGTGGAGGACGACGCCAAATCGGAACCAGGAGACGATGGCGAGGAGGATGAGTACGGTAAGCGGGAGCAGACTGCCGAGAGCGCCGATGTTGTTGAGCCACTTTCCGGAGTCGATGCCGAGGATGTTGAGAAGAGTGATGACGGCGAGCCAGAAGATAGCGAAGGCCATGTAGTAAAGCGGATTGGATGCGAGGGAGTGGGCGCGGGGGCCGAAGGCGAAGAGCGCAGAGGCTGCGCCGAAGTAGAGGACGCTGGCGAAGAAGGGAAGATTGCTCATCCAGTAGGCCCAGGCGCAGATGAAACCGGAGAAGTCGCCGAAGGCTTCACGGGTCCAGATGTAGATGCCGCCTTCCTGTGGGCATCGCGAGGATAGCTCCATGACGCTGGCGGCGAGAGGGATGAAGAAACAGGTGAGCGCGGCGACCCAGATGATGAGAATGCTGGGGCCTGCTGTTGCGGCGGAGGCAGCCCAGCGGATGCTGAGGACGATGACGACGTAGAGCAGCACCAGGTCGCGAAACCGGATGCCGCGCTTGAGTGATGGATGGGAAGACATGTTTGGCGCAGCATACCACCCGCGGGCACCTGCGGTGCGGCAGACGCTCGCGGGAGGCTCGCAGGAATTCATGCTTTCCATCCATTCGCCAGAAACAAGCGAATGGATGAGCCACCCGGTTCTTGTACAGCAATAGGCGGTCAGGAACCTAGGTCGTTGAGGATAGCCATGGCGGCGTTGCGGCCGTTGATGCCGATGACGGAGCCGCCGGGGTGGGTTGCTGCGCCGCAGAGGTAGAGGCGTTGCATGGGCGTGCGGGAAGTTAGGCGATTGGACCACATTTGCGGTGGGAGGCATTCGCCCTGGAAGATGTGTCCGCCGGTTAGGCCTACCTTTTGCTCGATGTCTGGAGGGCCGAGGACTTGGGCGTCTATCACCGCGGTTGGGATATTGGAGCAGAAGCGGGCGATGGAATTGAGGGCCAAGGTGCGGACTTCGTCGCGGCGGGAGTCCCATGTGCCATTAGCGAATTTATAGGGGACATATTGCGCGAAGACAGACATGGTGTGCTGGCCAGCGGGAGCGACGGAGTTATCGTGCGCGCTTTGGAAATATAACTCGCACCATAAGTGCTGGGGTAACTCGCCACGGCTGGCGGCGGTGAAGGCGGTGCGCCACTCGGGCTTGGTAAGAGGGGCGTTGATCTGGCCGTAGTGATGAGGCTCGTTGGTGCCGGGGCGGGCGGTGAAGTTAGGTAACTCGCTGAGAAGGACGTTGAGTTTTACGGTGCAGCCTTCGATGGGGATGGTCCCGACGCGGGCGCGCCAGGATGGGTCGGCGTGCGAGCCGAGGAGATGGAGGGTCCGGACGGGGTCGGCGTTGGAGACGATGGTGCGGGCGGAGATGCGCTCGCCGCTTTCGAGGACGACCGCTTCGCCGGGAAGGATTTCGGCGACGGGGACGCCGGAGATGACGGTGGCCCCGGCTTCGCGGGCGGCGTCGCAGAAGTAGAAGGAGACCATGCCCATGCCACCGCGAACATAGCCCCACATGCCGGGGATACCACCTAACCGGCCGGACGCGTGATGGAAGCGGATGGATGCTGTGCCGGGATCGAAGGGGCTGGCGTTGGTGCCGATGACGCCCTGGCCGAGATAGGCGATTTGCAGACGCTCGTCTTCGAGATATTTCTCGACGAACTCGGCCATGGACCAGTCGAAGAGAACGGAGCGAGCTTCGGGATCGTTGGCGAGACGGTCTTCGATTTGCTCGCGAGTGGGGGCTTCGCCGAGCCAGAGGTCGTTAGACCATGCAGCTGCGCCCTTCATGTTGGGGGCGGGAGCGGGACGCAGCGCATCGCGAAGACGGCGGATGACGTCGCTCATTGCGCGCCAGCCTTCGACGTCGCCGGGAGCGAGGGCGCGGACTTCAGCGACGCAGCGCTCGTCGTCGTCCCATAGCTGAATGCTGCTGCCATCGAGAAAAGGGACGAAGAGGCCGTTGACGGCTGGAGTCCACGCGAAGCCGCGACGGGGCAGATCGAGCTCTTCAACGACAAGGGGATGGAGGAGGCCGGCGAGATAGGCGCAGGGAGACATGCGGACGCCGGGGAAAGGCTCCTCGATGGTGCATGCGCCGCCGACGCGGGCGCGGCTTTCGATGACAAGGACGCGTTGGCCGGCGCGGGCGAGATAGGCCGCGCAGGCGAGGCCGTTGTGGCCGGCACCGACGACGATGGTGTCCCAGGTTTGGGCGGCGAGGGTGCGGATGGGGATGGGAAGACCGATTTCGCCGAGGACCGCTGCGGTGGGGGAAATCATGTTGGTTTTACGCTAGCATTTTTGGTCGTTTCCCGGGTCCCAAAGCCGGACATAGGCATCCAGGGTCAAGCACAAACCTCTAACTAGGGCCGGTCTCCTTGACATTCTAGGAGAGACGCAGTATTTTCTTTCCTAGAACGGCTAGGGAAGAGTTGGGAGTGAGACATGGTGCGGGAAAAGCAGGGTGGGCGGGATGGATCGAAGGAGAAACAGCAGGACAAGCAGATCGATTTGCTGCAGGGAACGTTGGATCTTCTGATCCTGAAGGCGGTTTCGCTGGGGCCTCTGCACGGGTATGGAGTGCTGCTGCGGATTCAGCAGATTTCCGGCGAGGAACTGGTAATTCAGCAGGGGTCGCTGTATCCGGCGCTTTATCGGTTGGAGCACCAGGGGGCGATTACGAGCGAGTGGGGCGAGAGCGAGAATAACCGGAAAGCAAAGTACTACAGCCTGACTGCGGCGGGGCGGGAGCGGCTGACGCAGGAGACCGAGAAGTGGGATCGAATGGCGGGGATTATTGGGACGATTTTGAGCGCGACGTAGAAGCAGATTACAGATGACCGGTTACAGATGACAGTTCTCAGTCATCGGGGAAAGGATGCTCATGAGTTGGCGGTCGGTGTTGTCTCGCTTTGTTGCTCAGCCTCGGTCTTGGGTGCGGGCGGTTGCTCGGCGCGATCGGCTGGAGGCGGAGATGGAGGCCGAGCTGGCTTCGCACCTGGAATATTTGACGGCCGATTTGGTGCGGGCGGGATATGCAAGAGATGAGGCTCGGCGACGGGCGCGGATTGCGCTGGGGACGGTGACGGTGACGAAGGAAGGGATGCGGGCTTCACTGGGATTGCGGTGGTGGGATGAGCTTTGGGCGGATTTGCGGTATGGGATGCGGATGCTGCGCAAAAGCCCGGGGTTTACGGCGATTGCGGCGGCGAGCCTCGCATTGGCGATTGGGGCGAATACGGCGATTTTTTCTTTGGCCAAGAGCCTGCTCTATGACCGGCTGCATGTGCCGCATGCGGAGCAACTGAAGTTGTTCCGCTGGACTGGAGACAAGAACACCGTAGTGCACAGCATGTGGGGTGACTTCGACCCTCCTGCGCCCGGAGGAGGGATGCTCAGCTCCTGCTTCTCTTACCCGGTTTTCCAGCAACTCCAGTTGCACAGCCACGCGATGGAAGGTCTGGCCGGATACAACGAAGACAGCATGAACCTGACGGTTCGTGGTCATGCGCAGCGGGCCAACGTGGATATGGTTTCTGGCAACTTCTTCAGTGTGCTGGAGGCGCAGCCGCAACTGGGGCGGGCCTTGCAGCCATCCGACGACCAGTCTGGAGCGCCGAGCCCGGTTGCGGTCATCAGCGATGCTCTGTGGGAGCGGGAGTTTGGGCGGTCGCCGGACGCGCTGGGTCAGACCATCAATGTGAACCAATCGCTTTTCACGATTGTGGGCGTTGCGCCGCGTGGGTTTACGGGAGCGAAGAACGTGCAGTCGGGTCCGGACGTGTTTGTGCCGATCACGACGCAGCCGGTGATCGATCCCAAGGGAGGCCAGGGCGGATTTATTCATGATCCTGACCTGTGGTGGGTGGTTCTTGTGGGACGCTTGAGGCCGGGAGTAACGGACGCGCAGGCGCAGGCGGAGATGAATGTTGCGCTGTCGGCGGCGATCCACGGGACCATGAAGGTGAAGGCCGAGGACACAATGCCGCAGCTCAGGCTGGACGACGGCAGCCGGGGCAACGGCTTTGCAGCGCGGGAGTTTGGGAAGCCGGTGTATGTGCTGCTGGCGTTGACCGGGTTTGTGCTGCTTCTGGCTTGCGCCAACACTGCCAACCTGCTGCTGGCGCGGGGTGCGCAACGGCAACGGGAGATGAGCGTTCGAATTGCTTTGGGCGCGGGGCGGGGCAGGGTGGCGCGGCAGTTGCTGACGGAAAGCCTGCTGCTGGCGGGGATCGGCGGAGCAGGCGGATTGCTGCTGGGCTATTTAAGCAGGAATGCGATTCCGCGGCTGATGATGAATGCATGGGAAACAGACCAGATCAATGTTCCCATGGATTGGGGCGTGTTTGCCTTTGCAGCGGCGGTAACACTGGTGACGGGCGTAGTGTTCGGACTGGCCCCGGCGTGGCTGGCATCGCGCAGTGAGGTGAGCAGCAGTTTGAAGGAAAGCGCGCAGACGACGACGCGGCGGCGCAAAGGATTGGGCGGGAAGGCGATTGTGGCATTCCAGATCGCTCTTTCGACGCTGCTGGTGGTGTCTGCGGGGTTGTTTTTGCGGACGCTGATCGCGCTGAACCGGATTGATGTGGGATTCAGGACCGATCATTTGGTGCTGTTCGAGGTTGATCCGCCGGAAAAGCGGTACGAAAAGGGCTTGGACGTGCAACTGCACCAGAGGCTTGAGCACGAATTTGCGGCGTTACCGGGCGTGGAAAGTGTTTCACCGGCACAGACGGCTTATATGGGGGACAACTTTAGCAACTCCGGGTTCATTACAGAGAGCGAGACGGATCAGAGCGATCAACGCGGGTCAGAAGACGTGAACGTGGTGGGCAACACGTTCTTTGAGACACTTGGAATTCCGATGATTGCAGGGCGGAGTTTTGGACCGCAGGATACGGCGAATTCGCAGAAGGTGGCGGTCATCAACCAGGCGCTGGCGAAGCAGCGATTCCCGAACCTGAATCCGGTTGGGAAGCGATTCAAAACGTACATGAAAGCGAAGGACTGGTATCAGATTGTGGGGGTGTGCGCGGATACGCGGTATGCCACTTTGCGCGACGAGGCGCCTCCGCAGTTCTTTTTGCCGTATGTGCAACAGGCCAAGGTGGGCGGACTGACGTATGCGATTCGGACGCACGTGCTGGTGGCGAGCCTGGTCCCCGCGCTGCGGCAGGTGGTGCAGAAGGCAGACCGCGACCTGCCGGTGATCGATGTGCGGACGCAGCAGGAGCAGATCGACGCAAACATGCAGATGGAGCGGTTGTTTGCAGCGCTGACAGTGGGATTCGGCGTGCTGGCGCTGGCGCTGGCTTGCGTCGGGATATACGGGATCATGGCGTACCAGGTGGCGAATCGCACGAATGAGATTGGGATTCGACTGGCGTTGGGAGCGCAGCCGGGACAGGTGCGCGGGATGATTCTGCGCGAGAGCACGTGGCTGACTGCGGCGGGAATTGTTGTGGGAGTGGGTGCGGCGCTGGGGTTGACGCGGCTGGTGAAGACGATGCTGTATGGGATTCAGCCTTGGGATCCGGCGACGATGATTGGCGGAGTCTTGATTCTGCTGGCGGTGGCGCTGGCGGCCAGTTGGATTCCGGCGCGACGGGCGGCGGGGGTGCAGCCGATGGTGGCGCTGAGGCATGAGTAGAGCAGGGACTAGGGACGTAGGGTCGACGTAGGGTCTAGGGACTGAGGGTTTCAAGCTGGGGGAGATATGAGTTTGCGGTCTTTGTTTGCTCGGGGTGTGGCGCGGCCGCGGTCGTGGATGCGGGCTGTGATGCGGCGCGATCGGCTTGAGGCGGAGATGGAGACTGAGCTTGCTTGCCATCTGGAAAATCTGACGGCGGATTTGATCAAGGCGGGATATGCGCCGGCTGAAGCAGCGCGTCGGGCGCGGATTGCGGTGGGAGCGATGACAGTGCACAAGGAGCAGATGCGGGCGTCACTCGGGCTGAAGTGGTGGGACGATCTTTGGGACGATGTGCGCTATGGGATGCGGATGTTGCGCAAGAGTCCTGGGTTTACGGCGGTTGCGGCGACATCACTGGCGTTGGCGATTGGGGCGAATACGACTATCTTCTCCGTTGCCAAACAATTGCTGTATGAGCGGCTGGCGGTGCCGCACGCGGCAGACCTGCGGTTGTTGTCGTGGACGGGAACGGAAAAGCACGTCGCGGTGCATTCCATCTGGGGCGATTACGATCCTCTGCCCGGCGGAAGAGTCACCAGTACCGCATTTTCTTATCCTGCTTACAAACAGTTGCAGGCCCAGAATCACGTTCTCGACGATTTATTCGCATTCAAACGAATGGCAATGATCGCGACGATCCACGAGGATGCGCAGAGGGTGCGGACCGAGATGGTTTCCGGCAATTATTTTGCCGCGCTCCAGGTTCAACCGCAACTGGGCCGCGCAATTCAACCAGCCGATGACGCGGTTCCCGGACAGGGCACCGTGGCGGTGATCAGTGACGAATTGTGGACGCGCGCATATAACCGGTCCCCGGCGGTGCTGGGGCAGACTGTGAAGCTGAACAATGTTTTCTTCACGATTGTGGGAGTGAGTGCGAAGGGGTTTACCGGGGCCAAGGACGTACAGCTTCCGGTGGATTTCTTTGTGCCGCTGTCGACGCAGCCGCTGGTATTTCCGCGGTCGGGCGATGGCTCGCTGTTTGTGAGTTCAAGACGCTGGTGGGTCAACGTGATGGGGCGCGCCAAGCCGGGCGTGACGGACAGGGTGGCACAGGCGGAGCTGGACGGCGAGTTGGCTGCCATTGTCCGCGGCACGATGCCGGTGAGAGCGAATGAAGACGTGCCGCGCATGGATTTGCGCGATGGCAGCCGCGGACTGTTTGAGCAGCAGAAGGAATTTGCCAGGCCCATGGCCGTGTTAAGCGTGCTGGTGGGATTCGTCCTGCTGCTTGCTTGTGCGAACGTGGCAAACCTGATGCTGGCGCGGGGTACGCAGCGGTTGCGGGAGATGGGTGTGAGGCTGGCATTGGGCGCGGGGCGCGGACGCATTGTGCGGCAGATGCTGGTGGAGAGCCTGATGCTGGCGGCGCTGGGAGGAGCCGGCGGCCTGATCGCCGGATACCTGGGGCGCACGGCAATTCCAAAGATGCTGGAGACTCCGTGGGAGAATACGGGCTTTCATATTCATTTCGATTGGGCGGTGTTTGGGTTCACGGCCGGGATCACTATTGCGACCGGGTTGCTGTTTGGAATCGCACCCGCACTGGCAGCGGCGCGCGCAGAAGTAACCCAGGGGCTGAAGGAAACCACGCAGACCACGACGCGCAGGCGTAAGGGATTGAGCGGAAAAACGCTGGTGGGATTTCAGATTGCCCTATCAACATTGCTGGTGATCGGGGCGGGCTTGTTTCTGCGAACGCTGGCTGGATTGAGTTCAGTGAATCTCGGATTTCAGTCTGACCATCTGCTGCTGGCGGAAGTTGACCCACCGCGGGGGAACTACCCGGCCGGCAAGGATATTGCCCTGCATCAGCGCATTGAACAGGCGTTTGCTGGGGTGCCGGGAATCATTTCTGTCGCTCCGGCCCAGGATGTCTACATTAACGAGGATCGATCGGCAACCGATTTTCTGCCCGTCGGAGAGAAATATCAGGCGAACCAGTCGCAAGAGGAAAACTACAACGTCGTGGGAGACGAGTTTTTCAAGACGCTGCGGATTCCGATTGTGGCGGGGCGGGCATTTGGGGAGCAGGACACAGCGGCTTCTCCCAAGGTGGCGGTGATCAACGAGAGCCTGGCGCGGAGCCGGTTTCCCGGCCAGAATCCGATTGGGAAACGGTTTGTGATTGACCCGCACGATTCGGACGGTGGTGGGGGAATTGTCTTGCCGCAGAACTCGATAGAGATTGTGGGAGTATGCGGCGATACACGCTACATGAATCTTCGCGACGAGCCGCCGCCGCAATTCTTCCTGCCCTATGTGCAGCAGTCGAGCGTTGGCGGAATGGTCTATGAGATTCGTACGAGCGTGAAGCCGGAGACTGTCTTGACGGCGCTGCGAGGAGTGGTTCGGCAGGTGGACCCGGATCTTGGGCTGGTGAAGGTGAGGACGCAGGACGAGCAGATTGAATCGGCGTTGCAGCAGGAGAAGCTGTTTGTGACGCTGACGTCGGGATTCGGCGTGCTGGCGCTGGCGCTGGCGTGCGTGGGGATCTACGGGATCATGGCGTACCAGGTGGCGAATCGGACGAATGAGATTGGGATTCGACTTGCGCTGGGAGCGCAGCCAGGACAGGTGCGCGGGATGATTCTGGGCGAGAGCACCTGGCTGGCTGGTGTGGGGATTGTGGTGGGCGTGATTGCGGCGTTGGGGCTGACGCGGCTGGTGAAGACGATGCTGTATGGGATTCAGCCTTGGGATCCAGCGACGATGATTGGCGGGGTTTTGATTTTGCTGGCGGTGGCGCTGGCGGCAAGCTGGATTCCTGCGCGACGGGCGGCGGGAGTGCAGCCGATGGTGGCGTTGAGGCATGAGTGAAGGCAGTTGTCAGTGATCAGTTGTCAGTGATCAGTTCCGAGACGCTATGGGGAGTTTTCTGACGACTGAGAACTGAAGACTGACAACTCGCTTTTACGCGATTACCGGCAACGTGGGCATGGCGCCTTTTTCTTTGGCTTCGACTACTACGGCGTCCAGGTGATCCAGGACTTCGGGGATGGTCATGGTGTAGATTTCGCGCTGCGAGTCGTAGCCCTCTTCGACCAATTGCTTGAGGTAGCGGCCGGCGATTTGCGCGGCCAGCTGGTCGGTGATCACTTTGCCGGTGCGGAGTTTCTGTTCTTTCCACGCAAGCAGGGGCAGGGCGATCCACATGGGCCGGCCGTTGACGTCGAAGCGGATGTCGACGGCGTCAGCGTGACGGGTGGCGATGGCCACGATGGTGCCCTTCCAGCGGCAGTGGAGGTCTTCGCCGGTCCAGCGGTCGGCTACGTGGAAATCTTCATACATGGTGATAGCGTATCGTTCCGGGGCGGGGAGGGCAAGGGGCAGTGGTGGTGCCGACGATCCGGCGAAATGCCCGATCGGAACCCAACGGCAAGGAACCTCAATTACTCTTGCTTCCCTGACGGGAGTTTCCTTTTGAGAAGGGCGATCAGTTCGTTATACTCTCCCTTTTCACAAGCGCGACGGGGAATGGCGAAGAAGGATATACCTGATATATAGACCAAGAGAATCTTCTTGCTCTCGCGGTATTTCTTGATTGCGATCCACTCCACTGCGCTTCTTGAGAATCCCGGCATTTCCGTGATGATGCGATCTTCTCCGAAGTCGATCACACAGGGGCTGCTCGAAACGCGACTCGATTTAAAACGATAGCGCCAATAGAGATGCAGCCACAGTGGCGACAGCGTGATGAGAAGAGGGAGGATTTCTTGAGAAAGCGACGAAGGATTGAACCCGACCTTGGGAAACGAGACAACGCTCAACATAAAGAAAACGCCCAGAAGCGGCCCGATGAGATAGCAAACTGCCAGATTGATATACCCGAGCGGATTTCTGCGGGAGTGGAGACTTTGAGCAGCAATGAATTCAGCCGCTGTCAGCTTATAAGTTATTCGCATAGCGGAAAGTCTACAGCTTGAACTTGGCCAGTGAAGGATTTCCCCAAGACTCGGTATGCCTCAATGACCTCTTCTCGAGTGCCGGCGGTCGATTTCGCGGTTGTATTACCGGCAATCCGGGAACAACGTTGGTTAACCGGGATTGGTTACTGTTCAACTGGCGGGTGCTGCCGATGAACCTTGCAGGGGAGTTGGCGAAGATGCAGATTACTGTGACGGTGTCGGATGAGATTGTGCGGGAGGCTGGCGCGCGCGGGCTGCCGGTTATCGATTTTCTGGAGTCGCTGATTGATAAGGGGTTCAGTGCGGCGAAGGAACGGCCGGTGCTGACGAGCGCTATGGAGCGCATCCGGGCGCTTCATTCTGCGTCGGTTGGTGTGCCGTCGAACAGGAAGCGGTGAGGGTTAAGGCTCGGTGAATGGGCCGTGGGCTGGTGGACGCTGCCTTTGGCGCGCTGATAGACTAATAAGGTTGCAGTGGCAGTGCTAAAGCCGTACAGACCCGCCTGCAAGTCTACCGACGAAGGACAAGAAGAGAGC
>JBAWCO010000379.1:0-2084 GCA_049590315.1 Occallatibacter sp. | reverse complement strand
TTTTGGGCTACACCTCGGAAAAGGATGTCGATGTCGTAGAGGATTTCCACATGATCGCAGAGGAAACCTATTGGCTGAAGGAGAAGTGTCTTGAACCCCTCTGCTGCGATGGATTCTAGGGTCTCCTCGACAGAGGGCCCGATCCATGGACCGCCACTGGCGCCCTGGCTCTGAAAAGCGAACCACCAGCGGGGAATCTCCGGGACCAGCGCCGCAACCAGTTCGGCAGTGTGACGCGTCTCCTCGGCATAAGGGTCTGGACCCTGACCACCTGGCCAAAGGCGCGGTTCGGTCTTACTCAAAGGGCTCGAACCTTGTGCGGTCGGGCCGTCCAAGGCTGGCGCCGTCGGCTGAACTGTCCGCGTGGGGACACTGTGGGCTGTGAACAGGACGGGAACCGGCGCGCCAACTTCAGCGCTGAGCTTGCTCAATGCCGTGCGGAGGCGCTCAGCAAATGCTTCGGCCAGAAGCGGGTGCTGTGCCCAGGCCTCGGTAAAGTGGATGCGCAGACCGCCAGCTTCCGCATCGACTGCACGCCGATAAAGTCCAACGCTGGTGCGTGAGTTTTGCGGCGCCATGCAGATGACGGCAGCTTCTTCCACTCCATCCAAGCGCATCTGGCGGACGACATCGGGAATGTATGGACGCCAATTGCGCATTCCCACGTAGACCGGAACCTGTTGACCGGAGGCGGCCAGCTCAGCTTGGACCAGACGGCCTTGCTCGAGCGTAATTTCCGTGAGCGGACTATGGCCGATTTGGGTGTATCGATCCTTGATCTCATCCACAACGTGCTGCGGGATGGGTCGTCCGCTAACCACGTTGCGCAGGTACTCAGGAATCTGCTCGATAGTCTCCGGAGTCCCATGAGCGAGCAAGAGGACGGCTTGGTTAGGCATTGGCAGCCTCGGGTTCGTCAGTATTCAGGCGAAATTCGCGAACCATGCGCGCAACGGCCTGGACGTTTTCGACAGGTGTCGTGGGGACGATGCCGTGGCCGAGGTTGAAGATGTGGCCGGGTCGGCCGTTCGCGGCGCGAAGGACCTCTTTGACTCGAAGTTCAATGACTTCGAGAGGCGCAAAGAGAGTGATGGGATCGAGATTGCCCTGTACGGCGTGGCCGTGGCCGACAGCACGCCATCCTTCATCGAGGGGCTGTCGCCAGTCGAGGCCAATGACGTCTGCGCCAGTTGCAGCCATTTCCGTGAGCAAGCCAGCGGTCTCCACACCAAAATAGATGACGGGGACGCCCATGGCCTGGACTGAGCGGACAAGTCGCTTCGAGGCCTCGAAGGCGTATTCGCGATAGTCGGACAGGCCCAGCGAACCAACCCAACTGTCGAAGATTTGGATGACATCGGCACCGGCCAGGACCTGAAGGCGGCAGTACTCTTCGAGCACCTTGACGATCTTGTCGAGCAGTAGTCGCCAGGTGAGAGTATCGCGATACATCATGGTCTTGGTGTGGATGTAATTCTTCGAGCCGCCGCCTTCGATCATGTAGCTGGCCAGGGTGTAGGGTGCTCCGCAGAAGCCGATAATGCCCAGGCGGTCCTTGAAGTGACTGGCCACTTTCTGAATCGCGCGTGCTACGTAAGCAAGGCTGTCGGCGCGGTCGGTCCGCAGAGCACGGACATCTTCGGCGGTGCGGACAGGGTGGTGGACGACCGGACCCTCGCCAGCCTGGAACTCGAAGGGAAGACCCATTGGCTCAAGGGGGAGTAGCAGGTCGGCGAAGATGATGGCGGCGTCTACGCCAAGCTTTTCTGCGGCAGTGATGGTGACTTCAGCGGCGATGTCTGGCTGCTTGCAGATTTCGACGAGGGTGTGGTGCTTGCGAACGTCGCGATACTCCTGCATATAGCGTCCCGCCTGCCGCAGAAACCATACGGGAGTGCGATCGACGGGACGTCGGAGGCAGGCGCGGACGAAGCGGCTACCGTCGAGAATGGTGTCAGATGGGGTTTCGATGACTGGGTACTGGTCGGCGGAGTCCATATATGAGTGATTTTAACGGCGCGGGCCACGCGGCGTCGCTCCAATGGGAAAGCAAGTCGGACTTGTTTTTGACCGGGTTTAACCAC
>JBAWCO010000378.1:0-2194 GCA_049590315.1 Occallatibacter sp. | reverse complement strand
GTCATCATGTCGTCGGCCTTTTCGTGGATCACGAGCGACGTCCCCCCGTTCGCAAACACCGAGTTGGGGGAGTTGGGGTCTAGCGAGATACCCGGCACCTTGACGGAAACCTTGTCCGTGCCGTCTGCCTTGACCTTCAGGTTGATGGGAATGTCGCCGTTGTGGTGGCCTTCCGGGTTGTTGATGCCGTGCTTCTTCTGATCGGGGTTAAAGTGGCCTCCGGCGCTCTTGAAGTCGGGCGGGTCGCACTTGGCGTTCTGATGGACGTGAATGCCGTGTTCGCCGGGAGGCAACCCCATCAGGTTGAGCTTGATCATCACGTAGTCTTTCTCCTGCTTGAGAACGGCGGTGCCGGCATCAGCGCCCTGCGCAGTCTTCAATGTCACCGTCACCGGCGCGGGCCCCTTCGCGTGGGCCGCGATGGTCGAAAATGTGAGCGCACCTACAGCCAGGGAGAAAAGGAATTGCTGCTTGATCTTCATCGTGTGTCCTCGCTTGGCCCGGCTTCGTCACAGGCTACACAGTGAGGATACCCGATTCGGGTTCATGACGGCGCGGCGAGATGTGATTCAATGACCCACTGATTAAAGGGATGATGGCGAAGCTAGTACTACAGTTGTAGATAGCTGATAATCTATTCCTGCTCTGGGAAGTGACTCTCCAGCGTCATTGATGGAGAAGCGATCATCAGGATGGAAGCGCGAATTGTTAGGGGCGCATGAGCGCATAGCGGGGTTGTTTGCGCGCTCGGAAGCACGCGAGCGCAGTCTTGCCTATCTTCAGGGCTTGTTGAGCAACTGTGAGCGGAAGAACGGCTGGCAGTTGGCCGAGTGGATGGGCGAAGGAGTGCCTTATCGGGTGCAGCATCTTTTGGACCGTGCGCGTTGGGATGCGGATGCGGGGCGGGATGAGCTTCGCAATTATGTACTGGAAGAACTGAGCAGCCCGGATGCCGTTCTGATCGCCGACGAGACGGGTTTTCTGAAGAAGGGCGTACATTCGGTCGGGGTCAAGCGCCAGTACACGGGCACAGCGGGGCGCATCGAGAACAGCCAGGTGGGCGTGTTTCTCTGCTATGCCAGCGACAAGGGCGCGGCATTGGTGGATCGTGAACTGTACCTTCCAGAAGAGTGGGCCGCTGATAAGGATCGTTGCCGCACCGCAGCGGTGCCGGAAGGAACGGAGTTTGCCACCAAGCCGGAGCTGGCGCGACGCATGATCGAACGAGCGTTGCAAGCGGGCGCCCCCTGTAACTGGGTGGCTGGCGACGAGGTTTATGGCAACAACAGTAAGCTGCGCCAGTGGCTGGAAGAGCGGCGATTGGGTTATGTTCTGGCTATCGCCTCGGATCAGCGCATGCGTTGGCCCGATCACCAGCAGCGCCGCGTGGATGCAATTGCGCAGAACTTACCCGACTTGGCCTGGGAGCGCATTTCCGCAGGCTCAGGCAGCAAAGGCGAACGGCTTTACGACTGGACGCTGATCCGGGGTTGGGAAGAGGATGACTGGAGCCACGGGTTGCTGGTGCGGCGCAGCATCGAAGAAGAGCCTGAGTATGCCTACTACTGGTTTTATGCGCCCACGCGCAAAGCTACATGGGAAGTCCTTGTGCGCGTGGCTGGACAACGCTGGCAGATCGAGCAGGCCTTCCAAGCCGCCAAGGGCGAGTGCGGACTGGACCACTATGAAGTTCGCCACTGGCAAGGCTGGTACCGGCACATCACGCTGGCCATGCTGGCCCATGCCGTGCTGGCCATTCTGCGCGCACGGGGAGAAAAAAACTCCCGGCGGGCAGGTCCCGCTAAGCGTACCCGAACTGCGCCATCTGCTCACTCATCTACTCTGGCGCGGTTGGCACGGCGTTGAACACCTGCTGCACTGGTCTCAATGGCGAAGACAACATCAATTCCATGCTCTTTGCTGCCACTATCGTAAACGTGGCTCGCCACTGCCGATCTTCTATCTACAACTGTAGTACTAAACTAAAGCGGATCGTCGGCGGCGTTCGTTGGCTTAGGCGCTCTTATGGAATATCCGGCAGGGGTTCCGTTTGGTCCGATTATCCCTGAATCGGTGTCCCTGCTAGCATCACTCGCATAGCGCCGAAGGTTTTTCAGGGTCTCCTGTTTGTCTCTCGCATATTCGGTAGCAAGCCGGGTCAGCGCATAGGTCACAATATCGCTGTGGTGCAGTC
>JBAWCO010000377.1:0-3169 GCA_049590315.1 Occallatibacter sp. | reverse complement strand
CCAAAATGCAATGTGTGCAGGATTTCAGCACCAACCGTCGCTTCGCTGTATGATTCTTGCATGTTGCTACGCTTCAGCTGCAAGAATTTTCGGTCGATAAGAGAGGAACAAGTGCTTTCGCTTCGTGCAGTCAATACACGCACCGATGAGCGAAACGAATCACTGCTCGACACACAAGCAAAGCATGTAAAGGCTTTGCGTTGCGCCGCAATCTACGGTAGCAACGCTTCCGGCAAGAGCAACGTCCTGCGTGCGATGAATTGCTGTTCAAGGATGGTTGCGGAGTCCCAGCGCAACTGGAACCCAACAGGTGGAATTCCGACATGGGATCCATTTGCGCTGGATGAAGTCTCTAAGACCGGTGAAACAGAGTTCCAGGTTGACTTCGAGATCGGCTCAATTACCTTCAATTACGGTTTCAGATTTAATGCCAGAATCATCCTTGAGGAATGGCTTACCGACGAAACAGGAAGGGGCAAGACTCTTTTTCGTCGTGAAACAGACAGCTCTAAGACGACACTTGTCTTTCCCGGCAGGAATCTGGGAGGAACTTCTGAGGATGCAAAACACCTCGAGGGAATCAGGCTTCAAATGCGCCCCAATAGCCTGTTTCTCTCTGCCGCGGCTCAAGGCGGTCATTCGATGTTGTCATCGGTATTCGAGTGGATTTCTCATAATCTCAAGACAGTTTCAGCAGGAGGGCCCGCGCTTCGCTACCCGACGGCAGAGGGATGTTCCGTTCCTGAGCGCAAACAGCAAATCAAGGCGCTGTTGGCCTTTGCCGACGTAGGAATTAAGGATTTTGAGGTTGCTGACGAAGAGCCGCCAGAGAGACTTAAGAAACTTCGGTCAGCTCTTCTTAGCGCCATCAACGAGGCGAGCCCTGAACATCCCATCAGCTCCGACGCCTTTAGTAAATCTTTGCAAAGCATCCGGATGCTACACGCTGGCTTAAATGGAAGCCTATACCCTCTAGACTTTGACACCGAGTCTTCAGGAACACGTGCATATTTCGAGTTGCTTGGTCCGCTTCTCGACGGCCTCGCGAGCGCATCATGCTTGCTTGTTGATGAGCTTGAATCCAGTCTCCATCCGAACCTATCGAAACAGCTCATAGGAATCTTCAATGATTCAAAAATGAACCCCAAGGGCGCACAACTGATTTTTAATACGCACGACACAAATCTGCTCGATTTGAGCCTGTTGCGCAGGGATGAGATCTGGTTTACGGAGAAAACTCAAGAGGGTGCGACTGAACTCACACGACTCGCAGAATTCGTGCCACGCAAAGGTCAGAACATTGCGAACGCATACCTTCATGGGCGCTTTGGAGCTACTCCATTTCTAGATGACGAATTGCTGTGGTCGATTTTGAAGTCTCTCTATGAAGCAAAACCCAGCCCAATTTCTGAAATCGAGGCCAGCTAAGAATGGCCAAGCGGGGGAGCAGACAACGGTCGAAATTCAAGAAGCAGAGTCCAAGATTCCTCATTGTTTCCGAAGGAGAACTGACGGAGCAGCAGTATCTCGCAGCCATTAGGCGCTCTCTGAGGGCGCGCAGCAATGATATTCATTTTATTCCGCCTGGGCCAACATCTCCTGTCGAGATAGTCAAAAAGGCGCTTTACCTTCGACGGGAAGCTAATGCCGAAAGGGATCCCTACGATTTCGTGTGGTGCATTTTTGATGTGGAGTCCAAGGTGGACCAGAGAGCAAGGCCCAGGTTGTCAGACGCGATTGCGATGGCACAGCAATTGAAGATTGAAGTCGCGCTTTCTAATCCGTGTTTTGAATTGTGGATACTATTGCATGAGTTTCAACAGGAGGCATGGATTGGAAGCGACAAAGTTCAAGGCCTTTGCGCGAGCCTAGGATTGGTCGTGCGTAAAGAAATCCAAGCTCCAGATCCACTTATCGGAAAGTTCGGGATTGCGCGAGGCCGCGCAGAGAGTCTTGAAGAGAAGCATAATCGTGAAACGAGGACCCGCGCCGAGGAGCGAAATCCCAGTTCACTTGTCTACCGCCTCGTAGACGCTATTTACAAAGAGTTTCGACCTCAATAATCTTGATAGCCGTTGAGAGCCTTGATCCGATGTCTGTTGGCCCAACTCAAAATCCGCGCGTGTGGGTTACGAAACTACTTCGTTCCGCCGGGCAGCATGGCTTTGAGTTTGTCCATCAGGCCGGGTTTGGAGGCGGTGGGATTGGTTGGGCTGGGCTTGGCGGCTTGCGCTCCAGCTTGTGGTTTGGCTGGAGTTTGCGCTGGCGCTGCTTGTGCTGGTGGAGCATTGGCGGGCTGCGATGCGCTTTTTGAGTTGGACTGAGGACTGTTGGGAGCGGAAGGGCTGGCGGTGGATTTTTGCGGCAGCGCCTCTTTCGAGTGATCGGGGGCGCCGTCGACTACCTTGCTGCCGGGAAGATTGGGGATGGGGGCTTCGCTGTTTTTGACGAGGATGGAGATTCTGCGGTTGGAGGGGTCCTGGGGATTGTTTTTGACGCGCAGTAACTGGTCGGCGTAACCGCGCACCTGCGTCACCTGATCGGAACGCACGCCGGCCTGCTGGAGGAGGCGGCGCGCGGAGTTGGCGCGGTCGGCGGAGAGCTCCCAGTTACTGTAATCGGCGTCAGTGGAGTACGGCGTGGCGTCGGTGTGGCCCTCGATGAGCAGGGAATTGGGGAGGGTCTTCAACTCGCCGGCGAGGAGGGCGAGGAGTTGCTGGCCGCTGTCACTGAGGTGCGCGCTGCCGCTCTGGTAGAAGGTGCCGTTCTTGTCTTCGATGAGCTCGATGCGCAGGCCCTCAGGGGTGATGGTGATCTCAATCTGCTTGGAGAGTTTTTCAAGATCCTTCTGTGCCTTGATCTCCTGCTCGAGCTTTTCTTTCAGCTTCTGCATGTTGTCATTGACGACTTGCGTGACGGTTGAGCCAGTACCGGTCATAGTGGTGCCGAGCTGAGCGCCTGTTCCCTTGGGGTCGTTGAAGTAGCCGGCGACGGCGTGCTTGACCTTCTCGCTGGAGCCCATGAGCCAGAGGACGATGAAGAGCGACATCATGGCGGTGACGAAGTCGGCGTAGGCCACCTTCCACGCGCCGCCGTGGTGACCGCCGTGTCCGCCTTTTTTCTTGATGACGATGATGGGTTGCGCTTTGGTGGCCATGCTGGTTCCTTC
>JBAWCO010000376.1:0-6519 GCA_049590315.1 Occallatibacter sp. | reverse complement strand
TGCGCTTCCACGCCCCAGTCGTAGCTCTGCGGAACAAAGACCTTGTGGCCGCCGAGCCCCAGCAACCGCCTCTGGCTGTGGACATAGCCGCGGACCGTGCGCTCGCTTCCCGTAAAGCCCGGCAGCTCCGTGCATAACCGCTGCCAGATCCGGCGAGCGGTGTGGCGCTGCTTCACCGGTGCCTGCCGGTCTTCAGTCAAAATCCGGTCGATGAAGGAAGACGCATCCACCAACTTCCTTAGCCGTCGTCGCTGTGGCTTACTCGCGGCAGGCTCTGCGCTGTGCAATGCCTCTCGCACCATCCGACGGTGCACTCCCAACTTGCGCGACACTCCGGCAATCGTTCCGACGCCGAACTCCAACTCACGGCGTATCTGCTCAAACAGTTCCACTTTTTCCCTCCTGGTCAGCCAGCTACGCTTCTGTCGCTCCATCCATGAAGCCTAGCCAGTGCTGCCCAAGTGGGCCAAACTTAACTGCCGTTGCTGGGCCAAACCATAATGCCAGAATCACGGCTGTGCGGGGCTCGCAAGTACGAGCGCACGGAAGGCCGCAAGGATACACGCGCGGGCAGCTACGACCGGCAGTTACAGACCAAGGCTGGTGAAGTGACGCTGACGGTTCCGAAGCTGCGCAACCTGCCCTTCGAGACGGCGATCATCGAGCGCTACCGGCGGCGGGAGTCGTCGGTGGAGGAAGCCTTGATCGAGATGTATCTAGCTGGGGTGAGCGTGCGGCGGGTGGAAGACATCACCCAGGCGCTGTGGGGCACGCGGGTCTCGGCCTCGACGGTCAGCGATCTGAACCAGAAGATCTACGGCAAGATCAACGAGTGGCGGGAGCGGCCGCTGGTGGGCGATTTTCCCTACGTTTTTCTCGATGGTCTTTGGCTCAAGCGCAGCTGGGGCGGCGAAGTGAAGAACGTCTCGGTGCTGGTGGCGATAGGCGTGGCGCAGAGCGGCTACCGCGAGATTCTGGCGGTGAGCGAAGGCGCCAAGGAAGACACAGCCAGTTGGACCAATTTCCTGCGCGAGATGAAGCAGCGCGGCCTGAAGGGCGCCGAGCTGTTTGTTTCCGATAAGTGCCTGGAGCTGGTGGAGAATCTGGCGGACTTTTTTCCCGAGGCCAAGTGGCAGCGCTGCGTGGTGCATTTCTATCGCAACGTGTGGACGGCGGTGCCGACCGGCAAGGTGAAGGAAGTGGCTGCGATGCTGAAGGCCATCCATGCCCAGGAAGACGCCAAGGCGGCTAAGGAAAAAGCTCTGCAGGTAGTGGAAAATTTGCGTGCCATGCGGTTGGCCAAGGCGGCGGAGATCGTCGAGAACGGCATCGACGAAACGCTGAGTTACTACGCCATGCCGCCGGAACACTGGCGCTGCCTGAGAACCAACAACCCTTTGGAACGGCTGATGCGGGAGATACGGCGACGAACGCGCGTGGTGGGCGCATTTCCTGACGGCCAGTCGGCACTGATGCTGGTGGCGGCGCGGCTACGCCATGTTGCCGCGACTAAGTGGGGAACCAAGCGCTATCTGCAGATGGAACGGCTGGCTGAAGTCGTGGCCATCGCCTGACCGCTTTGCTTCTGGCCCCCATGGGGGTCAGAAGCAAAACAACCCCAACCCAACAACCTTCCAACATGCTGACAAAGATCAAAAGTGCGAAAAACTCTGAACACTACCCAGTTGGGAGACGAGGCGTTGCCACGATGGTAGGCCGCTACGTTATCCATAACGTGGGGTCTCACTGAAATCGGTACTGACCCTCCGGGCTTCGCCGCGTTATCTGCATCTGCCGTGGTTATGAGGGTGTTAGGAACCGAGAGTCGTCAGTTGGAAGGTGTGAAGTTCGCTCTCCGTCACACCGGCCTTCTGAGAAGTTCCTCTAATTCGCATCCGACCAACAACCAGTATTCGGTTGTTTCCTGAATACGGAAGGATTGTGAAAGGCGTTCGATCACATTTCGTGGCACACCAGACCGCGAAACGATACCCAAGTCGGAAGGATAACCAGGGTTCTCGGGGTTGTTTGTGATCGTACCCATGATATGTTCTGGGCTGATCGGATCAGGATTGAAGTCGTACCCCCCAGTTCCACCTGCAGCCCGGCACGTTGTGGCAATTGCGGCAAGTGCTAACAGGTAAGCAGCGAATCGCCCCTCTTGGTAGGCTCGCCGAAGGATACCCTCGCCGGTCTCGATGTCAACATTCGAAAAGGAATCCCAGCGAGTAACTATCACGTCTAGTGTAATGCCGCGCGTGGAAAAGCTCGCCGCAGCACCCATCCAATCAGCGACGAGTTTCGCTGATTGGGCTTCGAAGGGCACCGAGATTTCTTCTTCGCTTTCTTCGATCCTGACTATAGAACCATCGTGCCGGAACCCGAGCGGTTCCAAGTCTCTGAACAATGCGAAAATAGACCCAAAAACATCAAGCAGAGGCCCTGAGAGTACGACATTGAAACTCTGCGACATAACCTAGTTACCTCTTCCCACCGGTGTCAAGTTGCTCGATCTGGAACCCGCGTTGTCCGTACTTCGCCGCAGACTGATCGCTGTCGGGCAAATTATCATCTAGCTTTGCCAGGGGTTTGAAGTTAGTTCCATTTTGTTTGTTAAGAAAGGCCTGTAGGTCGGTGTACCTCTGCGCCTGTTTTGAGGCATTCTTGACGCCGTTAAAGCCGCGACTCTTTGCCTCGGCAACCTGCCCATCTTTGAAATTGATGTCGACCTCCTGCTCCGCTCCGCATCTACGACACCTATAAATGCGCCCTGTAGATTCGATAGGACGTTTCTTGCCGTTTAAGTCGGTAGCGTCCTTCTCGAACTGTATACCCCTCATCTGCTGCGCACGCGACGGACTCTTACTAAGGTCGTCGATCATGTCTTGCTTTTCTTCCATCCCCTCTTTAGGGGGCTTGCCCGGCTTGTACTCGTACCAGTCGTGCGGCGGGCACTTCTTGGGCTCTGATTCTTCTTCCTGCGTGGTCGAAATGGGGGATTCGGCCGGTGTTTGTGTGGCCGTAGGCGGTGGAGACGCCACACCCGCTCGCGGACACGGGGTTATGACCTCCGACTTCGCAGGTACGTCTGGCTTAGATTGTGATTCGCTGGTCTTGTGCCGGCTATAAAGGTAGTACCCCAGCGCCCCAAGCCCAACCACCACCACCACGATTGTCCCGACCCCTGTAGCCGAAAGCCCTAAGATGCCTCCGGCACCCGCCGCCCCTCCTACGGTTGCCTCACCCGCCACCGCCGGTCCTGCCGCCTCTGCGGTCGCAAGGCCGCCCTGTATTAAGGTAAGTTGGACAGTTTGGCGCACCGCTTCTTGTTCCGCGACTTCAGCAATTACTGGGAGAGGTGCGGCCATGATCACTAGATCTCGGAAGCTGCGCGCTTAGTGTCGCTACCGCTTTTCTCTAAGCCCCTCTGGAGCGTCTCAAGAACTCTCTTGAACAACCGTTCAATTTTCTGGTCAGTATCGTTACCTGGGAGCTCGAGAAAGACCCGTATCTTAGGGTCCGAATTGAACTCAGGCCCCGCAGCTAGCGACAATCCTACATAGGCGAGAATTCCCTCTCCTGTGGTAGCCCCATAGACTCGCGCTTGGCACACTCCTGAATAAATTAGGTCGAGCAAGACCGTATCGTCGAAACGGTCAACCAACTGTGGGAATTTGCCACGGAAAAGCTGACGTAGGCCTTCGCAGTATCGCATCTCCATCGACTTATCGAAAGACAGCATCTGATCTGGTCTAATCGTCAGCATCGTTCTTCCTAGATGGCCCTGCAGGCGAGGCAACTCCTAAGCCGGACTGGAGAATTGAGCTTGGCGTCAGCAGACGCCGAGTCGGGAATTAGCCAGTCTTGATTCACGAAAAGATTATCACCCTTTCGCTGTCGCCGCGCGGATTGACCTATCGAAAGTTCTTTTGGGCTCTCATCGTGGATGAACTACACGACTCGTCAGCTCAGTTTCCCCGAAGGAGCAAAGGCTCTCGCTAAATCAGTCTCGCGTTGCTGCTGCTACGTCGTACAATCGGAGCCAGCAAAAACTCATTCGGGAAGAGATGTTCCCCGGGAGAAAGAGATGCCGCCAGCAGCACGAGTAGCAGACCCCACAACCCACGGAGCGCCGCTTGCTCCCGGTCCAGGGAGCACGGACGTACTGATCGGCGGCATGCCAGCATGGCGTGCGCTGATGGATCAACACGCCTGCCCATTGGCCAGCATTACCGGTCCCGACGGTGTGGGCATGGTGATGATGGGCAGCCCGACCGTAATGATCGACTACATGATGGCCTGCCGGATGGGTGACATTGTGGTGGAAGTGCCTGGGCTTGCCATGGGTCCGATGAATCCCATTATTATGGGATGCCCGACCGTAATGATCGGCGAGGTCGGGATGGGCACTCCAGAGAGCCCCATGGCAGCGGCCGCCGGGCAGGCAGCCCAGGTTGTCGCCGCTGGCGCGCAGGGAGGCGCGGCGGTTTCTGTTTTTGCCCAAGAAGGCGTTATGAAATCCGCTGCGGCCGCGGGCACACCATTCTGCGAAGTCTGCGAAAAGATGCGACTGGCCCAACAACAGCGCTCCTAGCGAAGGAGTAAGACTTGGATTTCGTGCTCGAAGTACGTCCTCCAGAGGGAGAGCTGTACTATCTTCCACTGCCGCAATCGGGCATCCTCGCGGTTGGCCGGGAGGCTCCGGCAGACATTGTGGTTAGGGACCGGTTTCTCTCCCGTTGCCATTTCAGGTTGCAGTGCGCAGAGATGCTCCACATCCTGACGGATGCGGGGAGCAGCAATGGAACCTATGTGAACGGAGTGCGGCTGCGCGGAAGCCTGCTGAAACCTCGCGATGCCATCTATGCTGGGCGGACCGCCTTTCGCTTTGCACCTGTCCTGAATGGAAAGGTGATGTTGGACAGCCTGCCTGAGTCGCCGGGAGAACTATTGCCATGGCAGAGCAAACTCATTGCGGGGTTGGAATCAACCTGTAATTTTGCAATTTTAGATGGAGCCATCGGCCCGGAGGTTCGCGATCTGCTAAATCAGGCAGGGGTGTTTTATCAGTCTCTCTATGAGGGCGAGCAATCTGTGGATTTAGCTCCCTCTGGCCCGTACTTGGCGGAGATCCAGCAGGGTGGGAGACTGATCCCGTTTCTGGTCAAGGTGGGGTGGGGCAAGTCGTGGGGCGTGTTTTTGAGCAGCAAGCTGGGATTCGTCGAGACCAGGAATCATTTGCGGCACTTCTTGATGGCGGATATCGAGGGTGGACAGAGGGTGATCTTCCGTTTTTACGACCCGCGCGTGATGAGAATTCTTATTCCCACCTGCGATGCCGGACAGCGAACAGAGTTCTTCGGGCAAATCCAGCACTTTTTCGTCGAATCAGAGTCGGAAACAATAGTGAACCGATACAGCCTTGAAGCTAATGAACAATTTCAATTGGCGTAAATTAAACGCTAGTCGATCCTGAAAAAGTGATTTTCAGTCGTATTGAGGTTGAGTATTTCGACCCTTTCGGGGTTTACCTGGCGAGCAACGTGTCGTTGGGAATTTAGATGCTATAGGTTTGGAGGGGCGCTAAGACGCAGAATTCCTCCGCCCTTGTGATCTGAAATTGCACGTCATTGGACTTGCTTACAATCGGGGATCGATGAGCAGGAGCATCGGAGTTCCCAAGCGGGAACCAACCGGACTACCCGGTCATTACTACCCATATGCTTCTCGAAAGCTGCCAGTTATCCCCGCCGCGAATTGTGCTCTTCTTTTTACTCTGCACACACTCACTCTGCACATATTGACGCAAAACCGGCGCCTCCTCTTCGAGAAGGAAACGAGAGGGCCGCGTGTTTAGCTTTTTTAGGATTTGGCTTTCTGTGCGGCCCACCGCTTACGCTGTGCATCCGCAATCCGCTTACGAGCCTCCGGGCTCAGTACGCGAGTCTTCTTCCCTTTGACCTTGGTCTTGGCCGGGGCTTTCTTGGACTTCAGCGCAGCAGATTTGGTTGTGATAACACCGGTGTTGGCTAACAGAGAACGTACCTGTGTCAGTCTTGAGATTTCCGCATCAATTTGGGCAAGGATGGATTCAATAGCCATAACTGAAGAATAACTCAGAATTGTGGCCCGGCGCGACCCCGCTCAATAATTGTCAACCTAGGCAAATCCGATCCTGAGTCATCATTCCGCCTTACCCACACCTTTATCCATGTAAGCTTTCTGCAAGATAAAAAATGCGGACTTCTTCTGGCCTTGGTCCGAGATAAGTCCCTTGCGATTGAATTCATCCTGAATGCCTGTCAATGGCCTGTTAGGCGAGCGAAAATCCATCAGGATCCATGGGCTCATCCCTCTAAGTTGGGGAATGCGGTTGAGCATTCCCAATTGGTGGCGATAGATATTGGCTTGATATTCTTCGGTCCAGCGATCGTTATCTCCACCATGCAGGCCGGCTTTGGCGTCTCCTCCAAATTCACTTACAATCACGGGTTTCTGGTAGTCGATACGCCACTGAGT
>JBAWCO010000375.1:0-5673 GCA_049590315.1 Occallatibacter sp. | reverse complement strand
CGAAGGACAAGAAGAGAGCCCGTGGATACTCAAACCCGTCATGCCTTGAAAAAGGACAGTTTTGTTCAGGCCACCCAAAGCAGCGTGGGCTGGATCAGTGGACACAAGTCCGGCGTTGTGCGCTGGGCGATTATTGTCGTTGTGATTCTTGTGGCGGTTGTGGGTGCGCTGGTTTTCCGGAATGCGCGCGAGGCGGCGGCGGACAGTGCGCTGGGCGCGGCGATGGACACCTACAGCGGGCCTTTGGCGCAGCCGGGCGCACCGCCGGAGACGGGCGTCTATAGCAACGCGGCGGATCGGTCGAAGGCGGCTAATAAGCAGTTTTTGGCGGTAGCGGATCAGTACGGGTGGCTTCCGGAGGGCATGAAGGCGCACTACTTTGCCGGCATTACGAGCCAGGAGATGGGGCAGACGGCAGCGGCCGAGACGGAGCTGAAGAAGGTCGCGGATTCATGGTCGTGGGGTGGCAGGAATCTCTCAAACCTGGCCAAACTGGCGCTGGCGGGAATTTATCACCAGACGAACCGGGACGCGCAGGCGATTGAGATTTATAACGGGCTGGCGGCCAAGCCGTCGGAGACGGTGTCCGCCAGTGTGGCGAAGCTCGACCTGGCCGATCTGTATGCGGCGACGGGCAAGCAGGACCAGGCACGGAAGCTTTGGGCCGAGGTGAAGGATAGCGACAAGGCTGGGGCGGCTGGATCGATTGCCGCACAGAAGCTTGGGCCGAAACAGTAGAGCCTGATTTAGTGGATTGGACTCGCGGGCTCAACTTGCCCGCGAGTTTTTCCTTTTTTGGGAGTTTTCTGTTGAGCCGCCCGCAAAGGGCAGTTCCCGAGCAGTTTTGATTTCGCCTGCGTCTGGTGATGTATGAGCGCCAGCCAGGCAGTACTCGCAGGTTGGATGGAGATTCCAAACAGCACTGTGGACGAGATAGCCCGCATTGAGGCGAAGCCCGCCCGGCTGGAAAGAGCGCGGACGGCTGAAGAGACGCTTGCGGCTCTGGTGAGCGAGTATGCCGGAACGCTGTATCGCGTGTCGTTTTCAGTGCTGCGCAATGCTGCCGACGCCGAAGATGCGGTGCAGGAGGCGTTTCTGCGGGTGCTGAAGCATCGCGATACGCTGGATGAGGTGCGCGACCGGCGGGTGTGGCTGATTCGCATTGTGTGGAATATTGTTCTGGATCGCAAGCGGCGCGCGAAGACCAGGCCGGAAACAGACGACGTGGCCGATTTGGCGCGAGTGCTGCCCGCGGATGGGTTGAGCGCCGAGGAACGCGCGGCTGCGGCGCAACATCACGCGCATGTGCTGGCTTGCGTTGAGCAGTTGCCGGTGAAGGAGCGCGAGGTGCTGATGCTTTCGGCGTTCGAAGAACTGAGTAGCGTGGAGATTGCGACGGTGCTGGGGGTTACGGAGTCCAGCGTGCGGTCAAGGCTGTTCAGGGCGCGGAACCTGATGGCTGGGTTGCTGAATCATGTACGACAGTAGTTAGTTTTCAGTGGTCAGTTGTCAGTTACCGATTGGTTGATCACGCAGGGAGTTTCAAGATGAATTTGTCGAATCACAACCCGTTGTCAGAGAAAGCCGGCGCAGGCGACTTTGAAGAGACGCTGCGGCTGATTGCGAAGCTGCCTGCGCCTGAGGGGCTGGAGGAGCGGGTGGAAGCTGGAGTGCGCGCGCGCCAGCTCTCGATGCCGCGGACGGCTCGGGTACTGGATTTTCCGGCGCTGCGGCCGGGGAGTAACTGGATGCGGAGCGCTGCCGCGGCGGCGATTGTGTTTGTAGTGGTGGGCGGCGGATGGGGCGTTTATTCGCGGGTGCAACAGCCGCAGGCGGCGAAGGTGATTGTGATGCCGCAGCGGGTTGGCGCGTCGGGTAGCTTCTCGAATGCAGGCGCGATGCGAACACCAACTACGCTGAATGCGCCGGTGGTGGTGCTGCCGGTGACGACGAAGGCGGCTGAAGCCAACGTTACCGCACCAACCGCGAAGAAGACGAAACGGCGCATGAAAGTCGGCGCAAGGAAAGCCGCCGCTCAGCCGATTGCGGCGGCGAAGTAGAGGATCTCCTTTCCTGAGACAATGGCCGCGGCAGGCCGAACTATGAGGCTAGCGGAGGGCCGTGAACTCGTTTGCGGGGTAAACGAAGTCGCAAAGATCATGGCTCTTTTCAAACGCCTTGCGAACTTCTCCTGAGATCACAACGACATGGAGATCGGGCGTCGCCCCTGAGATCTTATCCAGGAATTCTGCAAACCGCCCGTACGAAAAATCTGAGTCCACAACTACATAGACGACTCGCTCCGCGCGGCTTTCCATCAGGCCTGCGACTGCTGGTGCCAATTGACCCGCAGGAATCTCAGAATCGTTGATCCAAGTTCTTCCATCTCTCGTAAGCCTGAGGAATTCTGACCGGCCCCCGCAGTCAGTCGGTTCTTGAAGATTGTGATGAAGTCGCACCAATGGAATGCGGAAGCCGGTAGAAGCAGGCGTTCGCATGACAAACGCGCAGAGGCTCAAGACAAGAAACAGACTGGCGAATGGCGCGGCCAGCAGACCAAGCAATCGGTCGAGGTCCATACCATATTTTGACACCACGAGCCGCCGCTTAGTTCCCGAAGTCGCGATCGATACTTATATCCTCTTTGAGCCTGCGTGAACAGCGATGCCAACCAATGCCAGCGCTATCGCACCCCACAGTGCCGGAATCCATCCCAAGACATGGAAGCCGGTTACGATGCGCGAAGCGAGCAGGATCATGGCCGCGTTGATTACGAGCAGAAACAGGCCCAGCGTGATGATGGTGATGGGGAAGGTGATGATCTTCAAAAAGAGACCCAGCGTCGCGTTGAGCAGGCCGATGACGAGCGCCGCCACCAGCGCGGGTTCGAGGCCGTGGACTACGAAGCCGTGCAGAAAATGGGAAATAACCAGCAGGGTGAGCGCACTCACCAGCCAGTGAATCAAGAGCTTCATCATTCTGTCTTTCTCCTTGCCTTAGACAAGGGTGGTTGGGGCGGGTTTCCGATGGATGGTCAAAAGGAGACAGGCGTTTTCCAGTGAGGTGCTGCGGACGAGGTGAGGGGCGTCATGCCGCACAGCTTCTGTTATGGAAGTTCTGATTCACTTTCGCTATCCGTTGAGATTCCCTCGGGGGCTAAAGCCCGTATCAATTCTGCACTATTGGTGGCACGGCTAAAGCCGAGCCCTTTCAAAAAACGCCGAGGTACTCGGCGGCCGTCATGCCTGCTTTGTGATTGCGCGGATCAGCATTCCCAGCAACGCTAGAACCACCGCGCCGAAGAACGCGGACCCGAACCCGCGCACGTGAAAGCCGCGAACGATGCTGGAGGCGAGCAGGATCATGAGGCCATTGATGACCAGCAGGAAGATTCCCAAGGTGAGGATGCTGATGGGGAAGGTGATGATCTTGAGGAAGAAGCCTACGGTCGCGTTGAGCAGGCCGATGACCAGCGATGCAATTAGGGCGGGCCAAAGGCCGTTGACTTGAAAGCCGGGAACGATTTTAGAAACAATGAGCAGGGCGATTGCACACAGCAGCCATTGAAACAGAAGTCCGAGCATTCTTTCTCCTTACCTTTCTCTGTGCCGTTCTCGTTATCAGGGTCTGTTCAGCAGTCCTAATGCCTGTGCGGCAGGGCTTTAGGGTTGGATGCGGCGATGCGGCCTCCGGTATAGCATAAGAGGCAATGCGGCGGCCGCAAAGGCGATCATGCAGACTACCGCGACCTTTCCTAGCCCTTCGGGTCCAATCATAGGGTGGAGCTACGCGGCTGAGTCAACCCAAATCCTGCATTCCCAGGGAAAATGCCTTCATGCATATTGCTCGTTTCTTCTGCCTCGCTGGTTTCGTCTCTACTCTGTTTCCGGCCTTGCCGGGACAGGCGCTGCAGACGGCGAATCCGCCGCTGCCCGATATTCGTGAACTGATGCACGAGGTGCAGGAGCACCAGAAGCAGCTTGAGAAGGTGCGCGAGAACTATACCTATTCTTCGCTGCAGACTACGCAGGATATCGACTCCAACGGGCAGGTGAAGAAGACCGAGACTCGAGAGGGCGAAGATTTTTTCGTCAATGGCCACGTGATTGAGCGGACGGTGAAGAAAGACGGAAAGCCGTTGGACGATCACGACCAGCAGAAAGAGACGGAGCGGGTGACCAAGCTGGTGGAGAAGGCGCAGAAGACGCCGTCGGATCAGCCGCTGGAGGGGCAAAGCATTAGCGTGAGCCGGGTACTGCAGATTATGGATGTGCGCAATCCGCGGCGGGAGACGTTTCGCGGACGAGCAGCGATTGTGTTTGATTTTGCGGGGTGCAAGGATGCGCAGACGCATGGGTTGGCTGAGGACGCTTCAAAGAAATTGCAGGGAACGATATGGATTGACGAGGCGGACCGGCAGGTGGTGCACCTGGAAGTGAGCTTCATTGACAATTTCCGCGTGGGCGGCGGGTTGGTGGCCAATATCGAGAAGGGATCGAGATTCCGATTTGACCAGACGCTGGTGAATGGCGAGGTCTGGCTGCCGACCGGAGCTGAAGCCAACATGCAGGCGCGGGTGCTGCTGGTGAAGAATATGCGGCAGCACTTTACGGAAAGCGATTACGACTTCAAGCGCTTCCATGTGGACGCGCAGCAAGAGAAGGACGCAAAGGCTGTGGTGGAGGGGAAGCCGTAGTCTTTGCGATCCCACCCATTCGCAAAGAGCGCGAATGGATGGGGCACAGAGATTCGTTTTAAGATGCGGTGTATCTTAGGCGCCGGGTGGTGGGGGTGCTGCATCGCCGTTGCCGCCGCCGCGATGGTGCGAGCTGTGCTCCTGCTGCCAGGTTGCGAATTTCGCTTTCTGGTCGTCGTTGAGGATTGCCGTTATTTTGGTGTCAGTGTCTTTGCGGATCGTCACAAACTGCTCGCGGGTAGGTTCCGTCCCGCTTGCGCGCAGGGCCTCCATCTTTTCGCGCCGCTCTTTCAGAATGGTTTTGACCTGGGATTGCTGATCGGGAGTGAGGGTGAGCGCCTCGGTGAGTTGCGCCAACTCGCGCTCCGCGTTGGGGCCGCGCTGGCCCATCTGACCCGGAGGTGGGCCGGAGGGCTGGTCGGCTTGCGCCCAGAGCGCACAGGAACCGGCAGCGATGAATACGGCGAGCAGTAAGGCACGCCGTGACAGGAAATTTGATTTCGACAATCTGAACATTATGCGATGCTCCTATCCATTGGGGGGAATCTCAGAGTAGTCCACGCGGCTGCACTGGGGCAAGCGGATTGGAGCCTCTGATGGTGAGCATCCTCGCCGGCGAAGTGCTCAATGAACTAGACGTCGACGCGGGCGATTTCGTTGACGCTGTGTTCCGAGGATTCCGAACGGGGCCTGAGAGATCGGAGCGGAGACCCGCGCATCGCGATAAATAAAGCTGCGATGAATCGGGCGCAGCTTTTCAATTGCTTCCTTTAGAGTGGAATCATGTTTGTGCGGAGGATCTCTGTCGAGCGAGTTGATTCGTCAGGGATAAGGCACGCTTGCCCCATTCGCTGGATCGACAACTTTGCCATGCGCAACTTCACCAACGATGCGGTCTTTGACGATACGCTGCCGGCGGCGGACGGATTGCTGGAAGCCGGGCATCGCGTTCCGCTGGATCGGCTGCGACCGGCGAT
>JBAWCO010000374.1:0-4216 GCA_049590315.1 Occallatibacter sp. | reverse complement strand
TAACTTGTGCCGCCCTCGTGCCAGTTGTGGGTAGCATCTCAGCCTTTGGGCAAGACGATGCCGCTGCGCAGGACGAGCGGCTGACGCAACAAAGTCTTCACGAAATGGCAGAGCAACAACGCCATCTCGATGAAGTGGACAAGCAGACAATGCAGCACGCAAACGATTTACAGAACTTCGCGAAGAATTCGGCGCCGGATAACTCCGACTCGGACGTTGCGATGGCTCCAGCGCCCGTCCTTTCTGTCAAGTCAGGCACGGTGCAACAGGGAACGAAGGTGACCCTGACCAGCGCCGCGCAAGGCGCGGTCATCTACTACACCACTACTGGCTGGACGCCGACCACATCCTCCCGCCGCTACACCGGCCCGGTCATCATCAATGCCACGACACATCTGCAGGCCTTTGCCACTGCCCCCAACATGAATGACAGCTTTCTCGTCCACGCGGATTACACAGTCAAAGGTCCTGCCGTGCCCGTGTTTCCGCTAGCTCTCGAAGCTGGCGGATTGCTGCATGCCAAGTCCCGGCTCCACGTGGTCACCGGCTCGACCGTGAACTCGAAGAAGGCCAGGGTTGGCGATAAGATAAGTATCTTGCTCGATCAGGATGTCAAAGACGGCGATGCCGTCATCATCCCCAAAGGAACACCGGTCGATGCGTCAATATCCGTGGTAAAACCCTCCGGCCTCCTTGGTACCCCGGGCCAAATCGCCTTCACTGCTAGTTCTCTGACCTTCAACGGAACCACCGTTGTTCTCAAGGGTGGCGAAAGACTCGATGGAATCAGCCATACAACAAGGTCTGTCCTCATGTGGATCACTTTCGTCGGCTCAATTCCCGCAGTGATGATGCACGGCGGCGAAGCCGAGATTAAACCCGGAATGAAGTTCACAGTCGGTGTAGCTGCTGACACGCCCCTCAAGGAATAAACTCAGTCGCCGAGCCTGGCAGGTCCCTATCATGGGCATAATCAGCGTCCCTCATTCGGAATTGCAGGCGAGACCTCGCTACGCAGCAGGGTTCGCTTTGTAGATCCGAATCTCCTTGACGACGCCCATTACCGTGAAAGCATGTGGCCCGCTCAGCAGAATGGTGGTCTGAATTTTGCCGCCGGCCAGAACCGCTGGGACGCGGGAATGCGCACCCGATGCATGCCCAGGCTTTGCCTCAGCCCCAAATCGAAGATTGCCATAGCCGAATTCCAAATCGGGGACCCCATCGACAATATCCCGAGTCTCCACAAGATCAAAGTGAACCTTGACCTTCGTGTGTAAGCAATCGGAAAGCGTTGTCGGTTTGTTGGTAATCACCCGCTTGGTCATAGTCTTCCTGCCCATGGCGTGCCTCACTGGAACTGCTTTTCTGATGCCGATACTCTACCTCGGAATGAAAACTTGTCAGTGTGATTTGGATCACCCTAAATTCGAGGGTCGGTTAACCCTGCTTCCGCTTGGAGTCCGGGGCCATTTATGCCAACACTTGAGCCCATCTCCGCTCCATTTGCGACGTCATGCAAACTGCGGAGCGCGCGCCTATGCAGGCGGCAATGCAAATCGACAGCAAGGCCGCCGCCTGATGGGGCAGGCTGAACAGCTCAAGCCGGAACGCAGTGTCGGTATTCATGAAGAGACCACGCGCACCTATGCTGACTTGATCTCTTGCCGGCCTGCCGGCTCGATGCCGCTCTCACCCTCATCCTTCTGCACCAGGTACTCATCCAGCAGGACAGCGACCAGCACTGCGGTTGGGACCGAGACCATCGCGCCCACCACCCCCTCCAGTGCCGAGCCAAGCAGTAACGCCACCAGAATTGCCAGCCCCGGCAGATCCACGCTCCTTTTCATAATGCGCGGAGTCAGGTAGGAGTTTTCAAGCTGCAGATAAAGCAGGTAGAAGACAGCTATGCAAATCACGCCCGTCCAGGAATCGATCGCCGCCACCAGCAGCGCAATCACGATACTGATCGCGGCTCCCAGCACCGGAATAATATTCAGCAACCCGGTCATTACGCCCAGTGCATACGCATAGCGAATGTGCAGGGACAGATAGACAACCGTGCTGATTATTCCCAGTATCAGCATCAGGCTCCCTTGTCCCAGCAGCCATTTGCCCATGCGGACCTCGGCCCGGCGCAGAGCCTTGTCCAGCCGGTCCCGCTTCTCCACCGGAAAAAACGAAAGGAACCAGTTATATGTATGCTCTCCTTCCGCAATGAAGTAAATCGTAAGAACAACACCCATCACTATTCGGAAGAGCCCGCCCGCCCAATCCTTGATGGAAAGCAACAGATTTGTCGCCGCCTGACTCGCCAGGTCCTGCGCCTTCGAGGCGATCTCCTCGGTATTCAATCGGTCGATATAAGGGATCGTCTTGAACTTCGCCACAATCTGCGGCAGCCGTGTCGGCGCTTCTCCGTTGAACTGCTGCAGGTCCCGTATCACCGGGGGCAACGCCAGAAACCCGAAAGCTGTAAGCCCGCCCACCAAAGCCAGCATCAGGAAAAGAACCGCCGTCCCCTTGAACGGCTGCCAGCGCCAAATCCGAATGCCGGCAGTAAACCGCACCACCGGGGTCAACACCACGGCAAACAGCGCGCTCACATACAGCAGCAGCAGCACGTCCCGCACCAGCCAGGCCAGCCCGCAAGCCAGCGCCAGCGCGAATCCAAATACAATGTCGCCGCGCAAACTACGCGTATTACCGGGGGATCGAGCCATGATTGAGCTTCTCGGTTTCTCTATGGGTGTGCGCTGCGCTTGCAAACAAGATGATCGCCGGCGACCCAGTTCAAGGCTGCCGTCTTGCTTATCTGCCAGTCCACAGTAAAGGTGTCCGGCATCGCGATCGAATAGAGAAACCGGTTCGCCGCATAAGGCGCCTTGACGTCGTCCGACACCGGAGAGGTCATGGTAAGCACACCATTCTGCCAGCCTTCAGCGCTCGTATATGTGGCCGCTCCAAAGTTATTAGCGTCAAACTCCACCAGGCGCTTCCTTTCCGCATCGTAGCCCACCAGGTACTTGGCTAGATAGCCGGTAGCGGGTTCGATGTCCTGCTCGGTCAACTCCAGCCATTTGCCGCCCAGAATCACGCTGCCGGTAAAGGTTGACCTGTGCGTCTTTCCGTTGCCGAACGATCCCGCACAATCCCACGAGCCTTGAAACTGAAAGGCGCCAGGGGGTATCGCACTCGGCACCTTCCCCTCCTGTGTCCAGGCAGGTTTCACCAATGCACAGAGAAAAAGAATGACAAGAAGCTCACGGCCAATCCGCACCACTCCAACCGCTCCTTCCTCGACCACCCGCTCGTCCCTCGCTAATCGAGTCCTGATCACCGCTGATTCAGGAACTCACCAACGGCTGCCATCTGTCATCTGTACCCTGTCATCTGCTTCTACTGGTCTCCGCTCAGAATCGAGCCCACAATCCCGCCCAGCAGTGCTCCGCCGGTGGCCGGCCCCACCTGCCGCGATTCACCGCCCCGTGGCAGATACTCACCAATCTGATGCGCCAGTCGCGAAATTGGCAGCGTTTGCAGCCAGACCCGGCCCGGCCCCTGCAGCACCGCCAGAAAAATCCCGTCCCCACCGAAGATCGCATTCTTCAACCCCGGAACCATCGTGATCTGGAAAGCAACTGACGACTGGAAGGCCCCCACATGTCCCGGATGCACGCGCAACACTTCGCCCGGCGCCAGGTCTTTCAAAATCAGTTCCCCGCTCAGCTCCAGCCATGCAGTCCCCTGCCCGGCCACCTTTTGCAGCAGGAATCCGTTCCCGCCAAAAATGCCCGCCCCCAGCGATTGCTGGAACCCGACCCCGATCGTCACTCCATCGGTCGCGCACAAAAATCCATGCCGGTGAATCAGGAACTCCTGTCCCGGCCCCACCTGAATCGGAACGATATGTCCCGGCACCTTGGTCGCAAAGCTGACCTCGCCCGGATACTGGTAGGCCCGGTACTCGGTCATGAACAGGCTGCCGCCTCCGGCCACCCGCTTCAGCACGCCGAACAGCCCGCCGCCCCCGCCCATCTGGGTATGCGTCGTCATCTGGATCGAAGCCGTCATCCACGAGAGCTCACCGCTCTCTGAGAACACGCTCTCGTTCGGGTTCAGCTGCACATCCAGCACGGGCATAGTCGTGCCTTGTATCCGCGTTTGCATGGGTTACCCTCCTGTATTCAGGCCAGTGTACCTGCCCACCCCGCATAAG
>JBAWCO010000373.1:0-1536 GCA_049590315.1 Occallatibacter sp. | reverse complement strand
GAGAGAAACAGTGCGATACCCGCGGTCGAGATACACGTGAACATTGAGTTCGTATTCATGTTCATGCTCTCGATCAAATCCGCAACCGCGCCGCCCCAGCCCACATGTTCCGCACTGCCGCCGTTTGAGGCGATGGCCTGCCATGCCGCCGTCTGATCGAAATGCGAAAACAACGAAGCCGGCAGCGGAACGGAATTTGCATTGACCTGCGCCTTGGTCGCAGGAACAATGAGCGTTCCCGTGTTGGCCACGATCGCTGCGCGGCCGGCGTTGAACAAGTTTTGCAATCCTGTCAGCGAAGGATTAAGCGCAAATGTGCGGCCGCTTTGCGGAGTCTTCAAAACGATTGGCAGCAGTTCGCTTTGCGGATACGCAAGCCCCGGCGCTCCCGATCGCGCCTGCGTAAACGCGCTGAATGAGTCCGGGTCGGTGGCGATGACCGTGCCATGGCCATCATTGCCGCCCTGCAAAAAGACGCAGACCAGAGCCTTGTAGCCGGATGTGCTGGTTCCCTGGGCCATCGCAGCCAGAGAGTTCAGTTCCAGGAGAAATGGACTGACAGACAGGCCCGCCATCGAGGCCATGGAAGCCGTTCTAAGAAACTGCCGCCGGGATCTTTCAAAGTGATTCATCATGGGCTCCCTAAAACTGTGCGCAGAAGGATGGCGAAGCCATCGTCAGGTAAACTGCCGTCTCAACGCGATTCGCAAGTGCGGTGTTGATCGCCGTCTGATCGCCCGCCGGTATCTCGATCGAATTGACAGCGGCAAGTATCTGGCCATAAAGCGTGCTGTCCATCTCGCCGGCCATCAGCAGCAAATTGATGCGATCCAGCAGCGCACTCGGCGTCGCCGCCAAACTCATTTCCGTCTCGTAACTCGAAAAGATGTCCGGCCCTCCGTTTGCGCCGCTGCCAATCGTACTCTGCATGTAGTTCAAATAGCCCACGACCGAAGAGACGTTCGTCATCTGCATCTCGGGCGCCACCAGGCCGGCCTGCTCGATGCTTGTTCCAGGAGGAACATACCCTGGGGTAAACCAATTGAAGACCGTGGGTGAACGAAGCCACATCTCGCCGAGCCCAAAAATAGGATCCTCCGGGCTCCCGTTGTCATAGGACCCCGTGCGAGATTGTGCCGTGAATGCCCGCGCCCATTCCGTATACCGGAGCAGCGCCTCGCGCACCTTTCCATATTGAGGATTGCTGAAGTCCCCAGCCGAGTCGCGTGCCTCCGGGTCGAGCAGAATCGCCGTGATCACAGCCTTCAAATCCCCGCGCACACCTAGTCCGTTGTCTTTGAAAACGGCGGCCACGCGGCTGATGTATGCAGGACTTGGATTGCTCGTGACCATGTGCTGAATCATCTGCTTTGAGAAAAATGCCGGAAGGTTCGGATGATTGAACAACGTGTCGAGAGCGATTTTGAGATCGCCGTCCACGCCAGCGGTTCCAGGAGCCGCAATCGTTACACCGAGAAAGTCCTTTTCGGCAGTCGAGTGGTGATCCGAGTAACTCTGCATGGGCAGAATCTCTTC
>JBAWCO010000372.1:0-9579 GCA_049590315.1 Occallatibacter sp. | reverse complement strand
CTAGTACTACTGTGTTATAAACTGAATACCTCTTACGAATAAACCCGCGATTCTATCGCGCTATCGCGGTATCTTGGCGTCATGAGCGCGATGACCGGGACTTCAGTTGCCCGCGAGCACCGCTTGGCGGTCTACCTTGACCGTCTGGGTGAGGCTTCCGGACATATGGATCGAGCTGTTCCCTTACGGCTCTATTGCACCGGACTGCTGCTGCCCGGTGAACGCAAGTCTGTCGAGCCGATGGCGGCGCGTCTGGCCCCTGACAACGTGCGACGCATGCACCAGTCGCTGCACCACGTGGTGGCCGATGCTCCGTGGAGCGATGAGACAGTGTTGGACCGTGTACGCGACGATGCGCTGGCGGCGATGACCAAGGCCGACTCGGTGGTGGCCTGGATCGTCGACGATACCGGCCTGCCCAAGAAGGGGACACATTCGGTGGGCGTAGCGCGACAGTACTGCGGGCAGACCGGCAAGCAGGATAACTGCCAAGTCGCAGTAAGCCTTTCGGTGGCTACATGGAAAGCCAGTCTGCCCATTGCCTACCGCTTGTATCTTCCTGAAGCATGGGCCAACGACCGCCAACTTCGGCGACAGGCCAAGATTCCGGACGAGATTCTGTTTCAGACCAAGCTGGAAATCGCGCTTGGCCAGATCCGCCAAGCCATGGGGAAGGGAGTTCCACAGGGAACAGTGTTGGCCGATCCGGCCTATGGGAACGACACTGATTTTCGCGAAGCACTGGCCGGCATGCAACTGCACTACGTGGTCGGGGTTCAGAGCACGACCACGGTGTGGCCGCCCGGCACCGGACCGCTGCCGCCGCCCCCATATTCGGGCCGCGGCCAGCCGCCACGCCGTCTGCGTCGCGACCCGCAGCACACGCCGCTATCAGCCAAGCAACTAGCCCTCTCGCTGCCGATAAAGACCTGGAAGACCGTCACCTGGCGGGAAGGCTCGCGTCGTCCTCTGCGCTCCCGCTTCGCCGCCCTGAGGGTTCGCGCCGCGCATCGCGACCACAAATTGCATCAGCCCAGAACCGAGGAGTGGCTGCTGATCGAGTGGCCGCGCGATGAAGCTGAACCGCGTAAATACTGGCTATCCAACCTGCCCGCATCTATTCCGCTGCGCAAACTGGTGGCTCTGGCCAAACAGAGATGGATCATTGAACGGGACTACCAAGAGCTCAAGCAGGAACTGGGGCTGGGACATTTCGAAGGCCGCGGATGGCGTGGCTTTCACCACCATGCCACTCTCTCGATCGCCGCCTATGGTTTCCTGGTGGCAGAGAGGTGCCGTTTTTCCCCCTCCGCCAGGAGTGGGCATCTTGGACTATCAACCCCCCAGTTGCCAAACAGCTTCCGGCCGCGCGGCTCGAATCCGGCCTGAGCGTCATCATCCGCACTCAATCGCCACCCTGCGCATCATCATCGCACGATCATTGCTTCGTAAACTCTCTCACTGTCCCTTCTGTGGTGCACGACGTTTATAACACAGTAGTACTAGTGTATTGAGTCATTAATTCGCCGACAGTAGCGAGCGATGGAGTCGAGTATCTGATCAGCGGATTTTGTCCAGACGAAGGGCTTTGGTTGTGCGTTGTGATGGTCGAGATAGCTTCGAATGGCGGTTTCCAGTTAACGCGTGGATCGGAAGCTGTTGCGACGTAGTTGCTTGTCGGCGAGGACCGCGAACCATCGTTCGACCAGGTTGAGCCAACTGGCCGAGGTAGGCGTGAAGTGGACATAGAAGCGAGGGCGTTTCAGCAGCCAGCGCTGAATCGTGTCGGTCTTGTGTGTGGCGTAGTTGTCCATGACCAGATGCACGTCTAGTTCTTCCGGTACGTTCTTTTCAATGGTATCGAGGAACTTGCGAAACTCCTCAGAGCGATGCCGGAGGTGCGTCTGGCCAATGACGTTGCCTGTCTTGGCATCGCGAGCAGCGAACAGGTTGGTGGCGCCATGTCGCAAGTAATCGTGAGCACGGCGTTCGGCCTGCCCGGGGCGCATTGGCAGCAGAGGCGAAGTGCGTTCCATGGCATGAATCGAACCATCAAGGAAGCCACCGTTCAGCGCTACCACTACGACAGCCACAATCAGCTACATATCCACCTCTCCGACTTCGTTGCCGCATACAATTTCGCAAAGCGGCTCAAGACCCTCGGAGGACTCACCGTCTACGAGTTGATCTGTAAATGCTGGCAAAAAGAACCGCACCGATTTACTCTCGATCCAACCCATCAAATGCCGGGACTAAACACCTAATCGATGCTCTTTTGATTGCTGTGGCCGATGAATGGGGTGGAATAAATGAGTCAGCTTACCGATAGTAGTTCCGGTATTCGGCTTTCTTCATTGCTTGGATTCGGGGCCTTTCGGGCGCGCGCAGTTGGAGGGTAAATGGGACTCGTAGAGCAGTTTCCCGGCAGGGCAGTGGGTCCTGGTTCTTCAATCCATGAGCTCACAAACGATAGTTTTCTGCTTTCTGCTTTGCTTGAGAACACAACGGACAGTATCTACTTCAAGGACGTCGAGAGCCGGTTTGTGCGGATCAACCGCACACAGGCGCGATGCCTACATCTCGCAGACCCTAGCGAGGCCATTGGCAAGACGGATCAGGACTTCTTCGGGGGAGAACATGCCGCGAATGCGCTGCAAGACGAGCGGGAAATCATCCGTTCCGGCATGCCGTTGATCGGTAAAGAGGAACGCGAAGATTGGCCGGATGGAACTGTTACCTGGGCTTCGACTAGCAAGATGCCGCTGTTCAATGCTGCCGGAGAATGCATCGGCACCTTTGGGATCTCTCGCGACATCACTGGCAGCCATCAGAATAAGCAGGAACTACTTGACAGTGAAGAACGGTTCCGGGATCTCACCAACTCGATCCGGGAGGCCTTCTGGATCTTTAACGTCTGCTGCAATCAAATGCTTTATGTCAGCCCCGCGTATGAGGAGATTTGGGGAAGATCGCGAGCGGATTTGTACGAAAACGCCCGAGATTGGTTGTCGGCGGTTCACGAGGAGGACCGGTCTCGTGTTGAGGAGCACTTTCCACCGAAGGACGACCGGCGATTCGAGTTGAGCTTCCGCATTGTTCGAAACGACGGTGAGATTCGCTGGATTCGAAGCCGGATTTTCCCGATCACTGGAGAGGACGGCGCAGTGATCCGACTCGCCGGAATTTCAGCGGATATTACAGAGCCGCGCATGGCTCACCAGGCACTGGCCAAGACGCAGCGGTTGTTGGCGTCCATCGTCAACTCTTCCGACGATGCAATCGTCAGTCAGTCGCTCGATAGCAAGATTACCTCGTGGAACCCTGCTGCGGAGCAAATGTTCGGCTACACGCCATTCGAGGCAATAGGCGCATCGGCAAGCATCCTCCAGCGGAATGATCACGACGCCGAGGCGATGTGGATTCTGGAACAGGTGCGTCAGGGACATAGCGTCCAGAACTTCAAGACAGAACGCCGTCATAAAGACGGAAGCATGATTGCGGTATCTGTGACAGCCGCTCCCATTCGCGACGAGTCGGGCGAGATTATCGGTGCGTCAAGTCAGGCCCACAATATTTCAGAGCGCAAGAAGCTTGAAGGCAAGTTGTCAGTTGTTTCCGAACAGCTGCGCACAGTATTAGAGACGACGAACGAGTACGTGATCGTACTCGATCGCGATTGGCGTGTCACTTATCAGAACCGTCTTCGCGATGGTCTCGACCCGTCGACGACCTTTGGAGAGATTCTGTGGGACTGCTCGCCCTATCTGCTGGGGACGTCTTTTGAGAGGGAATCCCGCCGTGCGATGAGTGAACGTGAGCCGTGCCGCTTTGAAGACTACTTCGGCCTGTTGAAGGCATGGATGTCGGGTGTCGCATACCCGACAGAGACCGGCTTGTTGATCCTCGTGCGGGATGAGACGGAAAAACACGCGCTGGACGATCAACTCCGCAGTGCGCAGAAGATGGAAGCCATCGGACAACTTGCGGCAGGAATTGCGCACGAGATCAACACGCCCATCCAGTACGTTGGGGACAACACAGGCTTCATGAGGGACTCATGGAGCGAGGTTGCCGAAGTGCTCCGGGCCGCACAGGATTTGCACGACGAGGCGGTGCACGGGACGGTGTCGCCCGCCGCCATTGAATGCTTTGAAGCGTGCAGCAAGAAAGCGGATTTAGAGTATCTCGCGCAGGAAGTGCCGCGCGCCATCGAACAGACACTCGATGGCGTGCAGCGAGTGGCGAAGATCGTGAGCGCGATGAAAGAGTTTTCGCACCCAGGCTCACAAGAGAAGCGCACCATCGATTTGAACAAGGCCATCGAAACAACGGTGACGATTTCACGAAACGAGTGGAAGTATGTAGCCGACGTGCAGACGCACCTGGATCCCAACCTTCCGCTGGTGCCGTGTCTTGCGGGAGAGATCAACCAGGTCTTGCTCAACCTTTTGGTGAATGCCGCACACGCGATTGCAGATGTTGTAAAGGTCAAAGTAGGCAGCCACGGTACAATCACCATCTCTACCCGGCAGGATGGGGACTCTGTGGAGATCGCCGTCGCCGACACGGGAACGGGAATTCCCGAACACGCGAGAGAAAAGGTGTTTGATCCGTTTTTTACGACAAAAGACGTTGGCAGGGGAACCGGTCAAGGGTTAATGTTGGCACACACTGTGGTGGTGAAAAAACACGGCGGGAGAATCTGGTTCGACACCGAAGTCGGCAGAGGCACCACATTCTTTGTGAGGCTCCCGATCTCGGCTTCTTTGGAGGCTTAGCTGTGTTGAAGCGCATTCTTTTTGTCGATGACGAACCGAATCTGCTGATGGGATTGCAGCGCTCGTTTCGAAACATGAGGGCGGAATGGGAGATGGAGTTCGTCGGCAGCGGCGAAGAGGCCCTGCAGGCGATGGCACGCCAGCCCTTCGACATGGTTGTCACTGACATGAGAATGCCGGGGATGACCGGCGCAGAGCTGCTGGAAAAGATCCAGCAGCAGTCTCCTCAGACCATTCGCATTATTCTGTCCGGGCAGTCGGACCGGGAATCGATCGTGAGGTCAAGCGCGTCGGCACATCAGTTCTTGTCGAAGCCCTGCGATCCCGAACAGCTTAAGTCGTTGTTGGTGAGGATCATAGCGCTAACCAACCTACTTCAGAATGCGCCGCTGAGGACATTTGTATCCCGGCTGAAGTCCATACCGAGTCTGCCGTCGATCTACCAGGAGATCACCGCTGAGTTGCGCTCTGTGGATCCATCCTCCTCGCGAGTTGGCGGCATCATTGCCAAGGACATGGGAATGACCGCCAAGATCCTTCAGATGGTGAACTCCGCGGTTTATGGGGTGCGTGCGCAGATCTCGGAGCCGGAACAGGCGGTCCTTCTGCTGGGCATGGAGACCATTCAGGCGATGGTTCTTTCATTGAGTGTCTTCTCGACTTTCGACTCAGGCGCCCTTAGCGGCAATGAGACAGAATGGCTTTGGAACCACAGTATCGCCACCAGCAAGTTTGCGAGATGCATCGCAAGGGTCGAAGGGATCTCGGGGCGTGCATTAGATCCTTATCAAACCGCCGGGCTGTTGCACGATGTCGGCAAGTTGGTGATCGCATCGGCCGATCCCAGGACCTTTCGCAAAATTGCCGATACCGCCGCTGCAACGGGAACAAGGCCATGGCTAGTCGAGAACGAACTTCTCGGTTGCGGTCATGCAGAAATTGGCGCCTATCTTCTTGGAATATGGGGACTGCCCACCGTGATTGTCGAGGCAGTGGCGTGGCATCAACATCCCTCGGAAAGCCCTGTCACTGAGTTCTCCCCACTGGCAGCTGTCCATGCAGCGAGCGTCATTCATGCACGGATGCATCCGGAATTCAAGAATGGGAATCGGGAAATGGACCAGGCCTTTCTAGAGCGAATTGGATTGGCCGATCGGCAGGCAGAATGGATGGATCGATGCAGCGAGTAGCTCGCTGAAGGACAGGTGAGATGACCGGGAAGATTCTTTTTGTGGATGATGAACCTGCGGTGCTTGAAGGCTACAAGCGGCAACTGGGCCGTGACTTTTCCATTGACACAGCGATCGGTGGACTTCCTGGGCTTGAAGCAATCGCCAAATCTGGACCCTACGCCGTGGTGATCTCCGATATGCGCATGCCCCAGATGGATGGGGCACAGTTTCTGGCGAAGGTTCGAGAACTCGCGCCATCGACCGTCCGCATGGCCCTGACTGGACAGGTGGATATTGAAACAGCGATGCACGCGGTCAATATGGGAAACATCTTTCGATTTCTTACCAAACCTTGTTCAAAAGAAGATTTGCAAGGAGCTATTGAAGCCGGTCTTGAACAATACCGCATGATCAATGCAGAGAAGGAACTGCTCGAACAAACACTCCGCGGAGCGGTGCACGTTCTGTCAGAGGTTTTGAGCTTCAGCAACCCGGCGGCCTTCGTTCGTGCTATGCGCCTGCGCCGTTTCGTGCAACAAGTAGCTGCGAAGCTTGAGCTGGCATCTACGTGGCAGTATGAGATTGCCGCCATGCTCTCTCAATTGGGTTGCGTAACGCTCCCTCCGGAAGTAGTGAATGCAGCCTATGCTGGCGATCCGCTCACTGCCGAAGATAAGAGAAGGTATGACGCACATCCCGCAGTCGCATTCCAGATGCTCTCGCGTATCCCGCGCATGGAGGGTATTGCGCAGATGATCGCGCAACAAAACAACCCCGCGCCCCGTGTCGAGGCCGATAGCTCAGTGGAGAAACAGGAGATCGAACTCGGCATTCAGCTCTTGCAAACCGGTCTCGCCTACGACAATTGGATCGGCCGCGGTCTCAATCCAACCGAGGCGGTGAACAAAGTGCGCGCCACCCTGAAGGGCATCAACAGCTTCATTCTGCCTTCTCTTGAGGATCTCGTGCCTTCCGCCTCGCTACGTGCGCGCGACTGCGCCGTATCGGACCTGACGATGGGAATGATCCTTCAGGAGGACCTTCGCAACAGCAATGGCCTGCTACTCGTTGCCAAAGGACTGGAACTTACGTTTCAATGGATAGAACGGCTCAGGGGTTTTTCGCAGCGTGGAGTCATCGGCAAAAGAGTTAGTGTTTCAATGCCTGAGAGCAGTGTGGACTAATTCTCCAAGCCCTCACCACAGGAGCCGGTTCGCGATCGGTCGTTGAACCGATCCTTCTGGCCGCGTCCAGGACTGGCGCGGTGTTCCGTAGGTCTGCCCTAACCTGACGCTGACAGCCAGTCATGCCTGCGAGAGGTCGGCTTCGAAAGGCCGCCGGAAGATTGACTGGAAGTTGCCAAGCGATCTGCTGACAAACTCTGGCAACCGAGCGTCCGAGAAGCTTGACTGGTATGCCAATCGCTGGAAGATAGAGGCGTTCCACAAGGCCCTGAAGTAGGGTTGTAAAGCTGAAACCGCGAAGTTGAGGACTGCCGAACGGCTCGTCAACCCGTTCACATCGCGGTTGTTGCAAATTCACCGAGTCAGGAAGAGAGACTTCAGAGGCAGAAAAGATAATTTCGGTTGCCTGATCGACCAAATCGAAGAAGCGGTTTTCATGAATTCCCCGTCGATTCACTTGCTCTTGCAATAGTGTTCTGTTTTTCGCATTGCTGTCTCCAGGCTGTCAAAGGCACTAATCAAGACGGGATTCTGATGGCTCGACGGTAGCCCTTTGCGCGCACCACCGTCCTGCTCAATTAGATATACAAGAAAGCGCGGCGAAAACTCTTTGCTCAGGCGTTCGATATAACCACACTCGCCCGTCTTTTCAAAAAGCTCGATTCGACCATGACCATCTTCATCCCCACTGCCCTGTTGCACAACCCAGTGCGGGTACTTGCTGACAGAAATATCCTCACGATGCACGGCGGCCTGCGCCGCATGGCCGGATGCTATCGCGCGCCAGACGATAAAGCAGCTCAGAGCCACAGTGCCGACGATTCCAAAGTAGAGCAATCGCCTTTTCATCTTCCTTCACACAGAGGGCATACCGCCCAGTTATCCATATTCACTCGCGACTGTTCGATACCGCGACTGAGAACTAGCTCGACATCCTACCTCACATTGTTGCTTGAAGCGAATCGCTTATCCTCGACTTTCTGGGCGCTGGCCGGTCTTTCGCGAGAATGGTTACCCAGAAATTGCCACCATGGAAACTAAATCCAACCTTGTCCCGTACCTTGGAGCCGCAAATTCGAACTTCGTAGTGGCTGCCGCCGATAACCGAGGGCAGGGAAAGCCGGACGTCGGTCGACATCAGAGACTTGATGTTTCCGCCAATCATGTTCGCCAGTTCTCCCAGTACATCCCGGACATCGTCGTCTACCTCTTCCGGCGGGTCCATGGCCAGAAGTTTGCCTGCAAATTGGCATGCCTGCCGATGATTGCACTCCAGCGACACTGCCCCGTTCCATTCCCCCTCCAGGTAAACGGATGAGGTCAACCGGTCCCCGGTAGGCAACGATGGCGCTGCAACGGTTGAGACTTCGATGTCCAGCATCGTGGTGAAGATTGACTGAACAATATGCGTGACTACATCCGGAGTTATTTCCATAGACATGAGTTGCCCCTCATCGTGCGATGTAAACTATCGACTTTCCAATTGTGCGTTGTTCATACCACTGGCCGATATCCGAGGCGGTTTCTGAGCAGCCCAGCAGCAGCCAACCGCCTCGAAACAGCGTGCCGTGAATTTCTTTCAGGATCTTCAGTTTTGTTTCACTGTCGAAATTGATCAGAACGTTTCTACAAAACACAAGATCAAACGGCCCAAGAGCCCGCATACTATTGCGCAGGTCGATCGTCCCAAATTGCGCCATCCGGCGAACTGTCTCACTTAGTTGCCAGTTCACTCCGTCACGTCGAAAATACTTTACCAAAAGACTCGACGGCAATCCGCGGTTGACCTCAATGTGCTGAAAACGCCCGGACTTGGCGCGCTCCAGAACTTTGGAAGAGACGTCTGTGCCAAGGATCTGGATATTCCAGTCCCGCAGACCTTCCTCGAGTAACAACATGGCTAGGCTATATGCTTCCTGGCCCGTAGATGAGGCAGCCGACCAAAAACTTAGTTTTCGCCGCTCGCTCCTCTCCTCTTTTAGCGCCGGTAGGAGAGTGGTCTTTATGGCGTCATAATGAAACGGGTCACGAAAGAAATAGGTCTCATCCGTCGTCATGGCCTCTGCGACCATGCGATGTATGGTCCCCTGGTCTTCCTGGCCGATATTCTCCATGACCGCTCTCTCGTTCATTTCGAACGCCACATTTATCCGAGCGCGGCAGGAGAAGTATCCGCGGTTGGTGATGTGCGCGTAATCACTATCGGCACATCCGTCCGATTCTTCTACGACTGGGTCATCGGCATCCGCCAAGTCAAGGTGTGAAACGATTGGAGGAACCTGCCAGAACTACCAAACTGCGAAACAAGATAAGGGTGTCTTGATCGGTCACCAGATGACACTGCCGAAGATGATAATTCTTCATTCTGAGGGACTAAGAGCTTATCCGTAAATAGTGTTTAAGCTGATTCCTGTCGCCGATTCTGTTGTCGGTGGGGGCCATAGC